>CAZTNB010000266.1:0-3395 GCA_964614825.1 uncultured Gammaproteobacteria bacterium
GCGCGGAAGGTCTTGAGGTAGGAGAAGATGTAGTCCCAGCGCCCGCAGTTGAGGCCGGCGATGCGGCCGCGCAGCGCGTGCAGGATCTCGTGCATCTCGAACACCGCGGGCAGGGTCTCGATCAGCACCGTGACCTTCATGGTCCCGATCGGCAGGCCCAGGCGCACTTCGGCGAAGGCCATGACCTCGTCCCACAGCGCCGCTTCCTGGTGCGACTGCAGCTTGGGCAGGTACCAGAACGGGCCCTTGCCCTTCGCCGCCAGCGCCTTGGCGTTGTGGAAGGCGTACAGGCCGAAGTCGAACAGCGAGCCCGACATCGGCTGGCCCTCGACCTGCGCGTGCTTCTCCGGCAGGTGCCAGCCGCGCGGGCGCACCACCAGCGTGGCCGGGTTGGGCTTGAGCGCGTAGTGCTTGCCCTCGGGCGAGGTGAACTCGATGGTGCCGGCGACGGCATCGCGCAGGTTGAGCTGGCCTTCG
Organism: uncultured Gammaproteobacteria bacterium; assembly: GCA_964614825.1. Taxonomy (GTDB): domain Bacteria; phylum Pseudomonadota; class Gammaproteobacteria; order Xanthomonadales; family Ahniellaceae; genus JAGOEZ01. Next base: position 478 of record CAZTNB010000266.1, read on the forward strand.
ACCAGCGCCTCCCAGGTCGGGCTGGTCGAGTCCTCGAAATCGGCCATGAACACGCGCGCGCCGGAGTTGAGCGCGTTGATGATCATCTTGCGCTCGACCGGGCCGGTGATCTCGACGCGGCGGTCCTGCAACTGGCCGGGGATCTCGGCCACGCGCCAGTCGGATTCGCGGATGTGCCGCGTCTCGGGCAGGAAGTCCGGCAACTCGCCGGCATCGAAGCGCGCCTGGCGCGCGGCGCGCGCGGCCAGCAGCGCGTGGCGCGTGGCGTCGAAGCGCTGGTGCAGTTCGGCGAGGAAGGCGAGCGCGCCCGGGGTCAGGATCTCGGCATGGCCGGGAACCGGCCCGCCCTTGAGCTGGACCTTGGGCTGGGCGTCGGCGTGGATGCGGTCTGCGGCTGCGGCCATGGTCTTCCCCTGCAAGCGGTCGATGCCCTTGTAGGAGCGCACCTTGTGCGCGACCGCAACCTGGGAGCGTCGATGCGAGCCGGGCTCGCGCGGAACGGCAGGCGCGGCGCGTTGGAGGCGCCGGTCGCGCACAAGGTGCGCTCCTACATCACTGCCGCGGTCCCGGAATCTGCGCGGGCTCCTCACCCCTGCCGCGCCACGGGCCAACGATCTTGCTGGGTCTGGTTTACGCCGTGCGCTGGTACTTTGACAAAGCAAATGTTTCAATATGGCGTATTGACCATGTCAATGACTGGCTAAGCCGCTGATGGCAGACGGGAAACCCAACAAGCGTTTGAGCGTGGCCGGACGCAAGCCGGCGTCCAAGGCCAAGGCCCGGGCGCGCCGCGATGCTGCATTGCAAGGCGTGGCGCCGCCGCCGCCGGCGACGCCGCGCTTCTACTACAAGGGCAACCGCCTCAAGCAGCTGCGCGCGTTCTGCTACGCCGCGCGGCTGGGCACGCTGTCGCGCGCGGCCGAGGCGCTGTTCCTGTCGCAGCCTTCCGTGAGCCTGCAGCTGGCGGCGCTGGAGAAGGAACTCGGCGCCACCCTGATGACGCGCAGCGGCCGCCGCATCCAGCTCACGCCCGAAGGCACCATGCTCTACGAGCTGGCGCGGCCGCTGGTGGAGGGCTTCGAGAACCTCGACGCCGAGTTCCGCAGCCACCGCCAGGGCATCGGCGGCGGCGAGCTCAACATCGCGGCCGGCGCGTCCACGATCCAGTACCTGCTGCCCGCGCTGGTGCAGGCCTTCCGCGAGAAACACCCGACGGTGCGGCTGCAGCTGCACAACGTCACCGGCCAGGATGGCCTGGGCATGCTGCGCTCGGACACGGTCGACTTCGCCGTGGGCTCGATGATCGACGTGCCGAACGACCTCTCGTACGAGCCCGTGTACCACTTCGACCCGATGCTGATCACGCCGCTGGACCATCCGCTGGCGGCCCGGCGCGAGGTGCGGCTGGAGGACCTCTCGCCCTACGGCCTGATCCTGCCGCCGCGGCGCCTGACCACCTTCCGCCTGGTGGACGTGATCTTCCAGAAGGCCAAGGTGCCCTACCACGTGGCGATCGAGGTCGGCGGCTGGGACGTGATCAAGCAGTACGTGGCGATGGGCCTGGGCATCTCCATCGTCACCGGCATCTGCCTGGTGCCGGGCGACCGGCTCGCGGTGCACAACATGCGGCGCTATTTCCCGCAGCGTTCCTACGGCGTGGTGATCCGCAAGGGCAAGTACCTCAGCCCGCAGGCGCGCGCCTTCATCGACCTGATCCGGCCCAACCTGTTCGCGCGGCGCGACTGGTTCGAGGCCGGGCACTCGGAGCGCTAGGGAACCCCTGAACAAGTATCCGCACCCGCGTTGCTACTGTGCGCGTTCGCACCAAGGCGGACGCCGCAGAGCGTGGTGGTTCCGCGGGCCAGGCGTCCAACGCGGGTGCGGGCGCGCACAGTAGCAACGCGGGTGCGGATACTTGTACAGAGGTTCCCTAGGGCGGCGCCAGCTCCGCCGGCTCCAGGCGCCGTCGCAGCACCAGCGGCTGCGCGAACACCGCGCCGAGCACGATGGCCACGCCGAGGTAGAACGCCGGCGACAGCTCGCGCTGCTCGCCCAGCAGCGCGATCGCCAGCACGATCGCGTACACCGGCTCGAGGTTGAGCGCGAGCTGCACCGCGAAGGCCGGCAGGTGGCGCATCGCCACCAGCGACAGGGCGAAGGGCAGGATGGTGCAGGCCACCGCCAGCGCCAGCAGCAGCGCCGCATCGCGCGCGCCGGGCGGCGCGAACACGGCTTCGGCGCCGGTCCACAGCGGCAGGACCAGGGCGAGGAAGGCGCAGCCGGCGCCGATCTCCACGCAGGTCACCGCGAGCGGGTCGGCGTGGGTGGCGTGGCGCTTGTTGAGCACGGTGAACAGCGCCGTCAGCGCCGCCGACAGCACGCCCACCGCGAAGCCCACCCGCATCGTGGCGGAGAGGCCGCCCACGACCAGTGCCACGCCCGGCACCACCGCGAGGCCCAGCAGCAGTTCGCGCGGCTCCAGCCGGCGATGGCCCAGCAGCGGTTCGATCAGGGCCACGAACACCGCGCCCAGCGCCATGCAGGTCGCCGCGACCGACGCGTTGGCGAGCTTGATCGCGCCGTAGAACGTCAGCCAGTGCAGCGCCACCACCACGCCGATGCCGGCCCACACGGCGAGCGTGCGCGGCGGCGTTTCCCGCAACGCGCGCCACACCCGCGGCGCCAGCGCCAGCGCGCCGGTGACGATGGCCATGCGCCAGAACACCAGCGCCCCCGCCGGCAGCGAGATCAGCTTGCCGAGGATGGCGGTAAAGCCCCACAGCAGGACGCAGAAGTGGATCTGCAGGTAGGGGCGCAACGTCGTGGCCATCGCGATCGGTGCAGCGGCGGGCGCCCAGCATGCCGCAAGCGCGGTCTCGCGACGACGCCGGAGCCAGACCGGCCCGGTCGCGACTCCC
>CAZTNB010000267.1:0-3388 GCA_964614825.1 uncultured Gammaproteobacteria bacterium
CTTCGTCGAGACGGTGGTGCACGACGCCTTCAGCCTGTGGCTCAACCAGCACGTGGAGCTGGGCGAGCGCATCGCCCAGATCGCGATCGAGCGCGCGCAGTTGCGCCTGCGGCAGGAAAAGGTCGTGGTGCGCAAGAAGGTCACCAGCGGGCCGGCCTTGCCGGGCAAGCTGGCCGACTGCGCCTCCACCGACCTCAACCGCACCGAGCTCTTCATCGTCGAGGGCGACTCCGCCGGCGGCTCGGCCAAGCAGGCGCGCGACAAGGACTTCCAGGCGATCCTGCCGCTGCGCGGCAAGATCCTCAACACCTGGGAAGTGGAGTCGTCCGGCGTGCTGGCCTCGAACGAGGTGCACGACCTCGCGGTGGCGATCGGCTGCGACCCGGGCTCGGAGCGTCTCGACGGACTGCGCTACGGCAAGGTGATCATCCTCGCCGATGCCGACTCCGACGGCCTGCACATCGCCACCCTGTTGGCGGCGCTGTTCCTGCGCCACTTCCCCGCCCTGGTGCGCGCCGGCCACGTGTTCGTGGCGATGCCGCCACTGTTCCGCGTCGACGTCGGCAAGCAGGTCTACTACTGCCTCGACGAGGAGGAGAAGCGCATCCTGCTCGAGAAGATCGAGCGCGAGAAGACCCGCGGCGCGGTGGCGGTGACGCGCTTCAAGGGCCTGGGCGAGATGAATCCCTCGCAGTTGCGCGAATCGACCATCCTGCCGGACACGCGCCGGCTGGTGCAGCTGCAGGTGGACGATCCCGAGCGCACGCGCGAGCTGATGGACATGCTGCTGGCGAAGAAGCGCGCGGGCGACCGCAAGTCCTGGCTCGAAACCAAGGGCGACCTGGCCTCGCTGGAGCTTTGAGCCCCTCGATGGCGCCCGGGCTAGAGGAAGGCCCGGTAGGCCGGATTGGCGGTCTCCTCGACGTAGGGAAATCCCAGCGCCTCGAGGTGCGCGTCGAACTCCGCCGACGATCCGCCGTCGACCTGGATGCCGGCCAGTACCCGGCCGCGGTCGGCGCCATGGTTGCGGTAGTGGAACAGGCTGATGTTCCAGCGCCCGCCCACCGCGCCGAGGAACTCCAGCAGTGCGCCGGGACGTTCCGGGAACTCGAAGCGGAACACGCGCTCGTCGCTGGCCGGCGCGCGCCCGCCCACCATGTAGCGCACGTGCAGCTTGGCCATCTCGTTGTCGGACAGGTCGGTGACCGGGCAGCCGGCGGCGGCGATCGCGGCGCGCACGGCCTCGCGTTCGGCCGGATCGGCGAGCGCGAGGCCGACGAAGATGTGGGCGCGAGCCGGGTCGGCGTAGCGGTAGTTGAACTCGGTCACGGCGCGGCGGCCGATGACCTCGCAAAAGCGCAGGAAGCTGCCGGGGCGCTCGGGGATCTCGACCGCGAACACCGCCTCGCGGCGCGCGCCGAGGTCGGCGCGCTCGGCCACGTGGCGCAGGCGGTCGAAATTGAGGTTGGCGCCGCTCACCACCGCGACCAGCGCCCCGCGGGTCACGGCTGAAGCCGCGACCGCGCGGCCTGGCCCGTTCGCGCCGCGCGCGGCGTAGCGCTTCATGCCCGCCACCGCCAGCGCGCCCGCCGGTTCGGCGATCGCGCGGGTCTCCTCGAACAGGTCCTGGATCGCGGCGCAGGTCTCGTCGGCGCCGACCAGGATCACCTCGTCGACGTATTGCCGGGCCAGCCTGAAGGTCTCCTGCCCCACCTCGCGCACCGCCGCGCCGTCGGCGAAGGCGCCGACCCGCGCCAGCCGCACCGGCTCGCCCTGCGCCAGCGCGCAGTGCAGCGTCGGCGCATCGTCGGGTTCGACGCCGATGACCTTGATGTGCGGGTACAGCGACTTGATCCAGGCCGCCATCCCGGCGACCAGCCCGCCGCCGCCCACCGGCACGAACACCGCCTCGATGCCGGCGCCGTCGCGCTGGCGCAGCAGTTCCATCGCCACCGTGCCCTGCCCCGCGATCACCCAGGGATCGTCGAAGGGATGCACGAAGGTCATGCCGCGCGCGCGCTCCAGCTCGCGCGCGCGCACGCAGGCCTGGTCGAAGTCGTCGCCGTGCAGCACGACCTCGGCGCCCAGTTCGCGCACCGCGTCGACCTTGATCCGCGGCGTGGTCACCGGCATCACCACCACGGCGGCGATGCCGCGCCGTTGCGCGGCCAGCGCGACGCCCTGGGCGTGGTTGCCGGCGGAGGCGCAGATCACGCCCGGCCGCGCCTGGGCAGCCCCCAGGGCGGCGATGCGATTGGCGGCGCCGCGCAACTTGAACGAATGCACCGGCTGCAGGTCCTCGCGCTTGAGCAGCACCTCGGCGCCGACGCGGCGCGACAGCCTCGGTGCCGGCGTCAGCGGCGACTCGATCGCGACGTCGTAGACGCTGGCCTTGAGGATGCGCTCGACATAGGGATCGAGCGCGGAAATGGGGTCAGAGTGCATTTTCGCGTCTTCGCGCGACAGCGTCGCGCAAGGCTCGCGCGCGAAAATGCACTCTGACCCCATTGCCGCCGGCGCCGCCATCGCAGTGCCCGGGTCAGGCGTAGGCCGCGTGCACGTCGCACTCGGTCTCGACTTCGGGTTCGATCCGGTCGAGCCAGCCGTGCACGTCGCGGGTGCGGCCGTTGAAGAGGCCGAAAAACGCCTCCTGCAGCTGCCGCGTGACCGGCCCGCGATGGCCGGCGCCGATGGGCAGGCCGTCGATCGAACGGATCGGCGTGACCTCGCAGGCGGTGCCGGTGAAGAAGGCCTCGTCGGCGAGATACAGGGCTTCCCGCGGCAGCGGCTGCTCGCGCACCTCGAGGCCGATGTCGCGGGCCAGGGTGATGATGCTGTCGCGGGTGATGCCGGCGAGGATCGCCGCGCCGACCGGCGGCGTGTACAGCGCGCCCTTGCGCACCAGGAACAGGTTCTCGCCGCCGCCCTCGCTGAGCATGCCGTCGGTGCCCACGGCGATGCCCTCGGCGTAGCCGTGGCGCTGCGCCTCCATGCTGATCAGCTGGCTGGAAAGGTAATTGCCGCCGGCCTTGGCCAGGGTCGGCATGGTGTTGGGCGCGATGCGCTGCCAGGACGACACGCAGGCGTCCACGCCCTGCTCGAGGCTCTCGGCGCCGAGGTAGGCCCCCATCTCCACCGCCGCGATGGCGATCTCGATCGGCGCGTCGGGCCTGGGCGCGAGCGAGAAGCCGCTCATGCCGCGGTAGATGATCGGGCGCAGGTAGGCGCCCTTGAACAGGCGGTTGGAGCGGATCAGGTCGCGGCAGGCCTGCTCCACCTGCGCCGGGGTGAACCTGACCTGCATGCGATAGATGCGCGCCGAGTCGTACAGGCGCGCGATGTGCTCGCGCAGGCGGAAGATCGCCGAGCCGCGCGGCGTGTCGTAGGC
>CAZTNB010000268.1:0-3386 GCA_964614825.1 uncultured Gammaproteobacteria bacterium
TCCGACTTCCTCGCGCCCTGGTTCCTCGGCGCCGCGGCCGAGAACGAGGCCACGCTCGAGCGCCTGCTCATCGCCTTCCTGCGCGACCACGTCTACTGGCGCCGCAATTTCCATCCCGAGGATCCGCCGGTGATCGGCGCGGCGGAGCAGCTCGCGCCCGACTACCTCGCCGCGGTCGCGCGCATGGAGCAGGCCCTGCGCGAGCTCTCGGCCAAGCTCAAGCGCTCGGTGCCGCTGTACTCGCCGCGCTACGTCGGCCACATGGCCTCGGACCTGCTGCTGCCCGGCTTGCTGGCGCAACTGGTGACCACGCTCTACAACCCCAACAACGTCAGCGCCGAGGCCGGTCCGGTGACCGTGGACCTCGAGGTCGAGGTCGGGCAGCAGCTCGCGCGCATGCTGGGCTACGCCACCGATGCGCGCCGCGCGCCAGCCGCGTACGGGCACCTGAGCTCGGGCGGCACCGTGGCCAACTACGAGGCGCTGTGGCTGCACCGCGCCGCGCGCCTCTACCCGCTGGCGGCCGCCGACGCGCTCGGCGCGGAGCCCGCGTTCACCGGCCTGTTCCGCGGCCTCGACACCTGGCGGCTGGCGAACCTGCCGTGGCCGCGGATCGCCGCCCTGCAGGCGCGGATCGAGGCACTGCTCGCGCGCGCGCCCGGCGCCGCGGCGTTGCGCGCGCGCCTCGCCGCGGCCCGCGTCGAGCGCCTGGGCATGGCCGGATTCCTCGCCCGCCACGGACTCGCCGCGCCGGTGGTGATCGCGCCGCGCACTTCGCACTACTCGTGGCCCAAGGCCATGCAGCTGCTGGGCCTGGGCGATGCGCAACTGTGGCCGGCCGCGGTCGACGCGCACATGCGCCTCGAACCCGACAGCGTGGCGGGCCTGCTGCGCCAGGCCTGGCGGGCGCGCCAGCCGGTGCTGGCCGTGGTCGGCGTGCTCGGCACCACCGAATTCGGCACCATCGATCCGATCGCCCGCCTGGTCGAGCTGCGCGAGCAGGCGGCCCGCCGCGGCCAGGGCTTCGCGCTGCACGTCGACGCGGCCTGGGGCGGCTATCTCAGCTGCCTGTTCCGCGACCCCCGCGGCCGGCTCGTCCCGCGCAGCACCCTGCGCAAGGCGTTCCGCTACTTCCCCTCGGCCGCCGTGCACCGCGCTTTCGGCGCACTGCGCCGCGCCGACTCGGTGACAGTGGATCCGCACAAGCTGGGCTACATCCCCTTCGGTGCCGGCGCCTTCATCGCCCGCGACCGGCGCCTGGCCGGCTTCGTGGGCCAGCGTCCGGTGTACCTGTACGACGAGGCCAATCCCTCGCAGCCCCCGGACCGGCTCGGGCAGCTGGGCGACTACATCCTCGAGGGCTCCAAGGCCGGCGCGGCGGCGGCGGCGGTGTACGTGTGCAATCGCGTGCTGCCGCTCGACAGCGCGCACTTCGGCCGGGTCTGCGCGCAGACGCTGCACGCAAGCGAACACCTGTACGACCGCCTGCACGCGACCGCGGCGCGGCTCGCGCCGCTGTGCCGCCTGGTGCTGCCGGTCGAGCCCGACACCAATGTCTGCTGCCTCGCGGTCAACCCGGCCGGCAACCGCGCGCTCGCCACCACCAACCGCTTCGGGCGCGCGCTCTATGCGCGCTTCGCGATTCCGCGCGCCGGCCTGCCGCAAGGCAGCGAGTTCCTCGGCTCGCACACCTCGCTGCTGCGCGCCAACCTCGAGGACGCCGACGCGCGCCGGATCGCGCGCCGCCTCGGCGTCGATCCGGCCGGCTTCGTGGCCGCGCCGCGCGACGCCGCGCGCGAGGCCGACCACCTGTTCCTGCTGCGCCACACGCTGATGAATCCGTGGCTGATGCACGCCAGCGACGGCCGCAACGTCCTCGACCGCTACTGCGAATACCTCGAGCAGGCGATCCGCGCCACCCTGGCGGACTTCGCATGAGCGCCGCCCGCCGCGCGTGGATCGCCGAGGCGATCCGCCGCCTCGAGGCGGACTTCGCGCGCTCCGCCGACACCCACCTGCTGCGCCTGGAGTTTCCCGGCCTGCCGGGCATCCGCTGCTACTTCAAGGACGAGTCGATCCACCCCACCGGCAGCCTCAAGCACCGCCTCGCGCGCTCGCTGTTCCTGCACGCGCTGTGCAACGGCTGGATCGGCGCGGGCCAGACCGTGCTCGACGCTTCCTCCGGCAGCACCGCGATCTCCGAGGCCTATTTCGCGCGCCTGCTGGACCTGCCCTACGTGGCGGTGATGCCGGCCTCGACCGCGCCGCGCAAGATCCGCGAGATCGAGGCGCTGGGCGGTCGCTGCGAACTGGTCGATGACCCCGCCGCGATCGAGGCGCGCGCGGAAGCGCTGGCGCACGCGACCGGCGCGCACCACCTCGACCAGTTCGGCAACGCCGAGCGCGCCACCGACTGGCGCGGCAACAACAACATCGCCGAATCGATCATCCAGCAGCTGCGGCTGGAGCCCGATCCCGAGCCGGCCTGGATCGTGTGCGGCGTCGGCACCGGCGGCACCTCGGCCACGCTGGGGCGCTACCTGCGCTACCGCAAGCTGGCGACGCAGCTGTGCGTGGCCGAGCCGGCCGGCGCCGCCTTCGCGCGCGCCTGGCCCACGCGCGACCGCGCCATCGCCGGCGCGCGCTGCTCGCTGGTCGAGGGCATCGGCCGCCCGCGGGTGGAGCCGTCCTTCGTGTTCGAGGTGGTGGACGAGGTGATCGAGGTGCCCGACGCCGCGTCCTGCGCCGGCGCCTGGCTGCTGCAGGAACTCACCGGCCGCCGCTTCGGCGGTTCCTCGGGCACCAACCTGGTGGCGATGCTGCGGCTGGCCGCGCGCCTGCGCGAGGCCGGCACCGGCGGAAGCCTGGTCACCCTGCTGTGCGACCGCGGCGAGCGTTACGAGGACACCGTGTTCGACCGCGCGTGGTTGCGCGCGCACGGCGTGGATCTCGACCGCTGGCTCGACGCCCTGCGCGACACCCTGTCCAGCGGGCATTGCGCCTGGCCCTGATCGAGTTGCGCGGCAATCGACACGGTCCGCGGTCGCGCACAAGGTGCGCTCCTACAGGGCTTCACCCAACTCGTGCGTGGTGGACGGAGCGAAGCACTGTAGGAAGGCACCTTGTGCGCGACCGGGGACGCAACGCCGACTGGCGGTACCGCAACCGTCGCTCGCAAAAAAAGCGGGCGCCCGCAGGCGCCCGCCATCGTGCCAGTCGTTGCGCCGGCAAATTCAGTAGACGTCCTTTACCGTGTTGTGGACGTTGAACTTGCCGGTCGGGGTGATGATGCGCGGCCCCTTGATGACCTTCTTCAGGGTCAGGGTGCGGTCGTCGACGACCACGATCGCCGACTCCTCCTTCTGGCCGCTCCACACCGACAGCCA
>CAZTNB010000269.1:0-3380 GCA_964614825.1 uncultured Gammaproteobacteria bacterium
CATGCCGGCCTTGCGCAGGATCGACTCGGCGAACAGCGCCTGCGAGCGGTCGTCCTCGATGATCATCACCCGGTACGGCTCGGCGGTCTCGGCGTCGAGCAGCTCCTGGATGCGGTTGCGCACGTCGCTGGCCGCGGCCGGCAGCGGGATGAAGGAATCGGCACCGGCGCGCATCGCGCGCAGGCGCACGCCGACGTCGGCGGTCGCCGACATCGCCATCAGCGCGATGCGCTGGTTGGTGCGCGCGCGCGCCGTGCGCACCGCCTGGCCGATCGACTCGATGTCGTCGAGGAAGGCGGCGTCGACGATCACCAGGTTGGCGGCCAGCGCGCGCAGCATCTCCTTGAGCTCGTCGGCGCGCTCGACGATCTCGAGCTGGTAGCCCTCGGCTTCCAGGCGCTGGTCGAGCTCGTTCGCGAGCGGATTGCCGTCGCTGAGGTGGAACACGTGGCGGCCGACGCCGGCGCTGGCCGGCGCCACCGCGGCGACGATGCGTGCCGGCGGCAGCGGCGCGGCCTCCGGTGCCGCCTGCAGCGCGTCCAGCGGTTCGGCGGGCAGGTCGGTCGCAGGCAGCTCGAAGTCGGCACCAGCGGTCGCGGTGGCGATGTCGAGCAGGGACGGCTCGGCCGGCAGGTCGTTGATCGGCTTCGCGTAGCGCGCGACGAACTCGGGCGGCGGCGTCACCTGCAGCGGGATGCCGTCGAGGGTGACGCGGTCGTCGGCGGTGACGCCGAGGCTGGCGCCGAGGCCGGCGCCCGCCGGCGCCTGCGCCGCCGGGCCCAGCGAATCGAGGGTCTGCAGGATCAGGCGCGTGGCGTCGGGGTCGGGCAGCGCCACCGGCTCCATGTGCGGCGACAGCGCGCGCTCGACGGCGTACAGCTTCTCGGACAGGTCGATCAGGCCGTGGCTGCCGCAGCTGCCGGCCAGCAGCTGCAGCTCGTCGTACAGCAGTGCCAGCGCATTGATGTCCCAGCCCACGTTGCACAGCCGGCGCCCGCGCCGGCGCACGCCGTCGAGGCGCTTGGGCAGGTGGCGCAGGAACGCCTGGCGGAGCTCGGCGCTCTGTGGGGTTTCGTCCATACCGGGCATGGCGTAGACGCGCGTCGGCTCGTCGGGACTATAGCAAGGGGCTGCTGCCGGCCACCATGCGGCCGGCCTCAGAAGGGCTTGACCACGGCCAGCACCACGACCCCGATCAGGACCAGCGCGGGCACTTCGTTGTACAGGCGGAACCAGCGCGAACTGCGCCGGTTGCGGCCGGCGCGGAAATCTGCGGCCAGGCGCACGCAATACACGTGATACGCGACCAATCCCGCCACCAGGGCCAGCTTGGCGTGCAGCCAGCCCTGGCGGGCGTAGCCCTCGGCGTGGCCGAGCCACCACGCCAGCAGCGCGAGGCCGAAGGCCAGCGCCAGGGCGCCGCCCAGGTGGGTGATCATGAGCAGGCGCCGCTCCATCACCACGAAGCGTTCGTGCGAGACGGCGTCGCTCGACTCGACGTGGTAGACGAACAGGCGCGGCAGGTAGAACAAGCCCGCGAACCACGTCACCACGAACACGATGTGGAAGGCCTTGAGCCAAAGCACGGTACTTCTCCGTCCGTTCCCCATCCGCATGATAGGGCGCATGCGCGTTCCACGGTACGCCATTCGCGCGCCGCGCGCGCAACCCGCGCCGATGCTGCATCGGCGCGGGGTGCATGGCGTGGAACGCCCGTGGCGCAAGGCGCGCAGGCGACCGCTTCCGGTGCGGGACCGACGGCGCTAAGATGCGCGCCCCATCGCTCGCGCATGCCCCGGCGTCGAGCCGATCACGGAAGACACGACAAGAAAGCGCCCTCGTAGTGAATGCCGTCACTCCCCTGCGCGTCGAAGCGCATCCTGCCGAAAGCGCGACTGCCGCGCCCGCGCTGCGCGAATGCGTGGCCCGGGCGATCCGTCGCTACCTGGTCGACCTGGGCTCGCACCCGGCCGCCGACCTCTACCACCTGGTGATGACCGAGGTCGAGGCGCCGCTGCTGGCCGAGGTGCTGCGCCATTGCCGCGGCAACCAGACCCGCGCCGCGGCCATGCTCGGCATCACCCGTGCCACCCTGCGCCGCAAGCTGGGCGGCAACGGCAACGGCAGCGCCAAGCGCTGAACCCGCGGCGCCCGCGCAGCGCCTTATACTGCGCGCTCCCAGTCTTGCCTGCACCGCCATGACCACCGAACCGCGGGTGGCGATCCACCGTGCCCTGCTCAGCGTCTCGGACAAGACCGGGCTGCTGGAGCTGGCGCGTGCGCTGTGCGCACGCGGCGTCGAGCTGGTCTCCACCGGCGGCACCGCGCGCAGCCTGCGCGACGCCGGCCTCGCCGTGCGCGAGGTGAGCGAACTCACCGGGTTTCCCGAGATCATGGACGGCCGGGTCAAGACCCTGCACCCGGCGGTGCACGGCGCGCTGCTGGGTCGCGGCGGCACCGACGACGCGGTGATGGCGGCGCACGGCATCGCGCCGATCGACCTGCTGGTCGTCAACCTCTACCCGTTCGAGCAGGCCATCGCCGATCCGGCCTGCACGCTCGAGCACGGCATCGAGAACATCGACATCGGCGGCCCGGCGATGCTGCGCGCGGCGGCGAAGAACCACGCGCGGGTGGCCGTGGTGGTGGCGCCGGCGCAGTACCCGGCCCTGCTCGAAGCGCTCGCCGCCGGCGGCACGCAGCTCGCCCAGCGCCGGGCCTGGGCGGCCGCCGCCTACGCCCACACGGCGCGCTACGACGGGCTGGTGGCGCAATGGCTCGGCGCGCGCGCCGAAGGCTCGACCAGCCGCTTCGCGCCCACCTTCCACCTGGCGCTGGAGCGGGCCGCGGAGCTGCGCTACGGCGAGAACCCGCACCAGGGCGCCGCGCTGTACGTGGAGCGCGATCCGCCCGCCGGGACGGTGGCGGCGGCGCGGGTGCTGGCGGGCAAGGCGCTGTCGTACAACAACCTCGCCGATGCCGACGCGGCGCTGGAGTGCGTCAAGCAGTTCGGCGAGGCCGCCGCCTGCGTCATCGTCAAGCACGCCAACCCGTGCGGCGTGGCCCTGGGCGGCGACCTGCGCGAAGCCTACGAGCGCGCGCATGCCACCGATCCGGTGTCGGCCTTCGGCGGCATCATCGCCTTCAACCGCGAACTGGACGCCGCCACCGCGCGCATGATCCTCGAGCGCCAGTTCGTCGAGGTGGTGGTCGCGCCGGCCGTCGGCGCCGGCGTGCTCGAAGCCTTCGCCGCCAAGCCCAACGTGCGCCTGCTCGCCTGCGGCGCCTGGCCGCCGGTGCCGCCGCCGGCGCTGGACTGCAAGCGCATCGCCGGCGGCCTGCTGGTGCAGGACGCCGACCGCGATCCGCTCACGCCCGAG
>CAZTNB010000270.1:0-3376 GCA_964614825.1 uncultured Gammaproteobacteria bacterium
CCGGCAGGCCACCCCTGAATCCCATCGTCTACGCGATCCCGGTGTTCTTCCTGCTCATGGGCATCGAGTGGGCGGTGGCGCGCGCGCGTGGCTCGGACTCGTACCGGCTCGGCGATACCGTCACCAGCGTGGGCCTGGGCACGTTGTCGCAGATGCTGGGGATCTACTCCAAGGCCGTGTTCTTCGGCCTCTACGTGCTGGCCTACGAGTCGCTGCGGCTCGCGACGCTGCCGCTGGACTCGGCCTGGACCTGGGTCGCGGCAGTGGTCATCTACGACTTCTGCTACTACTGGCAGCACCGGCTCAGCCATCGCATGGGCGTGCTGTGGGCCGCGCACGTGGTGCACCACCAGAGCGAGGAATTCAACCTCGGCACCGCGCTGCGCCAGCCGGCCACCAGTTTCCTGCTCGGCTGGGTGTTCTACCTGCCGATGGCGCTTGCGGGCTTCCCGCCGCTGGCCTTCGGCGTGGCGGCGCTGATCGACCTGCTGTACCAGTACTGGATCCACACCGAGCAGATCGGCCGCCTGGGCTGGTTCGACCGCGTGTTCGCCTCGCCCTCGAACCATCGGGTGCACCACGGGGTGAACGACCGGTACCTCGATCGCAACTACGGCGGGATCTTCATCCTGTGGGATCGCCTGTTCGGCACCTACGCCGACGAGGACCCGCGCGAGCCGGTGGTGTACGGCACGCGCGCGCCGCTGCGCAGCTTCGATCCGGTGTGGGCGAACCTCGAGGTCTATGCCGCGCTGGCGCGCGATTCGTGGCGCACGCGGCGCTGGCGCGACAAGCTGCGGGTGTGGCTGGCGCCGCCGGGCTGGCGTCCCGGGGACGTGGCCGCGAGCGATCCGAAGCCGGCGTTCCGGATCGAGGCGCGGCGCAAGTACGCGCCGGCGATCCCGCGCGCGGTCGGCGCCTATGCCTTCGCGCAGTTCGCGCTGGTGGTGCTCGCGGGCACGCATGCACTGGCGCAGGAGTCGGTGCGGGGCGCGGGCGGGGTGCTGCCCGCCGTGGCGTGGATCTGCCTGTCGCTGTGGAGCGTGGGCGGGCTGGTGCAGGGCCGCTTGCCGGTGCTCGCGCTGGAGGCGGCGCGGCTGGCGCTGGCGCTGGCGCTGCTGGTGGCCACGGGTGGTTGGTTCGGCACCCCGCTGGATGCAGCACCCGCGATCGGCGTGGCGGCGCTGCTGCTGGCCTCGCTGCTGGCGTCGGCGCTGCTGCTGTGGCGGCACTGGCCCCTGCAGGCGCGCAGCGCATGAATGCGGGTTCCGCCAGCGGGACGATCCTGGGTGGCGCGCAATGCCCTACGGACTGATCGCCGAGCTGGTGGCCATCGTCATGACCGCGTACTTCGTGTTCGTCGGCGAAGCCTCGACCCGCGCCAAGCTCGTGGTCTCGGCGATAATGTTGCTGACCCTGGCCGTGCCGCACCTGGTGCCGGGCTGGAAGGCGTCGATCGCGGCGATGATCGCGCAGTCCGTGCTGGTCATCGGGCTGGGCTTCTACTTCACGTACACGTCCGCGCGACGCTGAGGAGATGCCTCGATGACCGCATCGATCGCGACCGTTGCGCTGGTGGTGCGCGACTACGACGAGGCCATCGCCTGGTACACGCGCTGCCTGGGCTTTGCCCTGCTGGACGACGTGGCGCTGGGTGGCGGCAAGCGCTGGGTGGTGGTGGCGCCACCCGGCGGCGGCGGCGCGCAACTCCTGCTGGCGCGCGCCGACGGCACCGCGCAGGCGGCGCGCATCGGCGACCAGACCGGCGGGCGCGTCGGCTTCTTCCTCCAGACCGACGACTTCTGGCGCGACTACGAATCGATGCGCGCGCACGGCGTGCGCTTCGCCGAGGAACCGCGGCGCGAGGCCTACGGCACGGTGGTGGTGTTCGAGGACCTGTACGGCAACCGCTGGGACCTGTTGCAGCGTGGACTGGTGCCCGATCCGGCCTGAGTCAGTCGTCGACTTCGCGCACGAGCCGGAAACCGATATCGGGCGCGCCCTTGTCGGCGTCGTGGCTGCCGTTGGCGGCGAGCAGCGGCTTGCGTTCGCCATCGCGGAAGCCGCTGCCGGCCACCGCCTGCTCGGCGCAGGCCGCGTTGCCGCGGCGCACGCAGTCGGCGAGCCATTCGCGCGCGTTGCCGATGAGGTCGCGCACGCCAAGCGCATTGGCGCGATAGCTGCCCACCGGCGCGAGTTGCGCGTGGCCGTCGTCGCAGTCGTGGCGCGTCGCCAGGCTCAGGCGCCGGCCGCTGGCGTCGTAGAGGTTGCCGAGCGCGCAGGCGCTGCCGCGGGTGCTGGCCGCGGCGGCCGCGTGCTGCCACTGCGCGCGCGTGGGCAGGCGATAGCGCGCGCCGGTGCGGCGCGAGAGCCAGCCGGCATAGGCCACCGCATCGGTGGCGGCGACGCACACCACCGGCGCGTTGCCGGCCTGCGCGAAGCCCGGGTCCTGCCAGTCGCGCGAACGCAGCAGGTAACTCGGGTTGCCGCCGTCGCGACAGCGCGCCGATTCGTGGCCGCTGTCGCGCACGAAGGCGGCGTACTCGTCGCGCGTGACCTCGGTCAGCGCCAGCGCGAAGCCGCGCTCGAGGGTGCTGGCGCCGACCACCGGCGGGAACCAGGCCAGGCGCGGGCCGCCGGGGTCCTGGATCGACGCGCCGGCGACGCGCGCGGACGCGTTGCGGCGCGCGGCCGCCGCCACCGCGGCGTCGTTGCCGGCGGCGCGCTGCACCGCCGGCGCCAGAGCCTGGCCGGCCTTGCCGTCGCCGCGCCGCGTGGCCTGGTCCAGCGCGGCGACCAGCGCGGCGCCGTAGCGGCGCTCGAAGGCGGCCCAGGCCGGATAGTCGGCGATGGCGCTGCGCTCGGCCACGGCGTAGCTGGCGTCGTAGACCAGCGCCGCCGCTTCGCCGCGGCCGCGGCCGATCTCGCGCGCGGCCTGCTCGGCCGCCGCGCCGAGGCTGCGATCGAGCCCGGCGCGCGCATCGGCATCGGCGGGATCGCGCGCGAGCAGGGCGAGGTAGCGCTCGGCGGCGCCGTCGTCCGGGTCGAGCACGCGGCCGGCTTGCAGCTCGCGTGCGGCGGCGGCGAGGGCGGCGGCACGCGCCGCGGGATCGACGACGCGCTGCGCCGGGGCCGCGCCGGGCGCCGGTGCGTCGCCGATCGCGGGCGCGTCGCCGATGGCGGGCGCCGGTGCGCGCAGCTCCGAACCCAGCTCCCCCGCCGCGTAGATCGCCAGCGCGGCGAGCAAGGCCGCCAGCAACGGCACCCGCCACGAGCGCGCCGACGGCGCCGACGGCGGCGCGTCCAGCGCGCGCTCCACGTCGTCGAGTGCGGCGCGCATCTCGGCCGCGTCCTGGTAGCGGTCGTTGGGCGACTT
>CAZTNB010000271.1:0-3367 GCA_964614825.1 uncultured Gammaproteobacteria bacterium
GTTCCACGCCTTCCATCTCGAACAGGCGCTTGAACTGCTTGGTGATCGCGTTCTTCGGCTCGGTGAGGATCTTGACCAGCGCCGCCTCGTCGAGTTCCTCGAGCGTCGCCACCACCGGCAGGCGGCCGACGAACTCCGGGATCAGGCCGAACTTGATCAGGTCCTCGGGCTCCACGCCGGTGAGCACCGCGCCGATCGCGGCCTTGCGGTCGCGCGAGCGGATCTCGGCCGAGAAGCCGATGCCGGTGGATTCGCTGCGCGCCTGGATGATCTTCTCCAGGCCCGCGAACGCGCCGCCGACGATGAACAGGATGTTCTTGGTGTCGACCTGCAGGAACTCCTGCTGCGGGTGCTTGCGCCCGCCCTGCGGCGGCACCGAGGCGATGGTGCCCTCGATCAGCTTG
Organism: uncultured Gammaproteobacteria bacterium; assembly: GCA_964614825.1. Classification (GTDB taxonomy): domain Bacteria; phylum Pseudomonadota; class Gammaproteobacteria; order Xanthomonadales; family Ahniellaceae; genus JAGOEZ01. Next base: position 405 of record CAZTNB010000271.1, read on the forward strand.
AGCAGCGCCTGCTGCACGCCTTCGCCGGACACGTCGCGGGTGATCGAGGGGTTCTCGCTCTTGCGCGAGATCTTGTCGATCTCGTCGATGTAGACGATGCCGGTCTGCGCCTTCTCGACGTCGTAGTCGCACTTCTGCAGCAGCTTCTGGATGATGTTCTCGACGTCCTCGCCCACGTAGCCGGCCTCGGTCAGCGTGGTGGCGTCGGCGATCGTGAACGGCACGTTGAGCAGGCGCGCGAGCGTCTCCGCCAGCAGGGTCTTGCCCGAGCCGGTGGGGCCGATCAGCAGGATATTGGACTTGGCCAGCTCGACCTCGTCCTGGCGCTGCCGGGACTCGAGGCGCTTGTAGTGGTTGTAGACCGCGACCGCGAGGGTCTTCTTGGCCCGCGACTGGCCGATCACGTACTGGTCGAGGACGTCCATGATCTCGCGCGGCTTGGGCAGGTGGCTGCGCGCGGTGGCGGCCTTCTCCTCGAGCTCCTCGCGGATGATGTCATTGCAGAGCTCGACGCACTCGTCGCAAATGAAGACCGACGGGCCCGCGATGAGCTTGCGGACCTCGTGCTGGCTCTTGCCGCAGAAGGAGCAGTAGAGGATCTTGCCGCTATCGCCGCCCCTGCCCTGCCGGTCTTCGCTCATGCGCCTGCCGCCCTCGATGCGACGTGCCGGCCTGCGCGGCCGGCTTGGTTACGGGTTCGAGAATACCACAGGGTCCGAGGGTGGCCCGGAGCGTGCCCCGGGCCCGATTCCGGGGCGGACCGGCGGGGCCAAAAACGCGACAGGCGCGGGTTTCAGCCGGCGCGGACGGTGTCGTCGGGGCGCTTGACCAGCACCGAATCGACCAGCCCGTAGTCGCGGGCTTCCTCGGCGTTCATGAAGAAGTCGCGCTCCACGTCGCGGGCGATCTTCTCCACCGGCTGGCCGGTGTTGGCCGCCATGGCCTCGTTGAGGCGCTCGCGGATGTAGAGGATCTCCTTGGCCTGGATCGCGATGTCCGTGGCCTGGCCCTGGGCGCCGCCCGAGGGCTGGTGGATCATCACCCGCGCGCTCGGCAGGATGTAGCGCTTGCCCTTGGTGCCGGCGGAGAGCAGGAACGCGCCCATGCTGGCGGCCTGGCCGATGCACATGGTGCTGACCGCCGGCTTGAGGAACTTCATGGTGTCGTAGATGGCGAGGCCCGCGGTGACCGAACCGCCCGGGCTGTTGATGTACAGGTTGATGTCCTTGTCGGGATTCTCCGACTCCAGGAACAGCAGCTGCGCCACCACCAGGTTGGCCATGTAGTCGTCGATCGGCCCCACCAGGAAGATCACCCGCTCCTTGAGCAGGCGCGAGTAGATGTCGTACGCGCGCTCGCCGCGCGAGGTCTGCTCGACGACCATCGGCACCAGGTTGAGGCCAGTCACCATCGTCTACTCCTGTCTGTGGGGGCCAATATGGTCCCGCACGGTGCCCGATTCAAGCGCGGCTCAGCCGCCGGTCGCCTGCTTCATCAACTCGTCGAAGGTCGTGACGCGCGGCGTGGCCTTGGCATTGGCGACGATCCATTCCACCACCTGGTCCTCCAGCACGCGGTTGCGCAGGCCCGACATCAGCTCCTGGTCGCGCTGGTACAGCGCCACCACCTGCTCCGGCTGCTCGTAGGTCGAGGCGATCAGGGCCAGTTCCTCGGCCACGCGCCGGGAATCGACCTGGATCTGGTTCTGCTGCGCCAGTTCCGTCAACAAGAGGAAGGCGCGCACGCGCTTGGTGGCCGCGGCCATGAACGGGTCGGCCGACGAGGGCGGCTCGACGCCGCGCTGCCTGGCCTGCTGCTGTGCCTGCGCCAGCAGCGCGCGCGCCTCGGCCCGCGCCATGCCCGGCGGCACCTCGACGTCCTGCCAGGCGTTGACCAACTTCTCGATCACCTCGCCCTTGGTGCGGCCACGCATCGCCCCGCGCAGTTCGCGGTCGAGGTTGGCGCGTACGTCGGCGCGGAACTTCTCCAGGCCGCCCTCGCGGATGCCGAAGCTGGCGATGAAGGCCTCGTCCACCGCCGGCAGCACCTGTTCCTGCACGCGCACGACCTTGAGCGCCACGCTGGCCGACTTGCCGGCGATGGCCGGCTCGCGGAACCCGGCCGGGAAGTTCGCCGCGACGGTCTTCTCCTCGCCGGCGCGCATGCCGGCGAGCGCCTCCTCCACTTCCTTCACGAAGGCGCCGGAGCCGACCAGGGTGGCGGCGCGGTCGGCGCCCTCGGCCGGATGGCGGCCGTCCGCGGTGGTGGCCACGTACTCGAACATCACCATGTCGCCCGGGCCGGCGGCGCGCTCGACCGGGGTCCAGCTGCGGCGCTGCAGGCGCAGGGTGTCGATCATGCGGTCGATGTCGGCCTCGGACACCGTGGCTTCGATGCGGGTGACCTCGAGGCCGGACACGTCGATGCGCCCGATCTCGGGCACCACCTCGAAGGTGGCCGTGTATTCGATCTCGCCGCTGCCGGACGCAGGACTGGTCTGGATCGCCGGCGCGATCGCCGGGCGCAGCTTTTCCTGCCGCACCGCTTCCTGGAACGAGCGACCGATCTCCTCGCTCATGGCCTCGTTGCGCACCTGCTGGCCGTAGCGCTGCTCGATGACCTTGGCCGGCACCTTGCCGGGGCGGAAGCCCTTGATCCGGACCGTGCGGCCGAGTTCGCTGATGCGCTCGCGCACCCGCGATTCGACCCGCTCCGCGGGGATCCTGACGGTGAGCTTGCGCTCGAGGCTGCCGGTGCTTTCGATCGAGACTTGCATGGTGGGTCCTTGGTCCGGCGCCGGGTCGCTTGGCGCCGCTGTAGCGGGCGATCTGTGTCCTGCGTCACCGACCCCGGCGGGCCGGGATCGGAGGGGCGAAATTGGTGCGAAAGGAGAGACTCGAACTCTCACGGGTTGCCCCGCTGGAACCTAAATCCAGTGCGTCTACCAGTTCCGCCACTTTCGC
>CAZTNB010000272.1:0-3362 GCA_964614825.1 uncultured Gammaproteobacteria bacterium
CTACATCAACCACCCGATCGCGCTGGCGCGGCTGCTGTCGGTGGAGGCGGGCATCCACGACGAGACCGTGATCGCGGCGGCGCTGTTGCACGACACCATCGAGGACACCGAGACCACGTACGACGAGCTGCTCGCGCGCTTCGGTCCGGCAGTGGCCTCGATCGTGGCCGAGGTCACCGACGACAAGAACCTGGCCAAGGCCGAGCGCAAGGCGCTGCAGGTGGCGCATGCGCCGCACATGTCGCAGGGCGCGAAGTGGGTGAAGCTGGCGGACAAGACCTGCAACCTGCGCGATGTCGCGAGCGCGCCGCCGGCGGGCTGGCCGCTGCGGCGGCGGCAGGCGTACTTCGACTGGGCGAAGGCGGTGATCGACGGCTTGCGCGGGACGCATCCGCAGCTGGAGGCGCTGTTCGACACAGCGTATGCCGCGCGCCCGAGTTCGGGGCCGGCGGAGATCGAGGCGCCGGTGGTGGGCGTGGATGGCTGCAAGCGCGGGTGGCTGGCGGTGGTGCGGGGGCCCGATACCGGGCGGCTCCACGCGGAAGTCCATGGCACCGCGGTGGCGCTGCTGGCGGCGCACGGGGATGCGGTGGCGATCGCGGTCGACATCCCGATCGGACTACGGGCGCAGGGACATCGCGCGGCCGACGTCGCGGCGCGCAAGGCGCTCGGCAGCGGCCGGGCCTCGAGCGTGTTCCTGACGCCGTCGCGGCCGGTACTCGACGCCGAGACCTACGCCGAGGCAAACGCGGCGAGCCGGCGCCTGGACGGGCGTGGGATCAGTGCCCAGGTCTGGGCGATCGCGCCGAAGATCCGTGAATGGGACGCGGCGCTGCGCGACGATGCCAGTGCGCGCGGCCGCACGCACGAGGTGCATCCGGAGCTGAGCTTCGCGCAGATGAACGGCGGCAAGGCGCTGGCGGCGGGCAAGAAGTCGATCGAAGGCGCGCTGGCGCGGCGCGGCTTGCTCGTGCAGTACTACGGCGAGTCGGCGGTGGCAGGCGTGGAGCGCAACTACGACCGCAAGGCGGCAGGGATGGACGATCTCTACGACGCGCTTGCGGCATTGTGGTCCGCGGAGCGAATCGCGCGCGGCGACGCGCGCTCGCTGCCGGAGCCGGGCGAGGTCGACGCCATGGGCCTGGTGGCGGCGATCCGCTGCTAGCGCCCGGTTTTCGGGGGCCGCGGGCCTGGGCTATGCTGCGCGGCGATGGCTGCCACGATGCCGCTCGACGTGACCGCTGGCCGGGACGGGTTCCTGGAGGCGGTGGTGCGCTCGCTCGCGGACCCGGTGTTCATCCTCGACTACGACGGGCATTACCTCGATGCCTTCGGCGGCGCCGAGCGGCGCGAGTACGACAGCCTGCGTTACCTGGTGGGGCGCACGCTGCACGAGGTGATGCCGGCGGTGCTGGCGGACGGGTTCCTGGCCGACGTGCGGCGGGTAATCGAGACGGGCGAGGTGCACGTGGCCGAGTACCCGCTGTCGGCGCAGGATTGCGATGGCAATCCGAACGACGGGCCGGCCGGGGTGCAGTGGTTCCAGGGGCGGATCGCGCCGGTGCAGGACTACTCGCAGCACGGCAAGCGCTGCGTGGCGTGGGCGATCGTCAACATCTCCGAGCGCAAGCGGCTCGAGTCGGAGCTCAACCGGCTGGCGGGCACCGATGACCTCACCGGGGTGCTCAACCGCCGCGCCTTCCTGCAGCGCACAGGCGCCTGGCTCGACGAGCTGCGGCTGGCGGGCGCGCCGCAACGGCTGCAGCTCGCGTTGATCGACCTCGATCGCTTCAAGCGGGTCAACGACCGCTACGGCCACCTGGTGGGCGATGCGCTGCTCGAGTACGTGGCCGGATTGCTCGGGGCGGCGTGCGGCGAGGGGCACCTGCTGGCGCGCATCGGCGGCGAGGAATTCGCGGTCGCGATCCGCGACGCGGACCTGGCGCAGGCGCTGCGCTGGCTGGAAGGCGTGCGCGAACAGTTCCGCGCGCAACCGTTCCGGCTCGGCGGCGAGTCGATCCCGGTCGCCTTCAGCGCCGGCGTGGCCACCGCCAGCACCGAGGACCGCCACCCCACCGACCTGCTGCGGCGCGCGGACCTGCGGCTGTACGAGGCAAAGGACGCCGGGCGCGACCGCGTCGCCTATCCGGGCTGGCTGGACCGGCGCGCGAAGTAGGTCGATTCACCGCTGGCCCCACGCCCCGCCCGCAGGAGCCCACTCCGTGGGCGACCGCGGCACCACGAACTCGCCGCGCGCCCTGTCCGGACCGCGCCGCGTCAGCGGTCGCCCACGGAGTGGGCTCCTATGGGCGGTCCCTCTCCTCCGCAGCCTGCTTGCGCCGGCGGTTCACTTCGTCGTCGTGCTTGCGGTACTTGCGCAGGGAGACGAGTTGCCAGACCAGCAGGGCGAGCACGACGCCGAAGGAGAACAGCATCTCGACGAGGGCGGCCTTGCTGCCTTCCATGCCGGTTGCGGCGCGCTTCGTTCAGCGTAGCGGGATCGCCGCCGCGGTCACGGGCCGGCGAGTTCCTGCGCAGGTGTCGCGCGCGATTGCGCGCGCTCCCGGCGTTCGAGGCGCTCGAACAGTTCGAGCAGCCACAGGGCCTGGGCCTTGAGGTGCCACCAGGGGAAGGCGACGTCCTGCGGCGCGGGCAACGCGGCGCGGTGCGGCGCGGCGGCCACGGCGTCGACCAGGAACCGATTGCTCGCCAGCGGCGCGGGCCGGGCGTTCGCGGCCGCGTGCAGCGTCGGCAGGAAGGCGTGCAGCAGCAGCCACGCCTTGCGCGACGTCGGCACCACGGCGCGGCGCGATACCGAGTCGTATCCGGCGCGGGCGACTTCGTTGCCGATCTCGGCATAGATCGCGCGGGCGGCGCGGATGCCGGGGCGGCACGCGGGCGGGAGTTCGGCGATGCCCGACTCCACGCCCACGTAGAGTCCCTCGGCCACGTACAGCAGTTCCTGCACCACGCGCCGCAGGCGGTCGGTGATGCGGGGTTGTTCCATCCAGCGCTCGGGATCGATGCCGGCGGCGCGCATCCACGCCAGCGGCAGGTACAGGCGCCCGGCGCGGGCGTCCTCGCCCACGTCGCGCGCGATGTTGGTGAGCTGCATCGCCACGCCCAGTTCGCAGGCGCGTGCGATGGCGGCGGGCGAACGCACGCCCATCAGCACCGCCATCATCGCGCCGACGGTGCCGGCCACGCGCGCGGCATAGGCCTGCAGCTCCGCCAGGGTGGCGTAGCGGCGGCCCTGCGCGTCCCATTCCAGGCCTTCGATCAGCGCGTCGAGCAATGCGCGCGGCATCGCGTGGCGCGCCACCACGGCGGCCAGCGCGCGATCGATCGCGTCGGCCTGCGGG
>CAZTNB010000273.1:0-3356 GCA_964614825.1 uncultured Gammaproteobacteria bacterium
CCCTTCTGCAGGTCCTCCAGCGGCTTGCCGCCCCAGTCGCCCGAGATCGAATCGGTGAACGCCTGGCCGTAGCCGGTCGAGCCGTGGAAATCGACCATCACCGCGGCATAGCCCTGCCCGGCATAGGTCTGCGGGTTCCAGCGGTAGTGAAAATGGTTGCCGAAGCTGCCCTGCGGGCCGCCGTGGATCAGGAAGGCGAGCGGGTACTTGGTGCCGGCGCTGAGGTTCGCCGGCTTGACCAGGTAGGCGTGCACGGTCTCGCCGTTCCAGCCGGCGAAGGTGAACTGCTCGTAGTCGCCCAGCGCGAGCCCGGCCATGCGCGCGGCATTGAAGCGGGTCAGCGCCACCGGCTCGCCGCCGCGCGGCGACAGCCGGTACAGCTGCGCGGTGGACTTGAGGTCGTCGCGGCCGTACACGATCGCGTCGCGGCCCACGGTGACGCCCGCGACGGTGCCGCGATTGTCCAGCCGCGTGCGCCTGCCGCTGGCCACGTCGACCGCGAACAGCGACCCGGCGCCGAGATCGGCGACCGTCGTGTACAGCGTGCGCCCGTCCGGCGCGACCACGAGCCCCTCGGGCGAGCGATCCCAGTCGGGGGCGATGTCGCGCGCGTTGCGCGAGGCGAGGTCGAGCGCGCGGATCTGGAAGCGGTCGGCCTCGAAGCCCGGTCGCTTCATCGCGCGGTAGTACAGCGTGCGGCCATCGGGCGAGTACACCGGCCCGGCGTCGGTCGCCGGGTTGCCGGCGGTGAGGTTCAGCGGCGCCTCGCTGCCATCGACCGTGGCCAGGTACAGGTCGAAGTTGGTCGACCACGGTTCGGTGCGGCCGGCGATGCGCGCGGCGAACACCATCGACTTGCCGTCAGGCGCCCATGCGTAGTCGGCATCGTCGCCGAAGGGCTTCGAGGGCACGTCGCCGTCGATGCCGCGCGACACCAGGCGCGCGGCGCCGGCGAGGCCGCGCGCATCGAGCGCGGCGACGAACAGTTGCGCCCGGGTGCCGTCCTTCCACGTATCCCAGTGGCGGATGAAGAGCTGGTCGTGCGCGACCCCGCTTTCCTTGCGCTTGGCCAGTTCGTCCTTGCGGGTCTTGCTGCAGGCCAGGTCGCCCTTGCAGTCCGGGTACACCTCGAAGCTCAGCGCCAGCGCGTTGCCCGCCGGCGATGGCGCGAAGCTGCCCACGTCGAGCGGGAAGTCGGTGACCTGCAGCGCCTCGCCGCCGCCGAAGTCCAGGCGCCACACCTGCATCGAGCCCGAGCGGGAGGAAAGGAAGTACAGCGACTTGCCGTCGCGGGCCCAGCGCGGGCTGGTCGAATTGATGCCCCGGGTGGTGAGGCGGCGCGGCTCCGCGTCGCCCGTCGCGGCGCGCGTCCAGATGCTGTTCACGCCCTTGTTGCCCTCGAGGTCGGTCTCGCGCACGGCGAAGGCGACCTGGCTGCCGTCGGGCGACAGGCGCGGATCGCTGACCCGGTCGAGCGCGACGAGGTCGCGCACGTTGAAGGGCTGGGTGGCCGCCTGGCAGATGCCGCAGGCAAGCAGCAGGACGACGGGCGCGAAACGGGCAGTCATGGGATTCCCCGGGGTGGAGGCGGACGCGGCATGGTAAGGCCGCCCGCGCCAGCGGCCAACACGGCCGGTTGACGTTCCGCCTGCCGCGCACCACCCTTGCCCGCACCTCGATCCCGGACCCCGAACTCATGATCCTCAGGGCAGCGACGACGGCGGCCTGGTTCCTGGTGGCGATGATCGGCGCGTCCAGCCTGGCCACGCTCGCGCTGCACCGCGGCGAAACCATCAATGCGATCTGGATGGTCGCGGCGGCGATCTCCGTGTTCGCGATCGCCTACCGCTTCTACGCCCGCTTCATCGCCCACACCGGCCTCGCCGTCGATCCGCGCCGCGCCACCCCCGCGCACCGGCGCAACGACGGCCTCGACTACGTGCCCACCGACCGCCACGTGCTGTTCGGCCACCACTTCGCCGCGATCGCCGGCGCCGGCCCGCTGGTGGGGCCGATCCTGGCCGCGCAGATGGGCTACCTGCCCGGCACGCTGTGGATCCTCGCCGGCGTGGTCTTCGCCGGCGCGGTGCAGGACATGACCGTGCTGTTCCTCTCGACCCGCCGCGACGGCCGCTCGCTGGGCGAGATGATCCGCGCCGAGATGGGCACCGCGGCCGGCACCATCGCCATGCTCGGCATCCTCGCGATCATGGTGATCCTGCTCGCGGTGCTGGCGCTGGTCGTGGTCAAGGCGCTGGCCGAAAGCCCTTGGGGCACCTTCACGGTGGCGATGACGATCCCGATCGCGCTGTTCATGGGCGTCTACGTGCGCTGGCTGCGCCCGGGCCGCATCCTCGAGGTCTCGCTCTTCGGGCTGGTGCTGCTGGTGCTCGCGGTGGTCGCCGGCGGCCGGATCGCGGCCGATCCCGCGCTCGCCGCGCTGTTCACCTTCGACGGCAAGGCGCTGGCGTGGATGCTGGTCGGCTACGGCTTCGTCGCCGCGGTGCTGCCGGTGTGGCTGCTGCTGGCGCCGCGCGACTACCTCTCGACCTTCATGAAGATCGGCACCATCGCCCTGCTCGCGATCGCGATCGTGGTGGTGATGCCCGAGATGCGCATGCCGGCGCTGACCCGCTTCACCGATGGCAGCGGGCCGGTGTGGTCGGGCCCGCTGTTCCCCTTCCTCTTCATCACCATCGCCTGCGGCGCGGTTTCGGGCTTCCACGCGCTGGTGTCCTCGGGCACCACGCCCAAGATGATCGCCAACGAGCGCGACCTGCGGCTGATCGGCTACGGCGGCATGCTGACCGAGGCCTTCGTCGCGATCATGGCCCTGACCGCCGCCGCGGCGCTCGATCCCGGCGTGTACTTCGCCATGAACAGCCCGGCCGCCGTGATCGGCGGCAGCGTGGAATCGGCGGCGCAGGCGATCTCGCAGTGGGGCTTCGTGGTCACGCCCGAACTGCTGGCGCAGACCGCGAAGGACGTCGGCGAGAACACGATCCTGTCGCGCACCGGCGGCGCGCCCACGCTCGCGGTGGGAATGGCGCAGATCTTCAGCCAGCTGGTGCCGGGCGAGGGCATGACCGCGTTCTGGTACCACTACGCGATCCTGTTCGAGGCGCTGTTCATCCTGACCACGGTCGATGCCGGAACGCGCGTGGGCCGCTTCATGATCCAGGACCTGCTCGGCACCGCGATTCCCGCCATGCGCCACACCGAATCCTGGACCGGCAACCTGGTGGCGACGGCGCTGTGCGTCGGCGGCTGGGGCTGGTTCCTCTACCAGGGCGTGGTCGATCCGCTGGGCGGCATCAACACGCTGTGGCCGCTGTTCGGCATCGCCAACCAGATGC
>CAZTNB010000274.1:0-3339 GCA_964614825.1 uncultured Gammaproteobacteria bacterium
GTGCTCAACGGCAACGAGATCGGCGGCGGCTCGATCCGCATCCATCGCCCGGACATGCAGAGCGCCGTGTTCGACCTGCTGGGCATCACGCGCGAGGAGGCCGCGCTCAAGTTCGGCTTCCTGCTCGAGGCGCTGCGCTACGGCGCGCCGCCGCACGGCGGCATCGCCTTCGGCATCGACCGCATCGCCGCGCTGATGGTCGGCACCGAGTCGATCCGCGACGTGATCGCCTTCCCCAAGACCGCCAGCGCCGCCTGCCTGCTGACCGGCGCGCCGTCGGTGGTGCCGGAGGCGCAGCTGCAGGAACTGCACGTGCGCGTGGCCAAGCCGGCCAAGGCCTGAGCGACACGGACGCCGCACCGCCCGGGGCGCCGATGGCCGACCACGTGGTCCTGCTGCACGGGTTGTGGATGCGGCCGCTGGCGCTGGCGCCGCTGGCGCGGCTGCTTCGCGGCGAGGGCTTCGAGGCCTCGGTGCACGGCTATCCGAGCATCGCGCGCAGCCCCGACGAGGTCGTGGACGGGCTGCGCGAGCGCCTCGCCGCGCTGCGCGGCCGCACCGTGCACCTGGTCGGGCACAGCCTCGGCGGCCTGATCGCGCTGCAGGCGCTGCGCGACGAGCGCGGTCTGCCGCCGGGTCGCGTGGTGTGCCTGGGCTCGCCGCTGCTGGGCAGCCGCACCGCGCGCGCGGTCTCGGCATGGCCGATCGCGCCGTGGGTGGTGGGCCGCAGCGCCACGCTGCTGCGCGAGGGCGTGCCGGCGTGGCGCGGCGCGCGCGAGGTCGGCGCGATCGCCGGCCGCGTGCCCTTCGGCCTCGGCAACCTGGCCGGCGCCGTGCGCGGTCCCGGCGATGGCACGGTGGCGGTGGACGAGACGCGCCTGCCGGGGCTCACCGACCATGCGCTGGTCGCCACCTCGCACACCGGGCTCATCTATTCGCCGGCGGTCGGCCGCCTGGCCGCCCGGTTCCTGCGCGACGGCCGCTTCGGCTGAGCACGACGCCGCGGCCGCGGGCGCCGCCGATGCTAGAATTCCGCGAATTTTCCGCCTCCAGCACGACGATTCCATGGCCGGTCATTCGAAGTGGGCGAACATCCAGCACCGCAAGAACGCGCAGGACGCCAAGCGCGGCAAGATCTTCACCAAGGTCATCCGCGAGATCGGCGTCGCCGCCCGCGCCGGCGGTGGTGATCCCGCCACCAATCCGCGCCTGCGCATCGCCATCGACAAGGGCCTGGCCTCGAACATGTCCAAGGACATCATCGAGCGCGCGATCAAGAAGGCCACCGGCGAGCTCGAGGGCGTGCACTACGACGAGATCCGCTACGAAGGCTACGCGCCCGGCGGCGTCGCGGTGATCGTCGATTGCCTCACCGACAACCGCACCCGCACCGTGGCCGACGTGCGCCATGCCTTCAGCAAGTTCGGCGGCAACCTCGGCACCGACGGCTCGGTCGCGTTCATGTTCCGCAAGCAGGGCGTGATCTCGTTCGCCCCCGGCGCCAGCGAGGACCGGGTGATGGAGGTCGCGATCGAGGCCGGCGCCGACGACGTGGTGGCCTATCCGGAGGACGGCAGCATCGACGTGCTGACCGCGCCGGAAGCGTTCGCCGCGGTCAAGGACGCGCTGGCCGCGGCCGGGCTGGTCGCCGCCGACGCCGGGATCACGCTGCGCGCCGACAACGCGGTGGCGGTCGGCGGCGACACCGCGCAGAGCGTGGCCAGGCTGCTGGAGTGGCTGGAGGACCTCGACGACGTGCAGGAGGTGTATTCCAACGCCGACCTGCCGGCGGAGGCGTACCGCTGATGCGCGACCGCAGCGCGACGCCGCCGGCGTGAGCAGCATCCGCATCCTCGGCATCGATCCCGGCTCGGTCCGCACCGGCGTGGGCATCGTCGACGCCGGGCCCACGGGCGCCGCCACGCACGTGTTCCATGCCGCGCTCGAGGTCGGCGGCGAGGGCGCGTTCCCGCAGCGCCTGCGCCGCATCTTCGAGGAGCTGGGCGCGATCATCGCGCAGTGGCGGCCGCAGGAGATCGCGATCGAGAAGGTGTACATGTCGCGCAACGCCGACTCGGCGCTGAAGCTGGGCCAGGCGCGCGGCGCGGCGATCTGCGCCGTGGTGGCGCGCGGGCTGGAAGTGGCGGAGTACGCCCCCAGCGAGATCAAGCAGGCGGTGGTCGGCGGCGGCGGCGCCGACAAGGCGCAGGTGCAGCACATGGTCGGCGTGCTGCTCGACCTGCGCGGCGCGCTGCAGGCCGATGCCGCCGACGCGCTGGCGGTGGCGCTCACGCACGCGCACACGCGGGCCACGGTCACGCGCGTGGGCGTGTCGGTCGCGCAGTGGCGGCGCCGGTGAGCGCGCCATGATCGGCCGCCTCAAGGGCATCCTCGTGGCCAAGCAGCCGCCGTGGCTGACGCTCGACGTGCAAGGCGTCGGCTACGAGCTCGAAGCCCCGATGTCGACCTTCTACGAGCTGCCGCCGCTGGGCGCCGAGGTCGTGCTGTGCACGCACCACGCGGTGAAGGAGGACAGCGTGGCGCTGTACGGCTTCCATCGCGAGGCCGAGCGGCTGCTGTTCCGCACCCTGATCAAGGTCAGCGGGATCGGCGCCAAGACCGCGTTGTCGATCCTGTCGGGGGTGAGCGTGGACGAGTTCTCGCGCCTGGTGCAGACCAGCGACGTCGCCGCGCTGACCCGGGTCCCCGGCATCGGCAAGAAGACCGCCGAGCGCATCGTGGTCGAGCTGCGCGACCGCGTCGACGGCCTCGGCGGCGGCGCGCTGCCCGGCGCCGCGGGCGCGGTGCCGAAGGATCCGGTGTCCGAGGCCAGCGGCGCGCTGCAGGCGCTGGGCTACAAGCCGCAGGAGGTCGCGCGCCTGGTCAAGCAGGTCGCCGCGCCGGAGGACGACGCCGAGGCGATCATCCGCAAGGCGCTCAAGGCGGCATTGCGATGAGCGGCGCCACGATCGACGCCGCTTCCGGCGAGCGCAGCAATCCCTTGGCCCTCACCATCGCCGCGATCGGCGTGGTGTTCGGCGACATCGGCACCAGCCCGCTGTACACGATGAAGGAGGCCTTCGGGCCCGTGTACGGCCTGCGCGCCACCGACGGCAACGTGCTCGGCATCCTGTCGCTGGTGTTCTGGTCGCTGATGCTGATCGTCACCGTGAAGTACGTGTTCGTCGTCATGCGCGCCGACAACCGCGGCGAGGGCGGCATCATGGCGTTGATGGCGATGGCCCAGCGCAGCCTGCCGCTGGCCTCCGAGACCGCCTACGTGATGGGCATCCTCGGCATCTTCGGCGCCGCGCTGTTCTTCGGCGACGGCGTGATCAC
>CAZTNB010000275.1:0-3335 GCA_964614825.1 uncultured Gammaproteobacteria bacterium
TCGACCCGGTGGTCTCGGCCGAGCTCGACGAGCTGATCCTGCGCCTGCGCGACGCGCTGCGCATGACCATCGTGGTGGTGACCCACGAGCTCGAGAGCGCGTTCAAGATCGCCGACACCATCACCGTGCTGGACAAGGGCTACAACCTCAAGACCGGCACCGTGGCCGAGGTGCGCGCCAGCGACAACGAGCGCATCCAGGACCTGCTCAACCGGCGCCCGCGCGAGGTCGAGGTCGACACCGACGAATACCTGCGGCGCCTGACCGAGGAAGAGGCATGATCCGGTCGCCGGCGGGCGGGGCGGGGCAGGGGCCGCCCGGGCTGCGACAATGGTCGCGGTCGCCGGCGGGTGCCGGGCGGGACGGCGGGGCGGGGACCGACGCGCAGGCCTGCGCGCACGGCGGCAGGAGTCCGGGAAGCCGATGAAACGCGAGAACGTCAACTACACGCTGGTGGGGCTGGTGGTGCTGGCCGCGCTCGTGCTGCTGATGGTGGCGCTGTTCGCCATCACCGGCCGCGGCGGCGCCGCGGTCGAGTACAAGGTCCGCTACCGCAACGTCACCGGCCTGGCCTACGGGGCGCCGGTGTTCTACGAGGGCTTCCGCGTCGGCCAGGTCGAGGGGATCGAGCCGGAGCGGGTCGAGGGCCAGACCCGCTACCGGGTCACGCTCAGCGTGCGCCGCGACTGGCCCATCCCCAGCGACAGCATCGCCATGCTGGCTTCCAGCGGCCTGCTCGCCGACGTGGCCGTGGCCATCCGCGAGGGCAAGTCGCGCGAGCTGCTCAAGCCCGGCGCCGAAATCGCCGGGCAGGAAGGCGCCGACGTGTTCGCCGCGCTCAACGAGCTCGCCGGCGAGGTCACCAACCTGACCCGCACGCGCATCACGCCGCTGGTCGACACCCTGTCCAAGCGCGTCGATTCGATCACCGCCAACGTCGACCGGCAGACCCCGGTGCTGCTGGGCGAGGCCGAGGCGCTGCTCAAGCGGCTCAACGTCGCGGCCACCTCGATCAACGAGGTGCTGGGCCCGGGCAACCGCGAGAACATCGAGGCCACCCTGGCCAACGTGCGCGACGTCACCGCCGAGCTCAAGCAGACCGAGGCCAAGCTCGACCTGCTGCTGGCGCAGGCCGGCGAGATGGTGGCCGAGAACCGGCCGGACGTGCGCAACACCATCCGCGACCTGGCCCAGGTGACCAGCGCGCTGGCCGCGCGCATCGACGCCATCTCGCACAACCTCGAAGCCTCGAGCCGGAACTTCAACGAGTTCACGCGCGAGATCCGCAAGAGCCCCAACCGCCTCCTGTTCACCCCCGAGGCCGACGACGTGGTGGTGGAGGACGAACCATGAGCCCGATCCGACTGCTGCCCGCCGTGGCCGCCGTGCTGCTCGCCGCCTGCGGCAGCACCCCGGTGCCGGAGGTGCGCTACTACACCCTGCCGGCCGCGACCGGCATCGAGGCCGCCGCCGATCCGGTGCTGAGCCTGCCGATCCGGGTCGCGTCCTTCAGCGCCGATGGCCTGCATTCCGAGCAGGGCATCCTCTACGCCACCAGCCCCAACGGGCCGGTGCGCACCTACCACTACCAGCTGTGGAACGACCCGCCGCCGTCGCTGCTGCAGAAGCGCCTGATCGCGCGCCTGCGCGCGGCCAACTATTCCAGCGTGGTGGCGGCGCGGCTGCCGGGCGAGGTCGGCGCGTTCAACCTCAGCGGCGATGTGCAGACCTTCGAGCGCGTGCGCGGCGCCGACGGCACCTGGCGGGTCGAGATCAGCCTCGAACTGCGCGCCGACGTCGGCGACACCGAGCTGCCGGTGGTGCTCAAGACCTACTCCGCCAGCGTGCCGACGGAATCGGAGAGCATGCAGGCGACGGCGCGGGCGTTCGCCGCCGGCATCGACGACATCTTCGCCCGCTTCCTGGCCGACCTCGCCGCCCAGGGCGCATGAGCGCGGCGATCGCCATGGCCTTGCCGGAACGCCAGCGGCAACTGCTGGCGCACATGGGCATCGAGGTCTACGTGCGGCGTGCCGCGCGCGCGGAGCGCACCGAACCTGCTGGACGCGTGGAAGCGCCGCCGCGCGCCCCGCCCGCGCCGGCCGTGGAGGTGGCGCCGCGCCTGCTGCTGCGGATCGACGGCGACGCCGGTTCGTTGCTGGCGCGGCACGGCCGCCTGGTCGGGCACCTGGTCGCGGCACTGGGCCTGGAGCGCGCCAGCGCCAGGATCGACGGCGCGGCCACCGCGCCGGCCGGCGTGCCCGTGCTGTGCCTGGGCGCCGCGCCGGGCGACCATCCGCGCGCGATCCTGGCGCCGCCGCTGCCGGCGCTGGCCGCCAGCGGCCGCGCCAAGGCCGGCCTGTGGCGCCAGCTGCGCCGCCTGCGCGCGGAACTGGGAGGCGCCTGAGCATGGTCGCGGTGGTGCGCCCGCAGCTGCCGGAACTGCGGCCGATGCGCGAGGAAGACCTCGAGTCGGTGGCGCAGATCGAGGCCGGCGCCTACGATTTCCCGTGGACGCTGGGCATCTTCCGCGACTGCCTGCGCGCCGGCTACGCCTGCTGGTCGCTGGCGCAGGAAGGCAGGATCATCGGCTACGCGGTGCTGTCGGTGGCGGCGCGCGAGGCGCACGTGCTCAACGTGTGCGTCGCGCCCGACGAGCAGGGCCACGGCCACGGCCGGCGCCTGATGCGGCGCCTGGTCGACCTCGCGCGCTGGCACCACGCCGAGCGCGTGTTCCTCGAGGTGCGACCGAGCAACCAGCGCGCGATCGCGCTCTACCACGACCTCGGCTTCAACGAGATCGGCCGCCGGCCCAACTACTACCCGGCGCGCCAGGGTCGCGAGGACGCGATCGTGATGGCCTTCGAGCTGCTCGATCCCGAAGGCGAGGCGGCGTGAACACCGACGAGGTGCCGCGACCGGTCCCGCGCGCGATCGTGCTGCGCGCGGCGTTGCCGACCCGGCGCGACGCGCTGCTGCCGGCCGACGCGCCGATCCGGATCGTGTCCGACAGCGTGCTCGACGGCGTGGCCCTGGGCGTGATCGTCACCGAGCGTCCCGAGGTGGCGATCGTGGACCTGCGCGGCGCCCTGGCCGCCGAGGCCGCGCCCGCCATCCGCCGCGTGCGCGACGCCAGCCCCGCGATCCGCATCGTCGCCATCGGCGATCCCGGCGCCGAGGTGGTCGCGCAGCAGACCATCGCCGCCGGCGTCAGCGCCTACCTGAGCCAGGACCCGAGCCCGGCCAACGTGCTGCGCGCCGTCACCGAAGCCGCCGCGGGACAACTGCACCTGACCCGCACCGGGCAGAAGGCGGTGCGGGTCATGCTGGGCGGG
>CAZTNB010000276.1:0-3255 GCA_964614825.1 uncultured Gammaproteobacteria bacterium
CTGGTCCGGGCTGAAGCCCGCCGGCACGGTGATGTTGCTCACCAGCGTGGCCTGCGCGCCCGGCGCCAGCGAGGGGACGAAGCGCCCACCGTAGGTGGTGCCGCCGGCATCGCGCGGCGCGTCGAGGCTCAGCACCATCTGCCAGGCCGGCTGCACGGCGGTGTAGGCGCTGCCGATGTTGCGCAGCTTGACCGTCACCTGCACGGTGCTGCCACCGACCAGGCTCGTGGCATTGGTGCTGATCTCCTCGATCGCGAAGTCCACGCCCTGCTCGGCGGCGTACATCGCCAGGCCATCCTCGCCCAGCACCGCGTGCGCCCGCGCCGGCGGCGCTTCCACGCCGGCGCGCGCCATCTTGTTGCGCAGGCCCGGCGGGATCGGCGTGCTGCGGGTCGAGGTCGCCACCACCTGGTTCAGCTCCGGATCGAAGGCCGCCGCCGGCGCGAAGTGCGAGGCGCCGTCGACGGACAGTGCCTGCGGCTGGATCACGGACTGGCCGCGCGAGGTGGCGAAGGCGATCAGTTCGCCGGTATGGCCGACCATGCCCAGCGGATCGCCCGCGCGCGGCTCGCTCGCGCCCTGCGCATCCGGTCCGAAGCCGGTGCCGCGCATCACCACGCTGAGGTTGCCGTCGTTGTCGAGCAGGGCGCTGGGGCGCTCGCCGTACACCGGCCGGCCGCTGCCATCGGTGACCGCCTGCGCCACCACCGCGCAACTGCCGGCGCTGCAGCCATCGGCATAGGCCAGCGCCGCGCGGTGGCGGTTGCTGACGAAGGCGCGCCCGGTCTCGCCGTGGGTGTGGGCGATGGCGAAGCCGCCGGCCGGCAGGCCGACGATGCTGGGCCAGGCCACGCCGCCGGGCAGCGCATCGGGCACTTGCACGCTGGTGCCGCTCTGCAGGAAGCGATAGGCCACGCGCCGCGCCGCGGTGTCGGCGAACACGCCGTTGGTGCTGCGCACGAAGGCTGCCACCGGCACGGCGTCCACGTAGGCCGCGCTCGGCGCCGAGTCGAGCAGCGCGCTGGCGCTGGAATCCACCGGCTGCGGCGTGGTCCAGCCGCGCGCGGGCGTAAAGCGCGAGGAATAGACCCGGGTGCGATGCTGCAGGAGGTCGCCGGCCATGTCGCGCGTCCACACCGCCAGCACCTCGCCGTCGGCCGGACAGTCGGCGTCCTCGCGCCGCAGGCAGGCGGCAAGATCGACGCCGCCTTCGCCGCCGCTCACCGGCGTGAGCTGCGCCTTGGCGCTCCAGTTCTCGCCGTCCCAGAGCGAGTACATCAGGCGCTGGCGCGCCAGGCGCTGGACCGCGGTGCGCGTGGACAGCACGGCGTAGGTGTCGGCGTTCTCGGCCCACACGGCCACGGCGCGCTCGTCGTCGTAGTACTCGATCGCCACGCTGCGGATGCCGGGCGCGGTGGAGAGCGTGGTCTCGTCCGGCAGGCGACCGAAGTCGCCGCCGTCGATCGGTCGCACGATCAGCCTCGGCGGGTTCTGCAGCGTGGGATCGGCGCGCGTCGTGGCCATCAGGCCGGCGCCGCTGCGCGAGTAGGCCAGCGCCGACTGCAACGGGCGCACGCCGCGCTCGACCTGGCCGCCGGCGACGGCCAGTGTCTCGGGGCGGTCGAAGACCTCGGGGCAGGGCCGGTTGTCATTGGTCGGCAGCAGGCGCTCGCAGTCGTCGAAGGTCGGGATCGCGTTGCAGATCGGGTCGATCCACACCGGCAGGCACATGATGTCGAAGTACCACGACAGCACCAGGGCGGCGTCGAAGTCCGGCTGCACCGGCTGGTTGACGCCGTTGACCACCCGCACCGGCATGTCGACGCCGAAGGTCGCGCCGAGGTCGACCTCGCCATCGACCAGGTCGAACAGGATGTCGAGGTCGATGTAGAAATTGAGCCCCATGTCGATGCTGGGCTCGGTGACCAGCGTGAGCCGCGGGTTGCCGTTGGGCTGGGTGTCGTAACGGCTGAGCATCGAGATCTCGGCCAGCAGCGAGAAGTCGGCACCGATCTCGACGCCGGCCAGTACCGGCACGCCCCACGTGTAATAGAACAGCGGGATCGACTGGTCGATAAGGGTGGTGGGCTCGGGCCCGTAGGTCACGCCCTCCGCGGCGTCGATCTGCGTCGGGTCGCCGTCGCGACCGGCCGCCATGTGGGTGCCATCGACGAAGGCGTAGCTCTGGCGGTTGCCGGCCATGTCGATGCCGGAACCGATCAGGCGCTGGTTGTTGGTTTCGTTGCGCAGGCGGCCGATCTGGTAGCCGGGATTGGTCGGCAACTGGACCGCGGTGTCGGGCAGGTTCTCCACCGCCTCCCAGCCCAGTTGCTGGCCGCCCTTGCGGTAGTAGAGCTCCTGCTCGCCGAACTTCGGATCGTTGAGCCAGCTGAGGTCGGTGTCGACGATGTCGACGCCGATGCGCTTGGTCGCCTGGCCGGTGTTGGGCTGGCCGATGAACTGGACGTAGCCCTTGATCCGCCCGGGCGCCGAGGTCTTGAGGTTGGTCGGCAGCGTGGCGCGCCAGGTCAGGGACTTGTCGAGCCCGTCGATGGTGCAGTTGAGGTCGAGCGCCGAGGTGCTGAAGTTGCCGATGAACTCCGCAGTGCCGTTGCGGTTCATGTCCAGGTACAGCTTGGCGTTGCCGGGCTGGATCACGCCGCTGACGGCCGGGTCGGTGCGCACCGTGATCTCGGTGGGATATTCCTCGCCGGCGATGATGTTGACCCAGCTCGCGTAGGGCTGCGTGGTTGGCAGGCGGTTGACCGGCCCGAACACCTGGCGGATGGAGGACCAGCTCTGGCTGCCGCTGTTCTGGCCGTCGCCGATGGCGACCGCGACCCAGGGCTTGATGGCGACGTCGAACAGCGCGACCTTGGGCGTGATCGGCGGCAGCGACAGCGTGTAGGTCAAGGTGCGGCTCGGGCTGTTGGCCACCTCCACGTTCTGGTACCAGTCGGTGAGCACGATGTTGTCGTCCACGGGATCGGCATTGCCGGCGCCGTAGAAGCCCACCTTGTAGATGTGCGGCAGGAAGTCGAAGGCATTGGGTCCCTCGGTGAACTGGAAGCCGTGGCTCTGCGCCGAAGCGTCGATGGCCAGGCGCACCTCGAAGGGAACCGCATCGAGGTTGATGCTGCCGCCGGCGGTGGCCTCGCCCTGGAAGCTGAAGTTGAGGCCCAGTGCCTGGTCGTCGAACTCGAAGGTGACGTTGCCGTTGTTGTCGGCGACCTTGCGCGACAGCGTGATCGGGCA
>CAZTNB010000277.1:0-3252 GCA_964614825.1 uncultured Gammaproteobacteria bacterium
TGTGGAATTCGCATCCGCGCGTGTACCTCGCGGTCGAGGCCAGCGGCAGCGCGAAGTGCCCGTACTGCGGCGCGGTCTACGTCCTCAAGGACTGACGGCCCGGCGGCGCCCGCGGCCACGACCCGCATGCCGATAGCCGCCTCCCTGCAAGCCCTCCCGCCGATCGATGCGGAGCCGGAGGGACGCCTGACCGTGGTGCAACTGGTGCCGGGCCTCGATTCCGGCGGTGCCGAGCGCTCCACCCTGGAGATCGCCGCGGCGCTGGCCCGCGCCGGGCACCGCAGCTTCGTGGTTTCCGGCGGCGGCCGCCTGGTCGAGCAGCTCGAGCACGAGGGCAGCCGCCACATCAAGGTGCCGATCGGCAACAAGCGCCCGTGGACCCTGCGTCACATCTCCACCCTGCGCCGCATGTTCGACACCCTGGAGCCCGACGTCGTGCACGCGCGCTCGCGCCTGCCGGCCTGGCTGGCGTGGCTGGCGATGCGACGCATGCCCCTGCCGCCGCGCTTCGTCACCACCGTGCACGGGCTCAATTCGCCCGGCCGCTACAGCGGCATCCTGTTGCGCGGCGAGCGCGTGATCTGCGTGTCCGACACCGTGCGCCAGTGGGTGGACCAGCACTACGCCGACGTCGATCGCGACAGGCTGGTGGTGATCCCGCGCGGCGTGGATCCGGCGGCCTTCCCGCGCGGCCATCGGCCGAGCGCCGAGTGGCGCGCGGCGATCGAACGCCGGCATCCGGCCCTGGCCGGCGTGCCGGTGCTGCTGCTGCCGGCGCGCGGCACCCGGCTCAAGAACCACGCCGACGCGATCGAGGCGCTGGCGCGGCTGCGCGAGGCGCACGGCATCGAGGCCGGCCTGTGGTTGCTGGGCGCTCGCGATCCCGAGCGCGAGGCCTACGTGGCCGAGCTCGAGGCGCTGGCGGCGCGGCGCGGCGTGGCCGCGCGCGTCGCCATCACCGAGCCGCGCAGCGACATCGTCGACGCCTACGGCATGGCGGCGGTGGTGCTGCAGGTGTCGAACAAGCCCGAGTCCTTCGGCCGCACCGTGGTCGAGGCGCTGTCGGTGGGCGTGCCGGTGGCGGGCTACGCGCACGGCGGCGTCGGCGAGCTGCTGCGCGAGCTGCTGCCGGCGGGCGCCGTGCCGCGCGGCGATGTCGAGGCGCTGGTCGGCGTGGTCGCGCAGTGGCTGCGCCAGGCGCCGGAGGTGCCGAGCCCGGCGCGCTACGACCTGGCGCGGATGCAGGAGGCCACGCTGGCGCTGTACGCGGAGATCGTCGAGGCATGGCCCGACGACTGAGCGCCGACGCGCGCTGGCAGCCGCTGGCGACGCTGGCGTTCTGGCTGGCGCTGCTGCTGCTGCCGCTCGGCCGCACCAGCGAGGTCGGCATCGTCGCCATCGCCGGCGCCGGCCTCGTGCTGGCCTGGCAACGGCGCCGCGAGTGGTGGGCGCTGCCGCAGGTGCGGCTGGCGCTGGCCCTGTTCGCCTGCTGGTGGCTGCCGGCGCTGCTG
The DNA here is from genome assembly GCA_964614825.1 of uncultured Gammaproteobacteria bacterium. Classification (GTDB taxonomy): domain Bacteria; phylum Pseudomonadota; class Gammaproteobacteria; order Xanthomonadales; family Ahniellaceae; genus JAGOEZ01. The sequence goes on from CAZTNB010000277.1 coordinate 1,512, forward strand.
TCGGCGCCGGACGCGGTGGCGCCGGCGAAGACCTGGGGCACGGTGGCCGGCGGATTGCGCTTCGCGCCGTTCCTGCTCGGCGCGGTGCTGCTGCTGGGCGGCGATGGCGGCGCGCTGGCGCGGCTGCGCTGGCTGGCGGCGATCGTGGTCGCGCTGTGGACTGCCGACGCGCTGCTGCAGGCGGCGACCGGCTGGAGCGTGGCCGGGCGCCTCGACGGCGATCGCCTGAGCGGCATCTTCGGCGACGAGAACCAGAAGCTGGGTCCGGTGCTGGCGGTGCTGTCGCCGGTGCTGCTGCTCGAAGCGCTGGACCGCTACGGCCGCCGCGTGACCCTGCTGCTGTGGCTGCTGCTCGGCGCCGCGATCCTCATGGCGGGCGCGCGCGCCGGCTGGGTGTCCTACGCGGTGGTGACGGTGCTGGTGGCGGCGCGCGTGGCGCATGGCGGGCGCCAGTTCGCCGTGATGCTCGGCATCGCGGCGGCTGCGGGGCTGGCCTTATCGGCGCTGGCCTACGTGGCCTCGCCGCGCTTCGCCGAGCGCCTCGACCGCACGCTGGTCGTGACCGAGGGCAGCGCCGCCGCCACCGACCACGCGCTCGCCTTCCGCCTGCCGATCTGGCACGCGGCGCTGGGGATGGCGGCCGCGCATCCGGTCAATGGCGTCGGCGCGCGCGGTTTCCGCTACGCCTATGCGGAGTTCGCGCCGCCGGACGATCGCTGGCTCGATCCGCGCTACGGGCAGGGCGCGCTGCATGCGCACCAGTGGGTACTCGAGGCGCTGTCCGAGTCTGGCGCCATCGGGCTGCTGGCCTGGTGCGCCGGCATCGCGCTGGCGTTGCGGGCCTGGCTGCGCGCCAGCCGCGAGCGCCGCCACGCCGCGCAGGCCCCCGCGCTCGCGCTGGTGGCGATGTGGTTCCCGCTCAACACCCATTTCGCCTTCTACTCGGCGTGGTGGTCGCTGCTGTGCTTCTGGCTGCTGGCGTGGTACTGCGCGGCACTGCGTGAGCCGCGGGGAGACGCACCGTGACGCGCGAGCCGCTCAGCGTGGTGGTCACCACGTACAACAATGCCGCGACGCTGGCGCGTTGCCTGGCCTCGGTCGCCTTTGCCGAGGAGCGCGTGGTGCTGGACTCGGGCAGCACCGATGGCACGCACGCGATCGCAGGCGCCCACGGCGCGCGCTGGCTGATCGAAGCCTTCAAGGGCTACGGTCCGCAGAAGGCCTCGGCGGTCGCCCACGCCACCCACCGCTGGGTCCTGCTGCTCGACGCCGACGAGTACCTGCCCGAGGCGTGCGCGCGCGCGGTCGAGGCCGCATTGCAGGCGCCGGCGGTCGCCGGCTTCCGCCTGCCGCGCCGCGAGCAGGCCTTCTGGCGCCTCGCCCACCCGGCCGTGGCCCACGCCCGCATGCTGCGCCTGTTCGACCGCGAGCGCGTGCGCTTCGAGGGCGACGCGGTGCACGCCGCGCCGCGCGTCGACGGCCCCGTGGGCCTGATCCGGACGCCCTTCGTGCACCTGGGCGAACCCGACATCCGGACCAAGGTCGACAAGATCAACGCGTACTCCAGCGGCATGGTCGCCGACAAGGCCGCGGCCGGCACCGGCTTCGTGCGCACCCGCATGCTGCTGCAGCCCCCGCTGCAGTTCCTGCGCTCCTACTTCCTGCGCCGCAAGTTCCTCAGCGGCTGGGCCGGCTTCATCGGCAGCGTCACCGAGGCCTACTACGTGTTCCTCAAGTACGC
>CAZTNB010000278.1:0-3164 GCA_964614825.1 uncultured Gammaproteobacteria bacterium
ATCGCGCGCCCGGCCTCGCGCTCGCGGATGTGGCGCTCGATCTCGTATTCGATCGCCTTCTCGACGAAGCGGAAGGAGTTGACGTTCTTGATCTCGGTGCGGGTGCCGAGCTCGGCATCGCCGCGCGGCCGCACCGACACGTTGGCGTCGCAGCGGAACGAGCCTTCCTGCAGGTTGCCGTCGCAGATGCCGAGCCAGCGCACCAGGCGATGCAGCTCGCGCAGCCAGGCCACCGCCTCGGCGGCGGAGTGCATGGCGGGCGTGGTGACCACCTCCAGCAGCGGCGTGCCGGCGCGGTTGAGGTCGATGCCGGTGGCGGCGTGGAAGGCATCGTGCACCGACTTGCCCGCGTCCTCCTCCAGGTGCGCGCGCTGGACCGGCACCAGGAACTCGCGGCCATCGTCCAGGCGCGCCGCCAGCCGGCCATCGGCCACGATGGGATCCTCGTACTGGCTGATCTGGTAGCCCTTCGGCAGGTCCGGGTAGAAGTAGTTCTTGCGCGCGAACACCGACCGCCGGGCGATGCGGGCGCCGATCGCGAGGCCGAAGCGCACGGCCATGCGGATGGCCTCGGCGTTCGGCACCGGCAGGGTGCCCGGCAGGGCGACATCGATGGCGCTGGCGTGCGTGTTCGGTTCCGCGCCATAGGCGGTCGAGGCGCCCGAGAACAGCTTGCTGCGCGTCGCCAGCTGCACGTGCACTTCGAGGCCGATCACGGCTTCCCAGGCGGCGTCCATCGCGCTCACCCGTACCAGTGCGCGGTGGGCGTGGCGCGATGCCAATCGCTGGCCCGCTGCAGCGCGTGCCCGGCGGCGAGCAGGCGCGATTCGGCGAACGCCGGCGCGACCAGCTGCAGGCCGACCGGCAGGCCGTCGGCGAAGCCGGCCGGCACCGAGATCGCCGGCAGGCCGGCCAGGTTGACCGCGACCGTGTTGACGTCGGCCGCATACAGCGCGGCCGGATCGGCGTCGCTGCTGCCCAGGGCCAGCGCGGTGGTGGGCGCGGTCGGCCCGGCCAGCAGGTCGACGCCGGCGAAGGCGCGGGCGAAATCCTGCGCGATCAGGCGCCGCAGGCGCTGCGCGCGGCCGTAATAGGCGTCGTAGTAGCCGGCGGAGAGCACGTAGGTGCCGACCAGGATGCGCCGCTGCACCTCGGCGCCGAAGCCCTCGGCGCGGCTGCGACTGTAGAGCTCGGCCAGGTCGCGCGCGTCGGTGCAGCGATGGCCATAGCGCACGCCGTCGTAGCGGGCGAGGTTGCTGGACGCCTCGGCGGGCGCGATGACGTAATAGGCGGCGATCGAGTCCTCGAGGCTGGGCAGGTCGACGTCGACCAGCGTCGCGCCCGCGCGCTCGAGCACCGCCAGCGACTCGCGGACGGCGGCCGCCACCCGCGCCTCGACCCCGCCGCCGAAGTACTGCCGAACCACCCCGATGCGGCGCCCGGCCACGCCCTCGGCCAGCGCGCCCACGTAGTCGTCCACCGGCCGGTCGACGCTGGTGGCGTCGCGCGGGTCGTGGCCGGCGACCACCGCCAGCACCTGCGCGCAGTCGGCGGCCGATCGGGCCAGCACGCCGGCCTGGTCGAGGCTGGAGGCGAAGGCGACCATGCCCCAGCGCGACACCCGGCCATAGGTGGGCTTGAGCCCGGTGATGCCGCAGAACGCGGCCGGCTGGCGCACCGAGCCACCGGTGTCGGAGCCGGTCGCGAAGGGAACCACGCCGGCCGCGACCAGCGCCGCCGACCCGCCCGAGGACCCCCCGGGCACCCGCGACGGATCCCAGGGATTGCGCACCGGGCCGAAGTGGGAGTGCTCGTTCGAGGAGCCCATCGCGAACTCGTCCATGTTCGCCTTGCCGATGCACACCGCGCCCGCGGCGTGGAGCCGCTCCACCACGGTGGCGTCGTAGGGCGGCTCGAAGCCGTCGAGCATGCGCGAGCCGCAGGTGGTCGCCATGCCGCGGGTGCAGAACAGGTCCTTGTGCACGAACGGAATCCCGGCCAGCGCGCTGGTGCCGCGCGCCTGCCGCGCCCGCGCCGCGGCGGCCCGCGCCGGTTCCGGCGCCAGCGTGATCAGGGCGTTGAGCGCGGGCTGCGCCGCGGCTGCCCGCGCCAGCGCCGCCTCGGCCAGTGCCGCCGGGTCGAGCCGGCCCTCGGCGAGGCCCCGCGCCAGCTCGGCCAGGGTGGCCGGCGCCGGCGCTGTCACTCGATCACCTTGGGCACGAGGTAGTAGCCGCCCTGCGACTCGGCGGCCAGGGCCAGCAGGCGGTCGGCCTGGTCCTCCTCGCTGACCTGGTCGGCACGCAGGGCGACGCTCTGGTCGTGCGGGTGCGCCAGCGGCGCGACGCCGTCGAGCGGCAGGGTCCGCAGGCGCTCGAACAGGCCCAGGATGCGGTCGAGGTCCGCGGCCAGGCGCGGCCGCGCGGCCGGATCGATCGCGAGCCGGGCGAGTCGTCCCAGATGGTCGAGTGTGGTGTCGTCGATCATGCAATGAGGCGCGACGCGGGCGCCGATGTGGCCGTTTCCGGGCAAGTCGCGCGCGAGCGCGCGCGAAAGCGCGAACTGTATCACCGCATCGCGGTTTCCGGCTTGCTGGCCCCGGACCCCGTTGTTACAGTAAACCGCTTTTCCTCCCTCCGCTGTAATCCCCATGCTCAAGAGCCTGCGCGGCATCTTTTCCAACGACCTGTCGATCGACCTCGGCACGGCGAACACCCTCGTCTATGCGCGCGGGCAGGGCATCGTGCTGAACGAGCCCTCGGTGGTCGCGATCCGCCAGGACCGCGGCCCCGGCGGGCCGCGCTCGGTCGCGGCCGTGGGCCTCGAGGCCAAGCGCATGCTGGGCCGCACGCCCGGCAACATCGTCACCATCCGGCCGATGAAGGACGGCGTGATCGCCGACTTCACCATGGCCGAGGAGATGCTGCAGGCCTTCATCCGCAAGGTGCACAAGGCGCGTTTCCTGCGCCCCAGCCCGCGGGTGCTGATCTGCGTGCCCTACGGCTCGACCCAGGTCGAGCGGCGCGCCATCAAGGAGTCGGCCGAGGGCGCCGGGGCGCGCGACGTGTTCCTGATCGAGGAGCCGATGGCGGCCGCGATCGGCGCCGGCATCCCGGTGCACGAGGCGCGCGGCTCGATGGTGCTCGACATCGGCGGCGGCACCTCCG
>CAZTNB010000279.1:0-3157 GCA_964614825.1 uncultured Gammaproteobacteria bacterium
GGGTCGACTGGCGCAGGGTCTCGTCGTAGAGGATCGCGCCGGAGATGTGGTCGGACAGGTTCGGCGCCGTGAGCAGCATCTCGCGATAGGCGCGGCGGTTGTCCTCGGTGTTCTCCACGCCGACCGAATCGAAGCGCTTCTTGATCGTGGCGGTGGATTCGTCGATGGCGATGATGCCCTTGCCGGGCGCAACCATCGCCTGGGCGATTTCGGGAAGCTGGTCGATGCTCATGGGAAGGGCGCTCGCAGGTATCGGGTGGGACTTTCCATTATAGGCCAGCCCGGCGGCCGCGCCATGAACTAGCGGAAGCCGGCCACGGCGCAGAGCCGGTCGACCGAGTCGCCGACCACGATGGACTTGCCGATCTTCGACCCGCTGGCCTGGCCGCGGAACGTGATCGTGAGGTAGGTGAAGACGGCCTCGGCCCCGGGATTGGCCGGCGTCGGGGCGAAGCGCAGGCTGGCGGCGATCTGCTTCGCCACCTCGTCGAAGACCTGCGCCGGCTTGCCGCGCAGCACCCGCGCGCTGGAGGTGCTGCCGTCGGGTTCGATGACGAAGGAAACCGCGGCGCATCCGGCGCCCAGCTCCTTCACCGCGGCCTGGTCGACCGACGACTTCCAGCTTTCGCGGTCCAGCACCCAGACCTTGCGCAGGTCGCGCGGCGCGACCACCAGCAACTCGTCGTCCTGCGCCGCCGGCGCGCCCGCGGCCAGCGCCAGGCCCAACAGCGCCGCCACGCGCGGCCAGCCTCGATGGATCGTCATGCCACGCCTCCGGTTCAGCCGGCCGCCGCCGGCGTCGCGTCGCCCGGGTTGACCAGCCGCACCTCGAGCCGGGGCCCGGGAATCTCCAGGCCGGCGCGGTCCAGCGCCACGGTCAGCGCCTGCAGCAGCTCGCTCGAGGCCACCCAGTGCCGCTCGGTCGGCACCCAGACCCGCGCCACCAGGTCCAGCGCGCTGCTGCCGAGCGCGCGCAGCAGGAACTGCGGCTCCGGTTCGCGCTGCACCCGCGCGTCGCCCGCCACCGCCTGTTGCGCGACCCGCAACGCCGCCGCCAGGTCGACGTCGTAGGGCAGCTGGAACGCCAGCTCCAGGCGCCGCAGCGGCCGCGCCGAGTAGTTGACGATGGCGTTGTTCATCACCTGGCCATTGGGCACGGTGAGGAGGAAGTTCTCGGGCGTGACGAGGATGGTCTGCATCAGGTCGATGCGCTCCACCGTGCCTTCGCGGCCGTTGGCCTGCACGAAGTCGCCGACCTTGAACGGGCGCGACAGCACCAGCAGCACGCCGGCGGTGAGGTTGGCCAGCGAATCCCGCAGGGCGAGGCCCACCGCGAGGCCGGCGGCGCCCAGCGCGGCCAGCAGCGTGGTGGTGGGCAGGCCCAGCGCGTCGAGCGCCGCCACCAGCACCAGGATCGACAGCGCCACGTACACCACGCGGCGCAGGAAGCGGGCCAGGGTCAGGTCGCCGCGACGGTCGATCGCGCGGGCGACGACGCGCGCGATCCGCGCCGCCGCCCACAGGCCGGCGGCGACGATCGCCGCCGCCAGGGCGATGCGCCCGGCCCATTGCGCCGCCGCCTCGCTCCACAGGGCGCCCCGCAGTGCCGCCAGGAAGTAGTCCATGGCGGCAGTTTATTGCGCCGATCGCCCGGCGCGAAGCCGCGCCGCTTTCAGCCGCCGAACTGCACCGATTCCACCGCGCACTGCTGCGCCACGGCCTCGGCGTCGATGGTCTTCTTGATCCGCGACCCGGTGTCCATCCCGGCGCCCGGGATGGTCAGGACGAACAGTTGCACCGTGTAGACGGCCATCCGCCTGGGGTTGCCGCGGGTGGGCTCGAAGCGCCAGCTCCTGACCATGTCCTCGGTGGCGGCGCCGAAGCCGAGGTCGGGCCAGCTGCGCAGCACCTTGATCGAGCTGGGCGTGCCGTTGGACTCGACGATGTAGGCCACCGAGGCGCAACCGGCGCGGTACTTGATCCGCCCGAACAGCTCGCCCTGGTCGCTGCCGCCGGTGCGGGTCCACAACCTGGGCAGGTCGTCGGCGTTGATCGCCAGGACCTCGTCGTCCTGCGCCCGCGCCCCTCCCATGCCGATCGCCATCCACAAGGCCACGATTGCTGCTGCTGCGCGCATGCCGGCTCCCCAGGTCATGGGCGGCCCCCGCCGCCCTCGAGCAGGAACGCGGGCGGGCGGCGGATCCCGCCATCGGGCCCGCGCGGGCGGGCCGGGCATGGCCCGGTGGGAGCGGCGCTGCACCCGGACCGCGGATCCGCGGGGCGGTCAGAGTTCGCCCAGGCCCTCGGCGATGCCGCCGCTGCCCACGCGCAGGAGCTTGAGGGTGTTGGTGCCGCCGAGTTCGCCGGTGTGGTCGCCGGTGGTGAGGATCACGCGGTCGCCGTCGGCCAGCTTGCCCATGCGGTGCAGGTGCAGCACGGCCTCGCGCGCGGCGTGCAGGGGGTTGCCGCCGTGCGGGTCGAAGTCGATCGGGAACACGTCGCGCAGCAGGGCCATGCGCTGGCGCGCGAACTGGTGCCGGCTCATGCCGTAGATCGGCACCGCCGTGCGGTAGCGCGACAGCCACTGCGCGGTGCTGCCGGATTCGGTCAGGGCGACGATGGCGCGCACGCCGATGCGGCTGGCGAGGAACATCGAGGCCTGCGCCACGGCCTGGTCGGTGCGCTCCAGCCTGGGCTTGAAGGTGCTGAAGTCGTCGGTGCCCTCGAACTGGCGCTCGGCGCCGAGGCAGATCCGCGCCATCGCCGCCACCGCCTTGTCGGGGTGCTTGCCGGCCGCGCTCTCCTCGGAAAGCATCACCGCGTCGGTGCCGTCGATCACCGCGTTGGCGACGTCGAGCACCTCGGCGCGGGTCGGGATCGGCGAATCCACCATCGACTGCAGCATCTGCGTCGCGGTGATCACCGCGCGGTTGCGCGCCAGCGCCTCGCGGATGATCTTCTTCTGCAGGCCCGGCAGCTCGGCGTCGCCGATCTCCACGCCGAGGTCGCCGCGCGCCACCATCACCGCGTCGGAGGCGTCGATGATCTCGCCCAGCACGGCGATCGCCTCGGCGCGCTCGATCTTCGCCACCAGCCCCGCGCCGGAGCCGGACTTGCGCAGCAGGGCGCGGGTCTCGTGCATGTCCTCGGCCGAGCG
>CAZTNB010000280.1:0-3140 GCA_964614825.1 uncultured Gammaproteobacteria bacterium
TGGGCGTGGATCTGCGCCTGCTGGAAGGCCGACCAGTCGGGATCGCCGGTGGCGACCAGGGCTTCCAGGGCCTGCCGGGCCTTGTCCTTCCGCCCCAGCGCATGCCAGGCCATCGCGAGGCCGGTGGCATGCTTCCAGTCGACGGTTTCGGCCTCGAACTCGGCCCGCGCGCGCTCGGGATCGCCGGTCGAGAGCGCGATCTGCCCGAGCTCGTAGTGGATGTTGCCCAGCTTGGGCGCTTCCGCGATCAGCGCCGACAGGATGCGCCCGGCCTCGTCGTATTGGCGGTCGTAGCGCAGCATGGTCGCGAGGACCGAGCGGCTGCGAATCCCGACCGGGTCCAGCGAAACCGCGACGCGCGCCGCCGCGATGGCCTCGTCGAGGCGTCCCATCGCGAAGCGGTGGTTGGCATGGTCGATCTGCACGGCCACGCTGCCGGGATTGAGCGCCATCGCGCGCGCGCCGTCGGCGGCCGCTGCGGCCCAGTCCAGGGTGACGAGGTGGATCCGGGACCGCTCCGTGTAGGCCTCGGCCAGGTCCGGCGCCAGTTGGAGCGCGCGCGCGACCGCCGCCCGCGCAGACGCGTAACCCTCGGCCGGTGGCATCCACCCATTGGTGGTCAGGAGCCTCAGCACTTCGGCGCGCGCCACGTGGGCCTTGGCGAAGTCCGGGTCCAGCGCCAGGGCCCGTTCGGCATAGGCCAGGCGCTGGTCCAGGCTCTCGCGCATGCCGACCGTGGGAATGATCGCGTTGGCGCGCAAATAGAGATCGTGCGCCTCGACGTTGCGGGTGCCACCGAGCTCCGCGCCGGCGACCGTCGCCGGCAGCAGCCGCAGCTTGAGCTCGCCCGCGACCTCGCGCGCGATCTCGTCCTGCACCGCGAAGACGTCCGCCACGTCGCGGTCGTAGGTATCCGACCACAGGTGCGAGCTGTCGGCGGCGCGGATCAGCTGCGCCGTGATGCGCACGCGCCCGCCGGCCTTGCGCACGCTGCCTTCGAGCACGTGCGCCACCGCGAGCTTTGCCGCCACGGTGGCGATGTCGGTCTTCTCGCCCTTGAACGCGAAGGAGGAGGTGCGTGCGATCACGCGCAAGCCCGGCATCCGCGCCAGCACGTTGAGCAGTTCCTCCGACAGGCCGTCGGAGAAGTACTCGTTGTCGGGATCGCCGCTCATGTTGACGAAGGGCAGCACGGCGATCGAGGGTTCGCCGGCACGGGGCACGGCGGCGGCGGGCGCCGCGCCGGCCACCGCGTCCGAATCCGGCGCCGCGCCGGCCACCGGCGCAGCCGGCACGCGCGCCGGCAGGAAGCGGTTCGCGACCAGCAGGCCGGTGGCGGCCACCAGCAGCACCACGATCAGGACGTTGAGCTTGCGCGCGGTGGCGGCGGTGATCGAGGCGTTGCGCTCGACCTCGTGCTCGCGCTTGAGCCCCTCGGGCGTCAGCTCGTAAACCCACGAGAAGATCAGGGTCAGCGGGAAGCCGAGGATCAGGATCCCCAGCACCAGCCGCACGCTCCAGGGCGGCAGTTCCAGCGCGCCGAACAGCACGTCGGCCACCTGCAGCAGCAGCCACGACGCCACCACGTAGAGCAGGCCGGCGCGGACCACGTTGCGGCGGTTGAGTTCGGCGACGAAGCTCATCGGCGACACGATCCGGAGGGCTGTCCAAGCATGGCGGCAGAACGCGGCCGGGGCAAATCCAGCCCGGCGCCGGCGCGGGCTGTGACCCAGCCCGCAAATCCGGCCCGCCGGCGGGACTAGCGTGGTAGTAGGGTGCAGGCGCCGGAGGGGGGTACCCAATGCCGCGTCGTCCGTTGCGATTGGTCGTGGGCGGGGCCATGGCGCTGGCGCCCTGGGTCGCGCCGCTCGCGGGCGAGACCACGCTCAGGAACGACTCGGTCACCGACTTCAGCACCGCGACCATCGTCACCGGCTTCGTCGCCAGCGAGAAGGCGGCGAGCTGGCTGACCTCGCCCTGCAGCGGCAACCTGCGCGCGGCCCAGGTGCTGTGGCGCTCGGCCTCGGGCTCGGCGCCGCCGGAGTTCGGCCGCTCGATCGAGATCCTGCGCGCCGGCACCTTCCCCAACCCGGGCGCGGTGGCCGAGACCATCCTCGGGCCGGTGCTCAGCGACGGCGTGATCAACGAGTACCGCTATCTCGACGAGAACATGGCGGTGCCGCTGGTCGTCCCGGTGCTGCAGAACGAGACCATCGTGGTGGCGCTGACCTTCGACGTGGCGCCGCCGCAACCGGTGGGGCCCAGCGTGGTGCGCGACAACGATGGTTGCCAGGCCGGGCGCAACGGAATCTTTGCCCAAGACCTGGGCGGCAACTTCGCGTGGTATTCCTCCTGCGCCTTCGGTCTCGCCGGCGACTTCGTGATCCGCGCGGTGGTCGATTGCGGCAGCGGCGGCACGCCGATGGCGAACCTCTCGGCGACCAAGACCGCCGCCGCGTCGACCGTGGCGCCCGGCGGAACCGTCGACTACACGCTCACCATCGCCAACGCCGGTCCCGACGGCGTGACAGGGGCCACCGTCACCGATACCTTCCCCGCGGCTTTCTCCAGCGTGCTGTGGGCCTGCGCCGCGACCGCGGGTTCCTCCTGCGCCCCGGCCACCGGCAGCGGCAACATCAACAAGCTGGTGAACCTGGCGCCGATGGGCTCGATCGTGTTCACCGCCCAGGCCGTGACCCGCGGCGACGCCAGCGGCAGCATCACCAACAACGTCGCCGTGGTGCCGCCGAGCGGCACCACCGACCCCAGCCTCGGCAACAACATCGGCACCGCGGTGGTCACCGTGCTGGTCGATCCGATCTTCGCCAGCGGCTTCGAGTGAGGCTTTCCGCCAGGGCCCGCGTCCTGGCAGCCCCGCTGCGCCTGGCTACGGTGGCGCAACGTACCCGGTCTGCCGCTGCAGCCGTGCGAGCTCCGCCTGCAAGGCCGGCAGCAGTGCCTCGCCTTGCGTCGTGCCGATGAGGTTCGACATCTCGTACGGATCCGCCTCGAGGTCGTAGAGCTCGTCCGCGCCCGGCAGCTCGAGGTAGTGGATGTACTTGTGGCGCTGCGTCCGCACCGCCTGGTAGCCCATGTCGCGGATGCGCGGGAATACCGTGTCGCTGCTGTACTCGACCAGG
>CAZTNB010000281.1:0-3126 GCA_964614825.1 uncultured Gammaproteobacteria bacterium
CGCTCGGCACGCCGGCTCGGCGGCGAGGACGTCAAGGTCATCGTGCGCTCGGCCTACGAGGAGATGAAGGCCTCGCCTTGGGAGAAGGAGGATGCCCAGCACGAAGGCATCCCGATCCTGAACTTCCTGGTGCCGAAGGCGTTCGTGCACGAGGGCGGCCGCCTGGTCGCGATGCGCTTCGAGAAGGTGCACGCGGTGAAGGACGCCGAGGGCCGGCGCCAGTTGCTGCCCACCGGCGAGCCGGAGCAGGAGTTCGCCTGCGACGAGGTGCTGATCGCCGTGGGGCAGGAGAACGCGTTTCCCTGGATCGAGCGCGACACCGGCATCGAGTTCGACCGCTGGGGCATGCCGGTGGTGGACAAGGCCACGTTCCGCTCCAGCCATCCGCGGGTCTGGTTCGGCGGCGATGCCGCGTTCGGCCCGAAGAACATCATCTGGGCAGTGGCGCACGGCCACGAGGCGGCGGTGTCGATCGACCGCCAGCTGCACGGCGAGGACCCGGCGCGGCGGCCGCTGCCGGCCAGCGTGCTGATGTCGCAGAAGATGGGCATCCACGAGTGGAGCTACGACAACGCGGTGGCGCCGGACGAGCGCTACAAGGTGCCGTGGGCCCCGGCCGAGCAGACCCTGCGCAGCATCGCCACCGAGGTCGAGCTGGGCTTCGACGCCGAGACCGCGTGGAAGGAAGCGGCGCGCTGCCTCAACTGCGACGTGCAGACCGTTTTCACCCGCGAGGCCTGCATAGAGTGCGACGCATGCGTCGACATCTGCCCGATGGACTGCATCACCTTCACCGTCAACGGCGAGGAGGCCGACCTGCGCACGCGCCTGACCGCGCCGGCCCTCAACCTGCTGCAGGACCTCTACGTTTCCGATGGCCTCAAGTCGGGGCGGGTGATGGTCAAGGACGAGGACGTGTGCCTCCATTGCGGTCTCTGCGCCGAGCGCTGCCCCACCGGCGCCTGGGACATGCGCAAGTCGCTGATCGAGATCACCCACGCGGGCCCGGGATGCCGCGACCCCAAGCCGGCGCGGGAGGCGGCATGAGCCGCCGGGTGCCGTCGCCGCGGGGAGGCGCGCGGTGAACCTCGAGGCGACCACCACGCCGGCGACGCCGATCCGCGCGACCAACGATTTCGTGGTCAAGTTCGCCAACGTCAACGGCTCCGGCTCGGCGTCGGCCAACGAGCTGTTCGCCAAGGCGATCCTGCGCATGGGCGTGCCGGTGAGCCCGCGCAACATCTTCCCGTCCAACATCCAGGGCCTGCCGACCTGGTACGAGGTGCGGATCAACGAGCGCGGCTGGCTCGGGCGCCGTGGCGGCGTCGACCTGCTGGTGCAGATGAACCCGCAGACCTGGGACGCCGACCTCAAGGAGATCGAGCCGGGCGGGTACCTGTTCTACGACTCCACCAAGCCGCTGCCGCGCTCGAAGTTCCGCGACGACGTGGTGGTGGCCGGCATGCCGCTGACGGACATCTGCAACCGCGCCTATTCCGATCCGCGCCAGCGCCAGCTGTTCAAGAACATCGCCTACCTGGGCGGGCTGTCGGTGCTGCTGGGCATCGAGGCGGCGGTGATCGAGAAGCTGTTCGCCGAGCAGTACCGGGGCAAGGAGAAGCTGCTCGACGCCAACATCAAGGCGCTGGCGCTGGGCCGCGAGCACGCGCAGGCGCACCTGCAGCCGCTGGGCCTGCAGGTGCGGCGCGCCGACAACGTCGGCGACCGCATCTTCGTCGATGGCAACTCGGCCGCCGCGCTGGGCTGCGTCTACGGCGGCGCCACCGTGTGCGCCTGGTACCCGATCACGCCCTCGTCGTCGCTGGCGGAGGCGTTCGAGAAGTACTGCCAGAAGTACCGCGTCGACAAGGTCAGCGGCCGCAACCTCTACGCCGTGGTCCAGGCCGAGGACGAGATCGCCTCGATCGGCATGGTCTGCGGCGCGGGCTGGAACGGCGCGCGCGCCTTCACCGCCACCTCGGGGCCCGGCATCTCGCTGATGAACGAGTTCATCGGCCTGGCGTACTTCGCCGAGATCCCGGTGACCCTGATCGACGTGCAGCGCGGCGGGCCGTCGACCGGCATGCCCACGCGCACGCAGCAGTCGGACATCCTCGCCTGCGCCCATGCCTCGCACGGCGACACCAAGCACGTGCTGCTGCTGCCCGAGGATCCGCACGAGTGCTTCGAGTTCGCGGCCCGGGCGCTCGACCTCGCCGACCGCCTGCAGACGCCGATCTTCGTCATGAGCGACCTCGACATCGGCATGAACCAGCGCCTGTGCGCGCCGTTCGAGTGGAAGGATGCGCAGCGCTACGACCGTGGCAAGGTGATGACCGCGGAGGATCTCGAGGCCGGCAAGGATTTCGGCCGCTACAAGGACGTGGACGGCGACGGCATCCCGTACCGGACCTATCCGGGCATCCATCCCGACAAGGGCGCGTACTTCACCCGCGGCACCTCGCGCGACCCCTACGCGCGCTACTCCGAGCGCGGTCCCGACTATGTCTACAACATGGAACGGCTGCTGCGGAAGTTCGACACCGCGAAGGACCTGGTGCCGGCGCCGGTCGAGCGCAGCGGCCGCCAGCGCAGCCGCCATGGCGCGATCTACTACGGGTCCACCAGCCCGGCGATGAGCGAGGCCGTCGAGGCGCTGGAGGCCGCCGGCATCGCGCTCGACCTGCTGCGCGTGCGCGCCTTCCCGTTCCCCGACAGCGTCAAGGAGTTCGTGCTCGCCCACGAGCAGGTGTTCGTGGTGGAACAGAACCGCGACGCGCAGCTGCGCACGCTGCTGGTCAACGAGTTCGAGCTCGATCCCGCGCGGCTGCCGCCGGTGCTGCACTTCGACGGCACCCCGATCACGGCGCGCTTCATCGCCCGCGCCATCGGCGAGCGCATCCGCACCGCGGCGACGGCCACGGCGGGCCGCGCCGGAACCACCACCGCCGGGGCAGCGCCCGCATGACCTACCTCGCCAAGCCCAAGCTGCACCATCCCTCGCTGACCTGCAACGCGCTCGGCTTCACCCGCCGCGACTACGAGGGCAAGATCAGCACCCTGTGCGCCGGCTGCGGCCACGACTCGATCTCGGCCGCGATCATCCAGGCCTGCTGGGAGCTCGAC
>CAZTNB010000282.1:0-3102 GCA_964614825.1 uncultured Gammaproteobacteria bacterium
GCCAGCACCGCGAAGATGACCGCGACCGGGTGCAGGCCGATGCGGTCGCCGACCAGCTTGGGCGTCAACACCATGCCTTCGAGGGTCTGGCCGGCGCCGAACACGGCCAGCACCAGCAGCGGGTGCAGCCAGTCCTGGTACTGCACGAAGGCCGCGATCACGCCGGCGCCGATGCCGACGATGCTGCCGAGGTACGGCACGAAGCTCACCAGTCCGGCGCCGAGGCCGATCAGCAGGGCGAGGTCGATGCCCACCGCCCACAGGCCCAGGGTGTAGAACACGCCCAGCGCCAGCATCACCAGCAACTGGCCGCGCAGGAAGGCGCCGAGCACGCTGTCGGAGTCGCGCGCCAGCCGCGTCGCCGTCGGCGCCAGCGCGCGCGGCAGCAGCTCCTGCACGCGCGCCAGCATCACGTCCCAGTCGCGCAGCAGGTAGAAGACCACCACCGGGATCACCAGCAGGTTGGCCAGCCACCCGATGAGGGTAGTGCCCGAGCGGGTGACCGCGCCCACCACGCCGGCCGCGACACCGCCGGCCTCGCGCCAGTGCGCCTGCAGCAGGTCCACGACCTGGTCGCTGCCGAGGTCGCCGGGCGCGAGGCCCGCGTAGCGCACCAGCAGCGGTTCGACCCGCGCGCGCAGCCACTCCACGTAGGCCGGCAGCTGCTCGATCAGGTGCCCGACCTGGCGCACCAGCATCGGCACCAGCAGCAGCAGCACCAGCCCCACCAGCAGCGTCATCGCCGCGAACACCACCACCACCGCCGCGGTGCGCGACAGGCCCCGGCGCTGCAGGCCATCGACCACCGGGTCGCCCAGGTAGGCGAACAGCGCCGCGACCGCGAACGGCGTGAGCACCGGCGCCAGCACGTACAGCGCGGCGCCGAGCAGGAGCAGCAGCGCCAGGCCTTGCCATTGGCGGGTTTCGAGGGTCATGCCGCCTCCTTCCTGCGTTGCGCCAGCGCGCGCCGGGTCTTGCCGCTCCAGACCAGCACGTAGTGCAGGCCGCTGGCGACGGTGGCGGCCGCCGTCGCGATGACGAGGCCCTGCAGCAGCACCGGCGGCAGCGCGATCGCCTCGATGCCGTCGACCAGCAGCGCCAGCACCAGCAGGATCTGCAGCAGGGTGGTCAGCTTCGAGATCGCGGTCGGCCGCGCCTGCAGCGGTCCGATCAGGTTGTGGTACGCCACCGCGCCGGCGACGATCACCACGTCGCGGCCGATCACCAGCCACACCAGCCACGCCGGCACGTCGCCGACCACGCCCAGCGACAGGAACGCCGCCAGCAGCATCAGCTTGTCGGCCATCGGGTCGATCAGGCCGCCGAGGCGCGACTGCCAGCCCATGCGCTTGGCCAGCAGGCCGTCGAGCGCGTCGCTGAAACCGGCCGCCAGCGCCAGCGCCAGCGCGGCGCCGCGATCGCCTTCGAGCACCAGCCACGCCAGTGGCGCCGCCAGCGCCATGCGCACGCCGGTGATCGCGTTGGGCAGCCAGCTGAAGTTCATCGGCGGCACCGCGGCCGGGACGGGCTCAGCGGCGCACGCGCAGCACCGGCGGCGCATCCGCCGCGGGGTCGGTCGCGGCGTCCATTTCCAGCACGTCGCCGAGCGCGAGCATCTGGCCGAAGCGCGCCAGGCCGACGTTGAGCGTGAGCCGGAGCAGCAGGCGTTCGCCCTCCGCGCCCTCGGGGAACACGGCGGCGACCGCGCTCATGCCGCCGAGGTAGTCGAGCACGCGCCCGTAATCGGTGGGGCCGCGCAGGCCCTCGACCTGCACGTGGAAGTCGGCGACCACGCGGTCGCCCGGCGCGATCGAGAAGCGCTGCGCCAGGCGGTCGGCCAGGCCGTTGGCACCGGCCGCCAGCACGCTGTTGGAATCGACGAAGCTGGCGCTCCATTCGTCCTTGCCGCCGCCGTCGACCAGGGTGAAGCGGCCGTTCCAGCCGCTGCCGCCGCGCGCCAGGCGCGCGACCAGCACCGCGCGCGCGCCGTAGCGTTGCGCCGCGGCGTAGGCCTTCTCGGCCGCGCCGCCCCACAGTTCCTCCGGACCGATGCGCGAGAGGTCCTCGCCGTCGACCGCCGGCAGCTGGATCTGGATGCCGCGCTGTTGCGCCGCGCCGGTCAGGGCGCCCAGCGCGGCGACCTGCGAGGCGCTGGCGATGGTCTTGCGGCCGCCGTCGTCGATCACCAGCCAGACCAGCGTGAGCGGGCGCTCCGCGCCCCATTGCGCCACGCCCAGCCGCGACAGCAGGGCGTCGACCGCGGCGCGGTCGAACTCGGCCTGCAGCCACAGGCGGTTGGTCGCTTGTCCGGCGACGCTGCTGGTGTCCTGGCGATAGCCGTAGCGCAGCAGCAGGGACGAGGCCTGCGCCAGTTCGGCGTCGAGGCCGGGGCTGCGGTCCACCCGCGGGTCGCCGGAGACCTTGACCAGCACCTGCACCAGCGCCGGGCCCAGCGCGCGCTCGCGCTCGGCGGCGTCCTGGCTCGCCACCAGCGCCTCGCCGGTGTAGAGGTCCAGCGCCCGCGCCACGCCCGGCCAGGGGCCGGCGAGGAGCAGCGCGGCCAGGACGGCGAGGGAGCGGCAGGCGGACAAGGCGGACATGGCAGGGTCGCGGGGACGGATCGGCGCCGGCGATGCGCCGACGGCAGCGGGCATGTTGCCCAATCGTCCCCGGCCCGTCCATCCGCGCGGCCGGCGGGAGGGTCCCCCGCTGCTATCATCCCGCCCCCGCCGCGCCACCCGGACTGCCCGTGAGTTCCACGCCTGCCCAACCCGGCCTTACCTACCGCGACGCCGGCGTGGACATCGACGCCGGCGAGGCGGTGGTCGAGCGCATCAAGCCGCTGGTGGCGCGCACCTTCCGGCCCGAGGTGATGGCCGGCCTGGGCGGCTTCGGCGCGCTGTTCGCGCTCGGCCAGCGCTACCGCGACCCGGTGCTGGTGTCGGGCACCGACGGCGTCGGCACCAAGCTCAAGCTGGCGCAGGCGCTCGGCCGCCACGACAGCATCGGCATCGACCTGGTCGGCATGTGCGTCAACGACGTGCTGGTGCAGGGCGCCGAGCCGCTGTTCTTCCTCGACTACTTCGCCACCGGCAAGCTCGA
>CAZTNB010000283.1:0-3098 GCA_964614825.1 uncultured Gammaproteobacteria bacterium
AGCAGGCCGGCCTTGCGCAGCCCGCTCTCGGTCTTCTTCACTGCCTGCCGGATCACCTTGTCGCTGTCGGCGCTGCTCTTGGTCTGGAAGTGGTCGTTGAACACCGGCTTGCGCGTGGCGACGTCGAACAGGGTCATCAGGATCTCGGTGCGCGAGTCGACCACCCGGCCCGGCAGGAGTGCCGCGGAGAACGCCATGCTGTAGTACTCGTCGAGCGTGGTCGCGCTGTCGAAATAGAAGTCGCGGTTGGTCGCGACGCCCGGGTCGTAGAGGCCCGCGCTGACGAAGTAGATGGCGTCGTAGCCGTCGCGCTCGACGTAGGGCTCGACCAGTTCGCGGTCGAGCTTGGTCCGATTGCCCCACAGCGACATGCCGGTCGCGCAACGCGCGCCGTGCTTGACCAGCATCGCGCAGATCGCTTCCTCGGCATGTTCCTTGATGAACATGTTGGCGCCGCCGGCCACCACCAGGTAGTTCGAGTGCGCCGCGGTCGGCGGTTCGGCCGCGCGCGTCCCGGTATTGGCCGCGCCCAGCAGGCACAGCAGGGTCGAGCCGAGGAACAGGCGCAGGGCGGCGGGCATGGGGCGACTCCGGGGGGACCGGCGCGAATCGTAGCCCATGTGTGCCCGCGAGGGGCGCCGCGCCGGACTTTCCCGCCGCTGGCCGCTGGCGCAGACTAGGAACAGTCCCCCGTTCACGAGCCCTGGAGTCGCCCATGTCCCTTCGCGTCCGCGTGCCCGGCCAGCTTGCATTCCTGTGCGCGCTGCTGCTCGCCGCCTGCAGCAACCCGATCAACGTGCGCTCGGATTTCGACCGGGCCGCCGACTTCGCGAGCTATCGCACCTACGGCTACTACTCGCCGCTGGCCACCGACAAGGCCGGCTACAGCACGCTGCTGACCGAGCGCTTCAAGCGCGCGGTGCAGAACGAGATGGAGAAGCGCGGCTACGCCTACGATCCCAAGGCGCCGGACCTGCTGGTCAACTTCAACGCCAACATCGAGGACAAGATGCGCGTGACCACGGTCGCGCAGCCGGTCGGCATGGGCTGGTACGGCTACCGCGGCGGCTATTACTCGGCCTGGCCGGCCTATGCGAACCAGACCTACGTCGACCAGTACCAGCAGGGCACGGTCAACGTCGACGTGGTGGACGCGAGGCGGCAGAAGCTGGTGTGGGAAGGCGTGGCCGTCGGCCGCGTGAGCAAGAAGGCGATGGAGGATCCCGAGGCCGCGATCGCGCGGGTGATCGCCGAGATCTACGCCGACTACCCGTTCCAGGCCGGGGTCGATCCGCGTTGACGGCGGCGCTCGCGCCCGTGCACCGCGGCGCGCGCGACGGCGCGGGAAGCGGCGTCCCGCCCGTGCTGCTGGCCGTGGCGCTGCTGGCACTGGGCGCCTGCGGTCGTGGCGAAGCGCCGCCGGTCGCGCCCGCGCCCGCGCCCGCTCCCATGGTCGCTGCGGCGGCCGCGCCACCGAGCTACGTCGGCGGGGCCGCCTGCACCGGCTGCCATGCCGAGGCCGCCGCGGCCTGGCAGGGCTCGCATCACGACCTCGCCATGCAGGTGGCGGACGAAGCGACGGTACTGGGCGACTTCGCCGACGCGAGCTTTCGCAAGGATGGGGTCGAATCGCGCTTCTTCCGCCGCGACGGCGGCTACTGGGTCCGCACCGACGGCGCCGACGGCAAGCTGGCGGACTTCCGCATCGCCTACACCTTCGGCGTGGCGCCGCTGCAGCAGTACCTGGTCGAGTTCGCCGGTGGGCGCCTGCAGGCCCTGACCATCGTCTGGGACACGCGGCCGAAGGCGCAGGGCGGGCAGCGCTGGTACCACCTGCAGGGCGCCGAGCCGGTACCCGCCGGCGACGTGCTGCACTGGACCGGCCCGGCGCAGAACTGGAACCACATGTGCGCCGAGTGCCACTCGACCCGGCTGGTGAAGGGTTACGACGAGGCCACCGATACCTTCAAGACCACGTGGAGCGAGATCGACGTGAGCTGCGAGGCCTGCCACGGACCGGGCTCGCGCCACGTCGAATGGGCGGCCCGGTCCGAGGCCGACCGCGCCGACGATGCGGGCCGGGGCCTGGTATTCGCGCTGCACGGCCATGAAGCCGACGCCTGGCAGTTCGCGCCCGGTGCCGCGATCGCGCGTCGGGCGCGACCGCTGCCGGACCGATCCGAACTGGAAACCTGCGGTCGCTGCCATTCGCGCCGGGCGCAGGTCTGGGGCGATCACCGGCACGGGCAGCCGCTGGGGCAGACCCATCGCGTGGCGCTGCTCGAGGAAGGGCTCTACCACGCCGATGGCCAGATACTGGACGAGGTCTACGAGTACGGATCCTTCGTGCAGAGCCCGATGCACGCCGCCGGCGTGACCTGCAGCGACTGCCATGAGCCGCACTCGCTGCGCCTGCGCGCGGAGGGCAACGCGGTGTGCGCGAACTGCCACCTGCCGGCGCGCTACGACGTGGTCGCACACCATCGGCACCCGCAGGCCGGGGCGGCGCAGCAATGCGTGTCGTGCCACATGATCGAGCGCACCTACATGGGCGTGGACGGGCGCCGCGACCACGGCTTTCGCGTTCCGCGCCCGGACCTTTCGGTCGCGCTGGGCACGCCCAACGCCTGCAACGACTGCCACCGCGAGTCGGACGCGAAGTGGGCGGCGCGCCGGATCGCGCAATGGCACGGGCCGGAGCGCGCGGGCAAGCCACGCTACGCGGCGGCACTGGCGGCGGGTCGCGCCGGGACTGCCGAAGCCGCGCCGCAACTGCTGGCGCTGGTCGCCGATCCGGCGCAGCCGGCGATCGCGCGCGCAACCGCGCTCGAACTGCTGGCCGCGGTGCCGGCGCGGATCGACCCGGCACTGGCCGGGTCCGCGATCGCCGATCCCGATCCGCTGGTGCGACGCGCGGCCGCCAACCTGCTGCGGGCATTGCCGCCAGAGGCCGCGCTGCCGCTGGCGGGCGGCCTGCTGGCGGACCCGATGCGCAGCGTGCGGCTCGAGGCGGTCGATTCGGTGCTGGAACTGCCCTACGACCGGCTCGAGCCGTCGGCGCGCGGCGCGCTGGATCGCGCGCTGGCGGAGTATCGCGA
>CAZTNB010000284.1:0-3078 GCA_964614825.1 uncultured Gammaproteobacteria bacterium
CCTTGTGCGCCTGCCACACCATCAGCGTGGTGATGTCGCCGAAGGCGCTCCAGGCGCCGCCGGCGTTGGCCGCGACCACCAGGTTGACGAAGGCCAGCGAGACGAAGCGCGTGTTGCCCTGGCCCACCGCGAGGATCACCGCGGCCATGATCAGCGCGGTGGTCAGGTTGTCGAGGATCGCCGAGAGGAAGAACGCGACCACGCCGGTGATCCAGAACAGCTGGCGGAACGACAGGCCGCGGCTGACCAGCTCGGCGCGCAGGGCCTCGAACACGTTGCGCTCGGTCATCGCGCTGACGTAGCTCATCGCCACGACCAGGAAGAAGAACAGCTGGCCGAACTCCACGAACACGTGGTCGAAGGCCGCCCGCGCCGCCTCGCCGCCGAGGCCCGGCGTCACCGAGGCCTTCCATGCGATCAGGCCCCAGATCAGTGCCGCGCCGATCATCACCGGCTTGGACTTGCGCAGGTGGATGCGCTCCTCCATGACCACCAGCGCGTAGGCCAGCACGAAGATCGCGACGGCGGCCCAGCCGACCGGGTCGCCGGTCCAGCCGAACGGCGTGGCCGAGGATGGCGCGGCGGCCGTCGCGGACGCCGGCAGGCTCGCCAGGAGGGCTGGCAGGGCCGCCAGCAGGGGGTCGAAGCGCATCGCGACGGTCCGTGGCATGGCCGCGGGCTGGGGCACGGTCACCTGCCGCTGCGGCCACTTCGTGGGGGTTCGACCGAGCCTACCATGCAGCGCAACGCCGACGCCTGCCTGCCCGGAAGGGCAACCGCCGGGGCGCCCGGACTGCAATAATGACGCCGGCCGGCCCGGCCGGGCGCAGCGCGGGTCCCGGCCGCGGGCGGCAAAGTGTTCGGCCGAGGGAGCCACGCCATGTTTTCGCTGCAGACGATCTTCGGCAAGGGCGACAAGTTCTACAGCCTGCTCGAGGCCAGCGCGGAGGCCGCATTGCAGAGCACGCGCGCGCTGCACGAGCTGGTCTCGGTGCGCAGCCGCTCGCCCTCGCTGGACGAGTTCAAGCTGGCGCGGCAGAAGGAGCGCGAGGTCGCCGACGCCATCCGCCGCGAGCTGGTCGACACCTTCGTGACCGCGCTCGAGCGCGAGGACATCGAGGCGCTGGGCAACGCCCTGTACCGCATTCCCAAGACGGTGGAGAAATTCGCCGACCGCTACGTGTTCGGGGCCGACCGTACCGGCGGCATCGACTTCGCGCCGCGCGCCAGGATGCTGGTGGAGGCGGCCGAGGTGGTGGTGGCGATGGTGCGGCAGTTGCGCCGGGGCCTGCAGCTCGAGCCGATGAAGGCGCTGTCGGACAAGCTGCGCCTGATCGAGATCGAGGCCGACCGCCTCATGCTCGAGATCTACCGCGACCTCTATGCCGGCAAGTACGAGCCGGTGCAGATGATGATCGTGCGCGACTTCTACGAGATCCTGGAGAAGGCCATCGATCGCTGCCGCGAGGCCGGGGTGGTGATCTACCAGATCGTGCTCAAGAACGCCTGAGCGCGTCCGTCGTGACCTTCGCCATCGCGGTCATCCTGCTGTTCATCCTGGTCGCCCTGGTGTTCGAGTTCATCAACGGCTTCCACGACACGGCCAATTCCATCGCCACCGTGGTGGCGACCAAGGTGCTCAACCCGACCCAGGCGGTGGCGCTCGCCGCCGGCATGAACCTGATCGGCGCGCTGGCGGGCGAAGCCGTGGCCAAGACCATTTCCACCGGCCTGGTCGACGCCTCGGTGGTGACGATGACCTCCGAGATCCTGATGTGCGGCCTGCTCGGCGGCATCGCCTGGAACCTGATCACCTGGTGGTACGGCATGCCCTCGTCGTCCAGCCACGCCATGATCGGCGGCCTGTGCGGATCGGCGCTGGGGGCCGCCGACGGCAACTGGGGCGTGCTGATCTGGTCGCAGCCGGCCGATCCCTGGTGGAAGGGCGGCGGCATCTTCTACAAGATCGTGGTGCCGATGGTGAGCTCGCCGCTGGCGGGCTTCCTGCTCGGCTTCCTGATCATGGGCACGCTGTACGCGCTGATCAGCTTCCTCAGCCATCGGCGCGGATTCCTGCGCACCATCGCCAAGCCGCGCTGGGTCAACGCCTTCTTCGGCAAGGCGCAGTTGCTCAGCGCCAGCTACATGGGCTTCGCCCACGGGCTCAACGACGCGCAGAAGACCATGGGCCTGATCGCGCTGGCGCTGGTGGGCGCGCAGACGGTGGGCTCGCTGGAGCAGCTGCCGCCGTGGCTCGGCTTCCTGCGTCCGCCGTCCGGCGAGCACGCCGGCGGCATCGCCACCTGGATCAAGGTCACCTGCGCGCTGGTGATGGCCGCCGGCACCGCCGTGGGCGGCTGGCGCATCATCAAGACCCTGGGCCACAAGATGGTGAAGCTGCACCCGATCCACGGCTTCGCCGCCGAGACCGCGTCGGCCACCATCCTCTCGACCGCGGCCCATTTCGGCATGCCGGTGTCGACCACGCACAGCATCTCCACCGCGATCATGGGCGTGGGCTTCGCCAAGAGCGCGCGCTCGCTGCACTGGGTGGTGATCGAGCGCATCCTGTGGGCCTGGGTCCTGACCCTGCCGATCACCGCCGCGATGGGCTACATGCTGGTGCGCTTCGCCAAGGCGCTCGGCCTGATCGGCTAGGCGCGCCCGCAGCGCGCGGCGCCGCGCGCCGCGACCGCCCTACAGGTGGTCCTTGCCCTTGTTCATCGCCCGCTCCAGCGAATCGGCCAGCGCGCCGATCTCGGACACGATGCGGTCGAGTTCGCGCGCGCTCAACTGCGCGTAGGGGCGGTTCTCGCACAGGTGCAGGTAGGGCACGCGGTCGAGGTCGTTGAGCGCGAGGTAGCCGATGCGCTGCGCCCAGTTGAAGCGCAGGCACTTGGCCGGGTCCATCCTGCCCAGCGGCGCCACCGGCGTGCTCACCCGCAGCAGCTTGTAGCCGTCCTCGGCCTCCAGTTCGGCCAGGTAGATGCCCTGCCGGCGGCCCTCGCCGGTGTCGAGTTCGAAGCTGATGAGGTACGGCTCGTTGTCGGCCAGCGACTGGTGCGCGGCGAAGTGGGT
>CAZTNB010000285.1:0-3073 GCA_964614825.1 uncultured Gammaproteobacteria bacterium
TCTCGACCAGGCGCGCCTCGCCGCGCAGCAGGATCGCCACCAGCAGGCCCAGGCCCGCCAGGGCGACACCGGCGCCGACGCGGGTGGCACGCTTCATCGGGCGACTCCAGCAGGCGGCGGGGAGGGGTTCATTCGCGGGTCTTGAGCACTTCGATCAGGTCCAGTCGGGCGATGCGCCGGCGCACGATCAGCGCCGACAGCAGCGTCGACACCAGCATGGTGATGCCCGCGAAGGCATAGGTCGACGCGCTGACGTACACCGGGATGCGATACAGGTCGGATTGCAGGTTGAGGGCGAAATACGCGCACAAGGCCTTGCCGACCACGAAGCCCAGCGGGATCGCGACCAGCACCAGCAGTGCCAGCTCGCCGAGCAGGATATAGCCGACCTCGCCGCGGGTGAACCCGAGCACGCGCAGGCTGGCCAGCTCGCGGCCGCGCTCGGACAGGGAGATGCGCGCGCTGTTGTAGACCACGCCGAAGTTGATCACCGCGCCCAGCACCAGGGCCACGAAGGTGAACACGAGGATGCTCTCGGCCAGGGTGTCGTAGAAGTTCTGCACGGCGAGCAGGCGCGCGCCGATGCCGGCCACGCGCGGGCGCCGCTCCAGCAGGCGGTACAGCTCGGTCTGCTGCGCGGCATCGACCTTGAGGTACGCGCCCGAGACCACGTCGCCGTCGCCCAGCAGGCGGTTCATGGCGTCGAGGCTCATGTAGGCCTGCACGCCGATGTACTCGCTCACCAGTGCCACGACCGGCGCGCGCACCTTGCGCTGGCGGCCCTCCAGCACCTCGACCTCGACCTCGTCGCCGACCTCGAGCCCGAGCATGCGGGCGAGGAAGTCGGTCATCAGGATGCCGTCGGGCGGCAGCGCCACGCGCGCCAGCCCGATGTCGACCGGCCGCTTCATCGCCCCGTCCGGCAGCAGCCCCTGCAGCGCCGTGCGGTAGTGGTACTGGCCGTTGCGCAGCCGCACCGGGGTGGTGCGGTAGGGTTCCACCAACTGCACGCCCGGCAGCGCGCGCAGCTCGAAGGCGGCCTGCCGCGCCGCCGGCTCGCTGAAGTCCACGCTGACGTCGTTGCGCTGGCCGACCCGGAACTGCACGTCGACCATGAAGTCGATGGCGTCGTTCTGGAAGCGGCCGATCATCATGATCGCGCAGGCCAGCGCCAGGCCGAGCACGGTGAGCAGCGACTTGAACGGCCGCCGTTCGAGGTGGCGCGCGATCATGCGCGTGGGCTGCGAGAGGTGGCGGCCGAGGCCGATGCGCTCCAGCAGGGCGGGACGGTAGCGTTCCGGCGCCGGCGGGCGCATCGCCTCGGCCGGCGGCAGCCGCGCCGCCGCGCGCACGGCATGGAAGGTGCCGACGAAGGCCGCCAGCGCGCTGACCCCGGCCCCGGTCGCGATCACGCCGCCGCCGAGGCGGAAGTCCAGGAACGGAAAGCGGTAGAACTCGCGATACACGCCCGACATCCACTGGCCGAGCGCGACTCCGCCGGCGAGGCCGATCGCGGTGCCCACCAGCACCACCATCAGGATGATCAGCGCGTAGTGCGCCGCGATGGCGCGGTTGCCGTAGCCGAAGGCCTTGAGGATCGCGATCTGGTCGCGCTGCATGCCCACGGTGCGCGCCACCACCACGTTGAGCAGGAACGCGGCCACGCCGAGGAAGATCGTGGGGAACAGGCGCGCGGTGGTGCGCAGCTGCTCGAACTCGCCGTCGAGGAAGCGATGCGAGAGCTGGTCGACGCGGGCGTAGGCGCCGCGGCCGCCGTAGCGGCGCAGCAACTGGTCCAGCGGCGCGATCACGTGCGCCGGCTGGGTGCCGGGCAGCAGCCGCAGCACCACGTCGTTGAAGGCGCCGTCCATGTCGGCCGCGGCCTCCAGCGCGCGCCGGCCCATCCAGAACACGCCGAAGCGCTTGAAGTCGGGGAAGGCCGCGCCGGGCTGGATCTGGTAGACGTACTCGGGCGACAGCACGATGCCAACGATGCGGAAGCGCTGGCTGCGGCCGTGGATCGTTGCGCGGATCTCGGCCCCGGGCTGCAGCCCGTGCGCCTCGGCGAAGGCTTCGCTCGCCACCACCTCGCGCTGCGCGTTCGGGGCCGGGAAGCGGCCCGCGCGCAGGTACAGGCGGTTGAGGCGCGGCTCGCCGTCGTCGGGCAGCGACATCACCAGGCCCTTCACCGGGTCGCTGAAGCCCTCGAGGCTGAGGTTGGCCGGCACCACGATGCGGGTGTCGGCCAGCATCACGCCGTCGATCTCGCCGATGCGCTTCGCCAGCGACTCCGGCGCGCGCTTCACCCCGGCCCACACGTCGGCGAAGGCGTAGTCGCGGTAGAAGCGCTCGCGGGTCAGGTACAGCGACTCCAGCGTCGACTGCGCCATGATGAGATTGGCGATGCCGGCCGCGATCACCAGCGCGATCGCCAGCGCCTGGCTGCGCAGGTGCCACAGGTCGCGGAACGCCTTGCGGTTGAGGGCGTTCATTGCGCGGCCCGATACCGAGGATTCCGAAGTTCCGATGACCCTGTAGGAGCGCACCTTGTGCGCGACAGGCGTCGCGGCGACCTGAAGCGTCGGTCGCGCACAAGGTGCGCTCCTACAAAAGCGATGGCCAGGCGCGCCGCGGCTACCATTTGAGGTCCCGCGCCCGCTTGCGCGTGGCGTTGGCCTCGCTGCGGGCGATGCGGCCGTCGGCGAGATGGAGCACGCGATGGGCCATGTGCGCGATGTCGGCGTTGTGGGTGATGACGATGGTGGTGGTGCCGATTTCGCTGTTGATGCGCTCGATCGCCTCCAGCACCACCACGCCGGTCTGCGAGTCGAGCGCGCCGGTGGGCTCGTCGCACAGCATGACCGCCGGGCGCTTGGCGATGGCGCGCGCGATCGCCACCCGCTGCTGCTGGCCGCCGGAGAGCTGGGCCGGGAAGTGGTCGAGGCGGTCGCCCAGCCCGACCAGTTCCAGCGCCGCCGCCGGCGCCATCGGCGCCGGCGAGATCTCGGTGACGATCTGCACGTTCTCGCGGGCGGTAAGGCTGGGGATCAGGTTGTAGAACTGGAACACGAAG
>CAZTNB010000286.1:0-3054 GCA_964614825.1 uncultured Gammaproteobacteria bacterium
AAGCTGCAGCCGCTGGCGCGGGTGCTGGGCGCGGCCAGCGCCGGCGTCGCGCCGCGCGTCATGGGCATCGGGCCGGTCGCCGCCGTCGCGCGCCTGCTCGCGCGCCTCGACCTGCGGCTCGACGACTTCGGCCGCATCGAGATCAACGAGGCCTTCGCCGCGCAGGTGCTGGCCGTGACGCGGGCGCTGGGCCTGCCCGACGACGCCGCGCACGTCAATCCCGACGGCGGCGCGATCGCGCTGGGCCACCCGCTCGGCGCCAGCGGCGCGCGGCTGGCGCTGACCGCCGCGCGCGCACTGGGGCGCGCGCGCGCCCGCCCCCGCGGGGGGCGCGCGCGCCGGGGGGCGGGCGCTCCCCGCCGCGGGGGCGGGGCCCCGCGGCGACGGCCGCCGGGCGCTGGTCACGATGTGCGTGGGCGTGGGCCAGGGCGTGGCGCTGGCGCTGGACGCGCCGCGCTGACGACCGGGTCGCGCCCCGGCAAGGGCGGCGACACCCATGCCCAC
This sequence comes from uncultured Gammaproteobacteria bacterium, assembly GCA_964614825.1. Classification (GTDB taxonomy): domain Bacteria; phylum Pseudomonadota; class Gammaproteobacteria; order Xanthomonadales; family Ahniellaceae; genus JAGOEZ01. The sequence continues at coordinate 505 of CAZTNB010000286.1, forward strand.
GACGGAAAACGGCCCCGCAGGGCCGTTTCCGTATCGCATCGCAACGACTGCTGGCGCGCTAGAACGTCTGCGTCCAGCGCACGCCGAAGGTACGCGGCCGGATCGGCACCACGTAGACCTGTTCGCCGCAGACCGGTTCCCGGCACTGCGCGAAGCGACTCCCCTGCCCGCGCTCGTCGAAGGCATTGTTGAGGAAGATGTCCACCGTCCAGTTGTTCTTGCCGAAACCGAACGAGGCATCGAACGCCGTGTACGACGGCATCTCGCCCAGGATGTCGCGCTCGACGGTGCGCAGGTCGGTGGTGCGGCTGCCCACGTACACGAGGGCGCCCTGGACGTAGGACTGCAGCGTCCCCATCTCGAAGTTGTAGCGGCCGGTCACGTTGGCCTTGAACTCGGGCGTGATGGGCAGCTGTTGTCCTTCGGGAGCCTGCAGCACGTCCGCGGGGCAATCGGTGATCGGCGTGCCATCCGGCTCGGTCTCGCCGCAGTAGTTGGCGGTCAGCTCGGTGTCGTAGTAGGCCGCCGCGCCGCTGATCAGGAAGTCGTAGGTCACCGCCCAGCTCAGGTCGGCCTCGATGCCGCGGATCCGGGCCTGGTTGGCGTTGCGGATCTCGGTGAGTCCGTTGGGTCCCAGGATGGAGAACTGGAAGTCCTCCCAATCCTCCTGGAACACCGCACCGTTGAACACCACGGTGTTGTCGGCGAAGGTGGTCTTCCAACCCGCCTCGTAGTTGGTGAGGAAGTCCGGCAGGTAGGGCGGCAGCGTGCCGCGCCGGTTGATGCCGCCCGGCCGATAGCCCTCCGACCAGGTCGCATAGAGCATCGTGGTGTCGCTGGGCCGGTACTGCAGGTTCACCCGGCCGATATGGTCGTCGGCATTGGTTTCCTTGTCGAAGCTCAGGCAGGGCGCGCCATTGAAGTCGGTCTCGTCGATGCAGGCCGCCTCGCCGGTGGAGCCACTGTAGCCATCGCTGTAGCCGAAGAAGCCCTTGAGGGAATTGTCGGCCTCGAAGAAGCGGATGCCCGCGCTCAGGGTCCATTGTTCGTTGAAGTCGAAGGAGGCGTCGGCGAAGATCGCCTTGTCGTCGTCCTCGCGCTCCTGCTTGGTCAGCCAGATGGTGTCGGGCCAGCCGGTGACGGAGATCGAGTCGGCGAGGTCATCGATCAGGTAGCGCTCCTGGATGTCGTTGAAGCTGGACTGGTAGAACAGGCCCAGGGTGTAGCGGAAGCGGTCGTCCGCCGGCGAGCTCAGCCGCAGCTCGTGGCTGCGCTTGCGGAAGATGTTGCGCGACTGGGTGTACTGCGAGCCCGCGATCAGGTCGCCGTTGTCGTCGACCAGGTAGGCGCCGTAGCCGTACAGGGTGTCGTACCAGAAGGTGTAGTCGTTGTAGTCGGCCGCGCTTTCGACATCGCGGTTGAGGTTGGCGAAGGCGTAGACCAGGTCGAAATTGCCGATCTTGCCCTCCACCGTCAGCGCCGCCTGGGTCCAGCGGTCGTCCGAGGTGTCGGGATAGAAGTGGGTGAGGGCCAGGTCGCCCACCGTGGTGTCATAGGCGAAGCCGCCGTCGGTCTCCTGGCGCTGCGACATCACCGAAGGCGTGATGGTCCAGTTGTCGCCGAGCTCGATGCCCAGGGCAACGCGCGCGCCGGTGGTGGTGACGTCGTTGTAGTCGTCCTCGGCCTGGTCGGCGTTGTCGATGGTGATGCCCGAGGTGGGCATCGTGCGCTCGCCGAAGACGTTGTCGATGTAGCCGCCATCGCGCTTGTTCCAGGCCACCAGGCGGATCGCCGCGCTCTCGCCGATCGGCAGGTTGGCATAGCCTTCGGCGATGTAGCCGGGGTCGCCCTCGTCCGTGTAGTTGCCCTCGAGGCCGTAGGACGCCGAGAAGCCGGTGGTATCGGGCTTGTTGGTGATGATGCGGATGGTGCCGGACTGCGAGCTGGCGCCGAACAGGGTGCCCTGCGGACCGGCCAGGACCTCCACCCGCTCGATGTCGTAGAAGTGGACGTCAAGCGCGCCCTGGATGGTCGTGATCGGCTGCTCGTCGAGGTAGAAGCCGACCGAGGGCGGCGAGGTGGAGTGGTTGCCGTCGCCGCCGTTGGTCACGCCACGCATGTAGATCTGGCCGAAGCCCGGGCCGAAGCTGGCGACGGTGACGCTGGGCAGGAACTGCACGGCGCTGACGAAGTCCGTCACGTTCAGTTCGGTCAGGCGATCTCCGCCCAGCACCTGGATGCTGATCGGCACCTCCTGCAGGTTCTCCTCGCGCTTCTGCGCGGTGACCGTGACCGCGCCCAGCGTGCGCTGCTCGCCCTGCGCGGCCGCCGGCGCCGCCGCCGTGTCCTGCGCCTCGGCGACGCCGGCGGCGTCCGCCTCGGCCGCCGGCTGCGCCGCGGCATCGGCGCCGTCCTGCGTTGTCGCGTCCTCGGCGGGTACGGGGCTCTGCGCGTAGGCCAGCGGCATCGCGCCCAGCGCCAGGTAGATGGCCGTTGCCAGCGGCACCCGGGTCAGTTTCGGCCTTGCCGCGCGTTGCGTCCTTCTCGTAG
>CAZTNB010000287.1:0-3046 GCA_964614825.1 uncultured Gammaproteobacteria bacterium
CCGTGGGGCCATAGCTCAGTTGGGAGAGCGCGACAATGGCATTGTCGAGGTCGTCGGTTCGATCCCGACTGGCTCCACCACGATCCCCGAGGTAACGCTGCACCGCTTGCGCTGCGATGGATCTGGTGCTTCCACACCGCCGCCCCCGGCACAGGGGGGCTGGAATGGCGCAAGCTCAGTACCGGCCTGCTACTGTCCCCATCGTCTAGAGGCCTAGGACACGACCCTTTCACGGTCGCGACCGGGGTTCGAATCCCCGTGGGGACGCCACCTTGCACCGACCGGGCCCGCGCAAGTCGCGGGCCCCGTCGTTCGCGGGCTCAGGCGGCGGCCAGGGGCCGCAGGGTGAAGCGGCCGTGGCCGCGTTCGCCCAGGTACGCCAGCCACTTGTCGAGGAAGGCGTTCATGCGCAGGCGGTGGTCGTAGACCGTGCGCATGTCGGCATCGCGGCCCAGCAGGTCCTCGATGCGCGGACCGAAGTGACAAGTGGTGACCTCGGCCACCCGCGCATCGCGGTAGACGCGCACGTGCGCGGACGGATCCGGGCAACCGGTGGCGTCGTCCTCGAACAGGTACGAAAGGCACAGGTCGAGCGTGTACGGCTGGCGCTCGAGCACGCTCACGCGCAGGTCCACGCCGTCGCCGACCGAGGACAGGTACTCGCCCCGGACCAGGCGGTCGGGTCCGAACAGGGTGACCAGCCGCCAGTAGTTTTCCGCATAGAGCCCCATCAGGTACGCGAAGCGTCCCGAAGCGATGGCTTTGCGGTTGGCGACGAACATGGCCCGACTATAACACCGGGTATCGGGCCGCCTAGCCTGCACGCAGGCGCCGCCGCGTCGTATGATGGAAACCCGCCGCGCGCCTAGTACAGGTGCTTGTTGATCCCCAGCTTCGACATCACCTTGCTCGCGATTTCCTCGATCGACGTGTGCGTGGTGCTGAGCATCGGGATCGATTCGCGCCGGAACAGCTTCTCGGCCTCGGCCACCTCCATGCGGCATTGTTCCAGCGTCGCGTAGCGGCTGTTCGGTCGCCGCGCCTGGCGCACCTGCTGCAATCGCTGCGGGTCGATGGTGAGGCCGAACAGCCGCGAGCGGTGCGCGCGCAGCCGGGGCGGGATCTCCTGCCGTTCCAGGTCCTCCTCGGTCAGCGGGTAGTTCGCCGCGCGCACGCCGAAGTGCAGTGCCAGGTACAGGCAGGTCGGGGTCTTGCCCGAGCGCGACACGCCCACCAGCACCAGCTCCGCGTCGGCGTAGTTCACGTCGACGCCGTCGTCGTGGGTCAAGGCGTAGTTCGTCGCGTTGATGCGCGTCTCGTATTCCTGGAAGTCGACCAGGCCATGGGCCTGTCCCACGCGCGACTCGCGGCGCAGGTTGAGCTCGCGCTCGAGCGGCCCGATGAAGGGCGCGAACACGTCGAGCATCAGCGCGCCGCTGGTGGCGAGGATCTCCGACAGCGCCGGGTCCACCACGGTGTTGATCACGATCGCGCGGGTGCCGGTGCTCGACTGCGCGTTGCGGATCTTGGCCACCGCCCCGTGCGCCTGTTCCGCGTCGTTGACGAAGGGAATGCGGTGGGTCTCGAAGTCGATGCCGGCGAACTGCGTCAGCACGCTGTGGCCGATGGTCTCGGCCGTGATGCCGGTGCCATCGGAAATGTAGAAGACGGTGCGGCGCATGCGCCCTCCCGGCGTGTCCATCGGCAGTGTATGCGAAGCCGCCTCGGGCCGGGCACGCGGTTGTCTGCTCCGGGCAAACCTAGGATCATTGCGCGCCTCGCAGGCCGGACCCGCCCGGGCCTGCCCCCGCCTTTCCGGAGTCCCCATGTCCGAACTCGTGCTCTGGCTCGACCAGCTGGGCTTGGCCGACCTGCCCCAGGTGGGCGGCAAGAATGCCTCGTTGGGCGAAATGATCGGCAACCTGGCGCGCCTGGGCGTGTCGGTGCCCGGGGGCTTCGCCACCACCGCGCACGCCTACCGCGAGTTCGTGGCCCAGAGCGGGCTGGCACGGCGCGTCTTCGAACGATTGTCCACGCTCGACACCGATGATGTCGACGCACTGGCCCGCGCCGGCACCGAGATCCGTTCCTGGGTGGTGGAGACGCCGCTGCAGCCGGCGCTCGACCGCGCGATCCGCGAGGCCTACGCGCGCCTCTGCACCCAGGCCGGGGTGGCCGAGGTCGCGGTCGCCGTGCGCTCCTCCGCCACCGCCGAGGACCTGCCCGACGCCTCCTTCGCCGGCCAGCAGGAGACCTTCCTCAACGTCAGCGGCGCCGACGAGGTGGTGCGCAAGGTCAAGGAGGTGTTCGCCTCGCTCTACAACGACCGCGCGATCGCGTACCGCGTGCACCACGGCTACAAGCACGAGGACGTGTTCCTGTCCGCCGGCGTGCAGCTCATGGTGCGCTCCGACCTCGCCGCGTCCGGCGTGCTGTTCACCCTCGACACCGAGTCGGGCTTCCGCGACGTGGTGTTCATCACCTCGAGCTACGGCCTGGGCGAGAACGTGGTCCAGGGCGCGGTCAATCCCGACGAGTTCTACGTCCACAAGCCGACCCTGCGCGCCGGCCGTCCGGCGATACTTCGCCGCCAGCTCGGTTCGAAGCAGATCCGCATGGTCTATTCCACCGCGGCCGGCCAGCGCGTGCGCAACGAGGACACGCCGGCCGCCGACCGCGCCCGCTTCTCCATCAGCGACGCCGACATCACCGAGCTGGCCACCCAGGCGCTGGTCATCGAGCGGCACTACGACCGGCCGATGGACATCGAGTGGGCCAAGGACGGCATCAGCGGCAAGCTCTACATCGTGCAGGCGCGGCCGGAGACGGTGAAGTCGCGCGGCAAGGCACAGAGCATCGAGCGCTACGTGCTCGGCAGGCGCGGCGCGGTGCTGGCCGAAGGGCGCTCCATCGGGCAGAAGATCGGCGCCGGCGCCGCCCGCGTGGTCAAGTCGGTGCGCGACATGAACCGGGTGCAGGCCGGCGACGTGCTGGTGACCGACATGACCGATCCCGACTGGGAGCCGATCATGAAGCGCGCCGCCGC
>CAZTNB010000288.1:0-3032 GCA_964614825.1 uncultured Gammaproteobacteria bacterium
CGCGAATGGATGCCGACGTGCTGGTCGTCGACCACGAGGCCCGCGACCTGCTGGCGCAGCCCCGAAGCCTCGATCGCGTCGGCCACGGTCGCCGGGGCGGGCAGGCGCACGGCCACCAGCCACTGGCCCTGCGGTCCGGCATATGCGACTTCGATCGCCAGCATCGCGCAGGACCGGGCTTCAGCTGGCCAGCGCCGCGCGCACGAAGTCGTCGACCATGCGGTCGGCCACGGACTGGAACCCGGTGGCCAGCGCGGAACCGACGAAGCGGCCGGCGGTCTCGAAGTCGAGGTCGAGCGTGACCTTGCAGCCCTGCTCGCCGAGGGCGCGGAACTCCCAGCGCGCGCCGAGCCGGGAGAACGGCCCTTCGACCAGGCTGATGTCGATGCTGGTGTCGGGCACCAGGCGGTTGCGGGTGGTGAACGCGGTACGCAGGGCCCCGAGGCGCAGGCCCAGCCGCGCCAGGACCTGATCCGGCGTACGCTCGAGGATCGCCGCCTCGGTGCACCAGTCGAAGCGGCGCGGATAACCCTCCACGTCGTTGACCAGGGCATAGAGCAGCGAGGCGGGCCGCGGCACCAGGGCGCTGCGGTGGATGTGGCTCACGGGGCACCCGCGGGACGCAACGGCGGCACTGGCATCGGATCGGCTCGTGGTCGGTCCCGGGTTGGGCGACAATTCTACGGACAGGCGAAGCGCAAGACATGGCCAGGCAGAAGAAGGACGCCCGCGGCGGCACCATCGCGCTCAACAAGCGCGCCCGCCACGACTACCACCTCGACGACCGCTTCGAGGCCGGCCTCGCGCTGATGGGCTGGGAGGTCAAGAGCCTGCGCGAGGGCAAGGCCCAGATCGGCGAGAGTTATGCCCTGGTCAAGGACGGCGAGTTGTACCTGTTCGGCGCGCAGATCCAGCCGCTGCTGTCGGCCTCCACCCACGTCGTGCCCGAGGCGCGCCGCACGCGCAAGCTGCTCCTGCATCGCGACCAGATCGACCACCTGATCGGCGCGATCGAGCGCAAGGGCGTCACCCTGGTGCCGACCGCGCTCTACTGGAAGGGCAACAAGGTCAAGCTCGAGTTGGCCCTGGCGCGCGGCAAGCAGGAGCACGACAAGCGCGCCGCCGAGAAGGAGCGCGACTGGAACCGCGAGAAGCAGCAGGTCATGCGGGCGAAGAACCGCTCCGGCTGAGCCCCCGCGTCGCCGCCCGGGCCTGCCTCCCGGGAGCCGCCGCCACCGCGACCCGCGTTGAAAGCGCGCGACGCGGCCCCATATACTGCCCCAGCGGTTCGATGTCCCCGGGGGCGACTGGATTCGACGGGGGTTGCGAAATCGCCTGGTGCATGCCGAGGGTGTCGCTCACCTCGTTAATCCAGCGGCAAAACTTTAGACGCCAACGACGACGTCTACGCTCTGGCCGCTTAAGGCCTAAGCCCCGAACCCACTTGTGCCCGTGCTCGTGGATGTAGGGTCACTATCGCGGGATCGCGCCGGCTGCTGCCTGTCTGCCGGCGCTAAAACTCAACCGGCTGGTCCTGCGGTGCGCCTCGCGCATCGTGTTGCCGCGGGACGAGACCAAACGGTGCGCTAAGCATGTAGTGCCGGGGACGTAGTGCTCTCGGACGGGGGTTCGATTCCCCCCGCCTCCACCAGTACCGAACCCCAGCCGGCAACGGCTGGGGTTTTTTCTTGGGGCAGCCGTCGCCCGCGCCGCCGTGCCTGCACGCGGCTCGCATGTGGTTGCCGCTAAGCTCGCTGCATGCAACGCATGATGCAATTGCTGGCCTGCGTGCTTGCCGCGGCGTGCGCGCCCGCGCGCGCGGTCGAGGCGGCCGCGACGGACGTCCGCGTGGCAACGCCTCCGGAATGCGTGATCCTCCTGCACGGGCTGGGCCGCACCTATCGCGCGATGGAGCCGCTGGCGCAGGCGCTGGCGGCGGCGGGGTTCGTCGCCATCAACGTGGACTACGAGTCGCGCGCGCATGCGCTCGAGGAACTGGCCGTCGCGGCGGTCGGACAGGGCCTGCAGCGTTGCCGCGCGGCCGGCGCCAGCCCCGTGCACTTCGTCACCCATTCGATGGGCGGGCTGCTGGTGCGATACTACTTGGCGAACCGCGCCCTGCCCGACCTGGCGCGCGTGGTGATGCTGGCCCCGCCCAACCAGGGCAGCGAGGTCGCCGACGCCCTGCGCGACAGCGAATGGTTCCGGCGACTCAACGGCCCCGCCGGCACGCAGCTGGGTACCGGCCCGGACGGCATCGCGGCCACGCTGGGTCCGGTCGCGTACCCGGTAGGCGTGATCGCGGGATCGGAGGTCGCGTTCTACGATGCGTGGCTGGCGGCGTGGATACCCGGCGACAACGACGGCAAGGTCGCGGTCGAGCGCACCCGGGTCGAGGGCATGAGCGACTTCCTCGTGCTGCCCGTCACGCACACGTTCATCGTCAGCGACGACGAAGCGATCGAACAAACGCTGCATTTCCTGCGCGAGGGACGATTCCGTTCCGACCTCGCGCAGGATGACGCCGGATCGCGCTGAGCCACGGCAACCAGCGCCCGGGTCGCGGGCGCCCACGCAACCCACGGGAGGCCACGATGGCGGTGATCGAGATCCACCTGAAGTCGATGCAGAACCTGTTCGAGACCCTCGATCCGGCGCCGTTCCGCGAGAAGGCGCTGGACCCCCACGCCGAGACCTACCTGATCGAGTCGGCCACCGAGTACCCCGAAAGCGAACCCCTGAGCCTGCTGATCCACGGACCGGCGGACATGGCCGCGAGCATCCCCGAGATCGCCGAGGCCATCCATGCGAACTTCCACGTGGCCCAGGTGCGGATGGAGCGCCTGATGCGCGGGCGCATGCGCATGGGCCGCACGCTGCTGGTGATGGGCCTGGCCGTGCTCTTCATCACCCTGATCACCCGCTACGCGCTGACCGACCTCGGCACCAAGGCCGACCTGCTGGGCGAGAGCCTGCTGATCGTGGGCTGGGTCGCGTTGTGGCGACCGGCCGAACTGCTGCTGTTCGACCGC
>CAZTNB010000289.1:0-910 GCA_964614825.1 uncultured Gammaproteobacteria bacterium
CTGCCGATCGCGGCACAGGTCTGGCAGCAGTTGAACGCCCTCATGGCGCAGGGCCGGGGGCGCGAGGACACCTCTGTCCTGCTCAAGGTGCTGGAGCGGGAATCGCAATGAGCCACAGCGGCAGCTGCCTGTGCGGCGGTTGCTCGCCGTCCCGCAGAGCCTGACTTTTCGCAACTGGAATCGGCATGCCCTATTCACCGGATCAGGAAGCGGACAGCGCCGCACCGGCCCAGGCCGGCAGCCCGGGCGCAGCGGCGCCGGGACGGAGCGTGCGCAGTTCGAAGCCGGACGCCCGCAAGGCCTCGATGACGACGCCCGGGGCGCGCGAGACGTGGGACTGGCCTGGCTCGAGCACGATGTCCTCGCTGCCGCAGCGCTCGGTCAGCCAGAGGCAGCCGTGACGGCAGGTGATTTTCACGTTGGCATCATTCAGGGTCATGGATTCACGCCTGGCCAGGGCGATGCCGGCGGCACGGGTATCGACGTTCATTTTTGTCTCCTTCTCTGTTAAGGTGAGGTGCGTGGAAGGCATTTTGGTCTTGCACGAGAGCGTCTTCAAACGATCATTTCTGATCCAATCCATGAGTTTTGGGAATGGGTAATCCGAGCCGGCTGCACTTTTCCCTGGATCTGCTCAAGGGCTTCGAGGCGGCCGCACGCCATCTGAGCTTCACGCGCGCCGCGGACGAACTGAGCCTGACCCAGTCGGCCATCAGCCGCGAGATCAAGCTGCTCGAGTCGCGGCTCGAGGTGCGCCTGTTCAATCGCATACACCGCGGACTGGAACTCACCGACGCCGGGCTGGCCCTCTACCGATCCGTGAGCGAGGCGCTGCGCCTGATCGATCGGGGCATCGAGGCGGTTACCGAACCGGCCGGCGGCGTGGTGACCATCACCACCAACGTGCCGT
>CAZTNB010000289.1:920-3010 GCA_964614825.1 uncultured Gammaproteobacteria bacterium
CTGGGTCGTGCCGCGGCTGCCGCGCTTCGCCGCCCTGCATCCGGACATCAGCGTGCGCGTGGCCGCCACCAACCGGGTGGTGAATCTCGAGCGCGAGCAGATCGACGTCGGCGTGCGCCACATCTCGGGCGGGGCGCTGCCGCCCGGGGCGATCGAGCTGATGACCGAGCGGCTGTTCCCGGTCTGTGCGCCGCAGCTGCTCAGGCGCCGCGACCGGCCGCTGAAGAAGCCGGAGGATCTCGCCAGGCACACGCTGCTGCTGTTTTCTCCCGACGACATGCCCCAGCACTGGAGCGACTGGCCGCACTGGCTCGAGGCGATGAAGCTGGCGGGGCCCGCGCCCGCCGCGACGCTGAGCTTCGGCCACTACGACCAGGTGATCCAGGCGGCGCTCGACGGTGCCGGCGTCGCCCTCGGGCGGCATCTGCTGGTGCAGCGCCACCTCGACGGGGGCACGCTGGTGGCGCCGTTCGGCCAGGATCGCAGCGTTGCCATTGGCGGTCGCTACGTCGTCACGACCGCGGCGTACGCCGCGGAGCGGCCGTCGGTGCGTGTTTTCGTCGACTGGCTGCTGGGCGAGGCGGCCGCGGGGTAGGTCGCGCGTGCATTGCGCAAGTGGTACGGTCCGGCCCCGCTCCGGCAAACGTCGAATGCCATGCAAAGCCTCTGGAACGAAGCCGACGCCGCGCGTTGGAAGGCGAATCGACTACCGCTGCTGACCGTAGGTCCTGAACTTCTCCAGCACGACTTCCATCTCGGCGTCCGACAGCAGCACCGGCCGGCCGACCTGCAGCGCCCGCCAGTACTGCTCGCACAGCGATTCGAACTCGACGGCGAGGTCGACCGCCTGGCGCAGGTCGCGGCCGAAGACCAGCAGGCCGTGGTTGGCGAGCAGGCAGGCGCAGCGGCCTTCGAGCGCGGCCAGCGCGGCGTCGGACAGTTCCTGCGTGCCGAAGGTGGCATAGGCGGCGCAGCGCACGCTGTTGCCGCCGAAGCGCGCGATCATGTAGTGGAAGGGCGGGATGTCGGCGCGCAGGCAGGCCAGCGCCGTGGCGAAGGGCGCGTGGGCGTGCACGATGGCGCCGGCCTCGGGCCGGGCGGCGTACAGGTCGCGGTGGAAGCGCCACTCGGAGGAGGGCTGGCGCGCGCCCTGCCAGCTGCCGTCCATGGCCATCGGCACGATGTCGCCCGGCTGCATCGCCTCGCAGTCGAGGCCGGTCGGGGTGACGAGGAAGCCGTCCTGCCAGCGCGCGCTGACGTTGCCGGCGCTGCCGCGGTTGAGGCCGTGCGCCGCGAGGGCGCGGGCGGCGGCGAGGATGCCATCGCGCAAAGCCGCTTGCGTCATGTCCGCTCCGGCAAAAGGGCCGACAACTCGCCGGGCGCGCAGACGCCGCGCTCGGTGACGATGCCGGTGATGAAGCGCGCCGGGGTGACGTCGAAGGCGGGATTGGCGACGGCGGTCGCGTCCGGCGCGATGGCTACCGTGGCGTGCACGCCCTTGCGGTCGAGGCCGCCGACGTCGCGCACCTCGCCGCCGTCGCGCTCCTCGATGGGAATGTGCGCGCCGTCGGGGCAGTTGCGATCGATGGTCGACAAGGGCGCGGCGACGAAGAACGGCACGCCGCTGTCAGCCGCCGCCAGCGCCTTCAGGTAGGTGCCGACCTTGTTGGCGGTGTCGCCGTTGGCGGCGATGCGGTCGGCGCCGACGACGACCAGGTCCACCGCGCCCTGGCGCAGCAGCTGGCCGGCGGCGTTGTCGGCGATGAGGGTGTGCGGGATGCCGGCCTCGTGCAGTTCCCAGGCGGTGAGCAGGCCCTGGTTGCGCGGCCGCGTCTCGGAGACCCAGACATGCACCGGCAGGCCGGCTTCGCGCGCGGCGTAGGCGGGCGCGAGCGCCGTGCCCCAGTCGACGGTGGCGAGCCAGCCGGCGTTGCAGTGGGTCATCAGGCTCACCGGGCGGCGCGCGATTCTCTCGATCAGGGTGAGTCCGTGGCGGCCGATCTGGCGGTTGGCGGCGGCGTCCTCGGCGGCATCGCCGCGCGCCTCGGCCCAGGCGGCGGCGCGGCGCTGGGCGACGGGCAGCGGCAGCA
>CAZTNB010000290.1:0-2949 GCA_964614825.1 uncultured Gammaproteobacteria bacterium
AACTTCGTGGCGTTCTCGCACTTCCTGGGCGACGCGGCCGGCCAGATCTTCGTGTTCTTCATCCTCACGGTGGCGGCGGCCGAGTCGGCGATCGGGCTGGCCATCCTGGTGGTGCTGTTCCGCAACCTCGAGTCGATCAACGTCGAGGACCTCGACAGCCTGAAGGGATAGGGCGACGTGAAGACCGCTTACCTCGTTGCCGCGTTCTCGCCCCTGGTGGGCGCAGTCATCGCGGGTCTGTTCGGGCGCCGGATCGGGCGAAGCCCGTCCCACTGGGTCACGATCCTGGGCGTGCTGGTGTCGTTCTGCGCGTCGGCCCTGGTGTTGCGCGACGTGCTCGACGGCAACACCTTCAACGGCACGCTGTACGAGTGGGCCACCATCGCTGGCGTGAAGTTCGAGGTCGGCTTCCTGATCGACAATCTGACCGCGATGATGATGTGCGTGGTGACCTTCGTGTCGCTGATGGTGCACGTCTACACGATCGGCTACATGGCCGACGATCCGGGCTACCAGCGCTTCTTCGCCTACATCGCCCTGTTCACCTTCTCCATGCTCATGCTGGTGATGAGCAACAACTTCCTGCAGCTGTTCTTCGGCTGGGAGGCGGTGGGCCTGGTCTCGTACCTGCTGATCGGGTTCTGGTTCAAGAAGCCGAGCGCGGTGTTCGCCAACCTCAAGGCCTTCCTGGTCAACCGCGTGGGCGACTTCGGCTTCCTGATGGGCATCGCCGGCGTGCTGTACTGGCTCGGCACGCTCGACTACGCCACCGCCTTCGCCAATGCCGGCACGCTGGAAGGCAAGACGGTGGAACTCTTCGCCGGGCATCCGTGGCAGGTCGCGACCTTCATCTGCGTGGGACTGTTCATCGGCGCGATGGGCAAGTCGGCGCAGGTGCCGCTGCACGTGTGGCTGCCCGACTCGATGGAAGGCCCGACCCCGATCTCGGCGCTGATCCACGCCGCCACCATGGTCACCGCCGGCATCTTCATGGTGGCGCGCATGTCGCCGCTGTTCGAGCTGTCCGAGGCGGCGCTGAGCTTCGTGCTGGTGGTGGGCGCCACGACGGCGCTGTTCACCGGCCTGATCGGCATCGTGCAGAACGACATCAAGCGGGTGGTCGCGTACTCGACCCTGTCGCAGCTGGGCTACATGACCGTGGCGCTGGGCGTCTCGGCCTACTCGGCGGCGATCTTCCACCTGATGACCCACGCCTTCTTCAAGGCGCTGCTGTTCCTGGGCGCGGGCTCGGTCATCATCGCCATGCACCACGAGCAGGACATGCGCTTCATGGGCGGCCTGCGCAAGCGCATGCCGGTCACGTACTGGACCGGCCTGGTCGGCACCCTGGCGCTGGTCGGCACGCCGTTCTTCTCCGGCTTCTACTCCAAGGACATCATCATCGAGGCGGTGGCCGCGTCGCAGCGCGCCGGCGCCGGTTACGCGTACTGGTGCGTGATGATCGGCGTCTTCGTCACCGCCTTCTACAGCTTCCGCCTGCTGTACCTGGCCTTCCACGGCAAGGAGCGCTTCGTGGTCGAGGCGCATGCGCATGGCGAGGCGGCGGGCCACGACGGCCACGACGGGCACCACCACGCGCCGGGGCACCTCGCGCACGCCCCGCACGAGTCGCCCTGGGTGGTGACGGTGCCGCTGGTGCTGCTGGCGATCCCGTCGCTGGCGATCGGTTTCCTGACCATCGGGCCGATGCTGTTCGGCGACTTCTTCCAGGGCGCGATCGTGGTGCGCGAGGCCAACGACGTGGTCGGCCGCCTCGGCCACCATTTCCACGGCCCGGTCGCCTTCGCGCTGGAGGGTTTCAGGCACTGGCCGTTCTGGATCGCGCTGGCCGGCTTCGCCGCCGCGACCTGGTTGTACCTGCTGCAGCCCGGGCTGGCGCCCCGCCTGCGCTCGGCCTTCGCGCCGATCGTGCGCGTGCTCGAGCGCAAGTACGGCTTCGACGACCTCTACCAGGCGCTGTTCGCCCGCGGCTCGCTGCTGCTGGGCCGCGGGTTCTGGAAGGGCGGCGACGTGGCGGTGATCGACAACGGGATGGTGAACGGCTCCGCCGCCGTGGTCGATCGCGTGTCCTCGGTGGTGCGCTGGGTCCAGTCCGGCCACCTGTACGACTACGCCTTCGCGATGATCCTCGGACTGATCGCGCTGCTGGGCTTCCTGGCCTACGGCCTGTAGCCCGCGACCCATACGGAACCGGAATCGCCGTCCCATGCAAACCTGGCCGCTGCTGAGCCTGTTGATCTGGATCCCCGCGATCGGCGGCGTGCTGGTGCTGGCCGCGGGCAACGGCCGTCCCGGGCAGGCGCGCTGGATCGCGCTGGGCACGGCGCTGGTGGTGCTGGGGCTGTGCGTGCCGCTGTACAACGGGCTCGACGCCGGCAGCGCCAGCATGCAGTTCAGCGAGCGCCATGCCTGGTTCCCGGTGCTCAACACCTGGTACGCGCTGGGCGTGGACGGGATCTCGGTGGCGCTGATCGCCCTCACCGCCTTCGTCACCGTGCTGACCCTGGTCGGCGCCTGGGAGGTGATCGAGGATCGCGTGCACCAGTATTTCGCCGCGTTCCTGTTCCTCGAGGCGCTGATGATCGGCGTGTTCTGCGCCCAGGACGCGCTGCTGTTCTACGCCTTCTTCGAGGCGATGCTGGTGCCGATGTTCATCATCATCGGCATCTGGGGCGGCCCGCGGCGCGTGTACGCCACGATCAAGTTCTTCCTCTACACCTTCTTCGGCTCGATCTTCATGCTGGTGGGCCTGGCCTACCTGTACCTCAAGGCCGGCAGCTTCGAACTGGCCGAACTCGCGCGGCTGCCGCTGTCCGCCACGGAGCAGGCGTGGTTGTTCTTCTCCTTCCTGCTCGCGTTCGCGGTCAAGGTGCCGATGTTCCCGGTGCACACCTGGCTGCCCGACGCGCACGTCGAGGCGCCGACCGG
>CAZTNB010000291.1:0-2937 GCA_964614825.1 uncultured Gammaproteobacteria bacterium
GCTGGGGCAGAAGCCGTTGACGCAGGAGTAGTCCTTGTTGCAGTTGGACTGGTCGATGGCGCGCTTGCGCCCGAACTCGGTCTCCACCGGCAGCACCGACACGCAGTTGGACTTCACGCCGCAGTCGCCGCAGCCCTCGCACACGGCCTCGTTGATGAACACGCGCTTGGGCGGATCGGGCATCAGCTTGCGCTTGCGCCGGCGGCGCTTCTCGGCCGCGCAGGTCTGCTCGTAGATCAGCACGCTGACGCCGGGCGTCTCGCGCAGGCGCTTCTGCACCGCGTCGAGCTGCTCGCGGCCGGTGAACTCGGTGCCGTGCGGGAACTCGCCCTTGCGGCCGAGCCACTTGCCGATGTCGTCGGACATCAGCACCAGGTTGCGCACGCCCTCGGCGTGCACCTGCGCCGCCAGGTCCGGCACCGTCAGCGTGCCGTCGACCGCCTGGCCGCCGGTCATCGCGACCGCGTCGTTGTAGAGGATCTTGTAGGTGATGTTGACCTTGGCCGAGATCGCCTGGCGGATCGCCAGCGAGCCCGAATGGAAGTAGGTGCCGTCGCCGAGGTTCTGGAACACGTGCTTCTCGCTGGTGAACGGCGCCTGGCCGCACCAGGTGGCGCCTTCGCCGCCCATCTGGGTGAAGGTGTCGGTGCGCCGGTCCATCCACGTGACCATGTAGTGGCAGCCGATGCCGCCCAGCGCGCGCGAGCCTTCCGGCACCACGGTCGAGGTGTTGTGCGGGCAGCCCGAGCAGTAGTGCGCGGCGCGCGGGAAGTTGGGCCGCGGCAGCGCCAGCTCGCGCTCCTTGGCCGCGATCCACTTCAGGCGCGACTCGATCGCCTCGGAGGTGAAGAAGCGCGCGAGCCGCCTGGCGATCACGCGCGCGATGCGCGCCGGCGTGAGCTCGGCGGTGGACGGCAGGATCCAGTCGCCGGCCTCGTCGTACTTGCCCACGATCGAGGGGCGCGTGGCCTGGTCCCAGTTGTACATGTACTCCTTCATCTGCGATTCGAGGAAGGAGCGCTTCTCCTCGACCACCACGATGTCTTCCACGCCGCGCGCGAAGGCGCGGATGCCCTCGGGCTCGAGCGGCCAGGTCATGCCGACCTTGTACACGCGGATGCCGATGTCCTCGGCCGCGCGGTGGTCGATGCCCAGGTACTCGAGCGCCTGCAGCACGTCGAGGTAGCTCTTGCCGGTGGTGACGATGCCCAGCCGCGCGCGCGGCGAATCGAAGATGATCTTGTCGAGCTGGTTGGCGCGGGCGAAGGCCTGCGCCGCGTGCATCGCGTACTGGTGCAGGCGCAGTTCCTGGTCGAGCGGCGGATCGGGCCAGCGGATGTTGAGGCCGCCCGCGGGCAGCTCGAAGTCGGCCGGCAGGCGGATGTCGAGCTGGTGCGGGTTGACGATCACCGAGGCCGAGGACTCCACCGTCTCGGCGATGGTCTTGAAGCCGACCCAGCGCCCGGTGTAGCGGCTCATGGCCCAGCCCAGGATCCCCATGTCGAGGATGTCCTGCACCCCGGCCGGATTGAGCACCGGCATCATCGCCGAGACGAACTCCTGCTCGGAGCCGTGCGGCAGCGTCGAGGAGCGGCAGGCGTGGTCGTCGCCCGCGAGCACCAGCACGCCGCCGTGCCTCGAGGTGCCGGCGGCATTGCCGTGCTTGAACACGTCGCCGCTGCGGTCCACGCCCGGGCCCTTGCCGTACCACATGGCGAACACGCCGTCGTGCTTCGCGCCCGGGAACAGGTTCACCTGCTGCGAGCCCCACACCATGGTCGCGGCGAGGTCCTCGTTGAGGCCCGAGGTGAACTCGATGCGATGCGACTTGAGGTGCTTCTTCGCCTTCCACAGCGCCTGGTCGAGCCCGCCCAGCGGCGAGCCGCGGTAGCCCGAGATGAAGCCCGCGGTGTCGAGCCCGGCCGCGGCATCGCGCATCGCCTGCATCAGCGGCAGCCGCACCAGCGCCTGCACGCCGGAGAGGAAGATGCGGCCTTCGCCGCGGGTGTACTTGTCGTCGAGGGTGTACTGCGGATCGACGATCGGGGAGAGGACGGCGGCCATGGCGGGGTCTCGGGAGTGTCTGGTGGCGGCGGGTGGATGGGTGCAGCGATGCGCGGTTGCGGAGCGGGGAGCAGTCGGCGTCAGCGTCGCCGTTCCCGCTTCCACTCGATCAATTCCTCGACCGTGACGGCCGGCGCGGGTGCGCCTGGCGACACGGCGGCGTAGGGCTCGCCCGGCTCGGCGATGCGATCGGCCTGGGTCAGCACGCGGATGCCGGCCTTGTGGCAGGCGCGCACCAGCGCACCGTCGAAGGTGGCCAGCGGCAGGCGCAGGTGCCGCGCCAAGGCGAGGTAGACGAAGTCGTACGGCGTCAGCCCGTACTCGTCGCAGCCGCTGGCGATGTCGTGCACGTCGAGCTGCAGCGGATCCTGCTGCAGCGGCAACTGCGCGGCCTGGCGCATCACCCGCTCGAAGCGCCTCGCCGGCACCCGGCCACGCCGGAACGCCGCGCGCATCGCGCTCACGAACTCGAGGCGCCACAGCACCGGCACCACGAGGCGGCGCGAACCGAGCGCATGGAACAGCGCCTCGGACAGTTCGCTGGCCTCGTCGGTGAGGTACCACGGCACGGTCACCGTGCAGTCGAGCACCAGGGCTTCGGGCAGATCGATCGGCATGGCGATGGGGCGCGGCGCGGGCACTTCAGCCCTTGTAGCGCCGCCCCTCCTCGATCAGCTGCTTCACGGTGACCCCGCCGCCCAGGGTCAGCCCCTTGCGCGTGGCCTTGATCTCCTCGATCAGCGCGCGGACGCGTGCCTTCTCGTCGCCCGCGCGGATCGCGACCAGCCGCGCCACCGGCTCCCCGCGGCGCGTGATCGTGACTTCCTCGCCGCGCTCGACCGCATCGAGCAGCTCGCTGAGCTTGGTCTTGGC
>CAZTNB010000292.1:0-2934 GCA_964614825.1 uncultured Gammaproteobacteria bacterium
CTGCCCGTGATCGTCGACTTCTGGGCCCCCTGGTGCCCGCCCTGCCGCGCCTTCGCGCCGACCTACGTCGAGGCGGCGCGCCGGCTGGAGCCGCACGTGCGCCTGGCCAAGGTCGACACCGAGGCCGAGCCGCAGCTGGGCGCACGCTTCGGCATCCGCAGCATCCCCACGCTGGTCGCGTTCCGCAACGGCCGCGAGGTGGCGCGCGTGTCCGGTGCCATGGCCCTCAACCCCTTCCTGCAGTGGGCGGCCGGCGTCTACGCCTGAAACGTGACGCGGGGGCTGGTTTTGCCCCGTGTTGCGGCGCATCATTGGCCATCGTACGCCCGGCCAGCCCCTCGTGATGCTCTACCGCCTGCATGAACTCCAGCGCGCCTTCCTGAGCCCGCTGGTGCACTGGTCCGAAGCCAACGCCCGCATGCTCACCGCCCCCGGCAGCGCCTTCGGCCTGCTGCCCGGCGCGCAGCGCATCGCGGCCGGCTGGGAACTGGTGCACCGCATCGGCAAGGACTACGAGAAGCCGGTGTTCGGCATCGGCTCGATCGAGGCGCACGGCCACACCGTGCCGGTGGTGGAGATCACCGCGCTGCAACGGCCCTTCTGCAACCTGGTGCGCTTCAAGCGCTACAGCGACGACGGCAAGGTCATCGGCGACCTCAAGGACGATCCGGTGGTGCTGGTGGTGGCGCCGCTGTCCGGCCACCACGCGACCCTGCTGCGCGACACCGTGCGCACCCTGCTGCGCGACCACAAGGTCTACATCACCGACTGGATCGATGCGCGCATGGTGCCGGCCGAGGCCGGACCGTTCCACCTCGACGACTACGTGCACTACGTGCAGGACTTCATCCGCCACATCGGCGCGAAGGAACTGCACGTGATCTCGGTGTGCCAGCCCACCGTGCCGGTGCTCGCCGCGGTGTCGCTGCTGGCATCCGCCGGCGAGACCGTGCCGCGCACCATGACCATGATGGGCGGCCCGATCGACACCCGCCTGAGCCCGACCAAGGTCAACGACCTCGCCACCACCAAGCCGATCAGCTGGTTCGAGAACCACGTGATCCAGCAGGTGCCGGCCAACTACCCGGGCCACGGGCGCAAGGTCTATCCGGGCTTCCTGCAGCACACCGGCTTCATCGCCATGAACCCCAGCCGCCACTTCCAGTCGCACTGGGATTTCTACCAGGACCTCCTGCGCGGCGACCAGGACGACGCGCAGGCGCACCGCAAGTTCTACGACGAGTACAACGCGGTCATGGACATGCCGGCCGAGTACTACCTCGACACCGTGCGCGTGGTGTTCCAGCAGCACCGCCTGCCGCTGGGCACCTGGGACGTGCGCGGGCGCCGCGTGCGGCCCGCGGCGATCAAGCGCACCGCGCTGTTCACCATCGAGGGCGAGCTCGACGACATTTCCGGGCTCGGCCAGACCGAGGCCGCGCACGCCCTGTGCGCCGGCATTCCCAGGGCGCGCAAGCGCCACCTCACCGTCGAGGGCGCCGGCCACTACGGCATCTTCAGCGGTCGCCGCTGGCGCGATGGCGTGTATCCCGAGGTGCGCGACTTCATCCGCCGCCACGCCCGCGGCTGACTGCGGGCGCCGTTCCCGGCGCGGCGGCGGTCGATCCCGGGCCTTGTACGCCCGTGCAAGCTCGGTGACACTGCCGCCCTCGCTCCGGAGGAACGCTCCATGTCCCGACTGCCGCTGGCCATCGCCGGCCTGATCGCCCTCGCCGCGCCGGTGGCGCAGGCCGCCATCGACCGCGCCGAGCTCGAGCGCCTCGCCGCCGCCAACGAGGCGCAGTTGATCGCCTGGCGCCGCGACATCCACCAGCATCCCGAACTCGGCAACCGCGAGACCCGCACCGCGGCCCTGGTGGCGGCCCACCTGCGCACGCTGGGCCTCGATTCGGTCCGCACCGGCATCGCCCACACCGGCGTGGTCGGCATCCTCGAGGGCGGCCTGCCCGGCCCGGTACTGGCGCTGCGCGCCGACATGGATGCGCTGCCGGTCACCGAGCAGACCTCCGACCTGCCCTTCGCCTCCAAGGTCACCACCGAGTACCGCGGCGAGACCGTCGGCGTGATGCACGCCTGCGGGCACGACGCGCACGTGGCCAACCTGCTGGCCACCGCCAGCGTGCTGGCCGCGCTGCGCAAGGACCTGCCGGGCACGGTGGTCTTCATCTTCCAGCCGGCGGAGGAAGGCGCGCCCGAGGGCGAGGAGGGCGGCGCCGAGCTGATGCTGGCCGAAGGCGTGTTCGCCGATCCGAAGCCCGACGCGGTGATGGGCCTGCACGTGGGCAGCAACCTGCCGGCCGGCGTGATCGGCTACCGCGAGGGCCCGATGATGGCCGCGGTCGACAGCTTCGACATCGTGGTGAAGGGGCGCCAGACCCATGGTTCGCGACCGTGGCAGGGCGTGGACCCGATCACCGCGGCGGCGCAGATCATCGGCGGCATGAACACCATCGTCAGCCGCCAGGTCGACATCACCTCCGCGCCCGCGGTGGTCTCCTTCGGCGCGATCAAGGGCGGCATCCGCGAGAACATCATCCCGGACGACGTGCACCTGATCGGCACCATCCGCAACTTCAGCGCCGAGAACCGCGCGCTGATCTTCGAGCGGATCAAGCTCACCGCCGAGTCCATCGCCGCGAGCCAGGGTGCCACCGCGACCGTGCGCATCGACGAGGGCTATCCGGTCACCGCCAACGACCCGGCGCTGACCGCGCGCATGCTGCCGACCCTGCAGCGCGTGGCCGGTCCCGGCAAGCTGGTGCGCACGCCGCTGATCACCGGCGCCGAGGATTTCAGCTTCTTCGCCGAGGAGGTCCCGGGCCTGTACATCTTCATCGGCGTCACCGACCCGGCGATCGACCCCGCCAAGGCGCCCACCAACCACTCGCCGCTGTTCCGCATCGACGAGCGCGG
>CAZTNB010000293.1:0-2934 GCA_964614825.1 uncultured Gammaproteobacteria bacterium
ACGCCGATCTGGTTGGCGCCGCCGTCGTCGCCGACCATGGTGCCCATGGTGTGGGTGCCGTGGTTGTGGTCGTCGCAGGGCACCGGCGAGTCCAGCCCGCAGGGATTGGTGCCACCCCCGATCAGGGCGTGGATGGCGTCATGCCAGTGGTAATTGTGGTCGGCGGTGCTGCCGTTCCAGCCGCGATAGGCATCGCGCAACGCCGGGTGGTCCCACTGGTAGCCGGTGTCCTGGCCACCGATCACGACGCCCTGGCCGGTGTATCCCAGCGCCCACACCTCGGGCGCGCGCACCCGCGCCACGCCCCATTCGATGGCGTTGGGCGCCTCCGGCGGCTGGCCGTTGAACTCGGGCAGCGGCAGCTGCTCCCGCACGACCGGATTGCCGTCGATCCGCAGCACTTCGTCGCGGCTCGCGATGCGCTCGAGCTCCGCCAGCGGGGCCCGCGCCCACACCACGTTCGCGACCCAGAAACTGCGATGCTCCACGCCGCGCGCCTTGAGCTCGTCCAGCAGACCGGCCTGGGTCCGCGCCGCGACCTCGCGCAGGCGCTGCCCCGCGCTCGCGACCTTCTGCGCGTGGCTTCCGGCCGGCGGCGTGCGCTCGAGGTCGGCGTCGCCGGCAACCTCGATCAGCACCTCGACCGGCCGACCGGTTGCGGCGGCCATGCGGACCGCCGGACTGAGCTTGTCCGCCGCGGCCAGCGGCGTCGCCACCAACACCAGCGGCAACAGCCATCCCATGCGACGTGCGAGCACTGCGAGCATCGGCCCATTCCCCGGTCTTGACATGCGTGAAGACGACGAAGGCATCGCCGTCGCGGAAAGCCAATGTTTGCATGGCGCGGCGGCGGCGGCGAGTACCCGGCCGCCGCCGCGCTCAGATCGCGAACTGCTCGTTGAGTATCCGCTCTTCCAGCGAGTGCTCCGGATCGAACAGCAGGGTCATGGTGTGCTCGCGCGATTCGCGGATCACCACTTCGACCACGTCGCGCACTTCGGAAGCGTCGGCGGTGGCGCTGACCGGCCGCTTGTAGTGGTCGAGGATGTCGAAGCGCACCTCGGTGGCCGAGCGCAGGATCGCGCCGCGCCAGCGCCGCGGGCGGAATGCCGCGATCGGCGTCAGCGCCAGCACCTCGGACCCCAACGGCAGGATCGGGCCATGCGCGGACAGGTTGTAGGCGGTGCTGCCGGCCGGCGTGGCCACCATCACGCCGTCGCAGACCAGTTCCTCGATCTTGGGCGAGCCGTTGAGCGAGACGCGGATCTTGGCCGCCTGCTTGGTCTGGCGCAGCAGCGACACCTCGTTGAAGGCCAGCAGTTCGGTGGTGTTGCCCGACTCGGCGGTGGCGGTCATCAGCAGCGGGTGCAATTGCGCCGGCTGCGCGCGCGCGATGCGCTCGGCCAGTTCGTCGGGGCGGTACAGGTTCATCATGAAGCCGACCGTGCCGGCCTTCATGCCGAACACCGGCTTGTGCAGCTGGCGATAGCGGTGCAGGGTCTGCAGCATGAAGCCGTCGCCGCCCAGGGCCACGATCACGTCGGCGTCGGCCGGCGCGACCTTGCCGTAGAGTTCCTGCATCTCGGCCATGGCCTTCGGGCCGTCGCCCGACTTGCTCGCGACCACGGCGATCTTCGGGCCCACGGTCTGCACGCGATCCTCCGATGCCGCTCGCTGGAGCAAGCGCAAGCTGATGTCGGCGAGATGCTCGTTCACGGGGAAGGCTGCCGTCCGTCGCCGGAGGCGCCCATCATATGCGCGCGGCCGGCCGCCGTGGGGGGCCGGCGCAAATCGGCCGGCGCCCGAGTCGCGACCACGCCGGCAAGCCGCCCCGCCCCTGGCCCCCGGGCGCGCCTAGCCCGCCCGCGCCCCCGCCTGCGCCAGCTGCGCCAGCCGGCGCACCGCCACCGACACCGTCGGGTAGTCCATCTGCACCTGGTTGCGCATGTCGGCCAGCATGCCCAGGGTGAAGCGCAGCGCGGGGTCGTCGCGCCCCAGCCACTGCGCGGACAGGGCGGCCGCGTCGGCGTCGTTGCCGGCCTTGCCCAGCGCCTGGGCCACCAGCGCCCGCTGCTGGAAGTACAACTCGTCGCGCAGGGTGCCGCGCGCCTGCGCGTGCCAGCGGCCGTCGACCGGCAGTTCCTCGATCCGGCCCATCAGCCACTTGAGGTGCAAGGCGTCGCCGAGCGCGTAGTAGACCTGCGCGACGCGCGCCACCGGCAACTGCCGGTCGCCGGCGATCTCGATGATGTCGAGCGCGGAGGCCAGCGCGGGCAACGCCGCCAGCGAGCGCGCCAGCGGCTCCGGGAAGCCGGCCTGCTGCCAGCGCTCGAGCTCGGCCCGCGCCAGCTGGCGGTCGCCGTCGGCCATGACCTGGTCGAGCCCGGCGCGCAGCGCCTGCATGCCCTTGGCGTAGCGCGCCACCGCGCTCGCGATGTCGAGGCGACGGTCGGGCAGGTTGAGCAGCCAGCGCGTGAGGTGGCGCATCAGGTTCCACACCCGCAACAGGGCGTCGATCTGCGCGTTGCCGTGCACCTTGCCGTCGAGCGCCTCGATCTCGGCCCACAGGGCGCGCGCCTCCAGCACCTCGCGCGCGATGGTGTAGGCCTTGGCGATCTGCCCGGGCGCCTCCCCGGTGTCCTCCTGCATGCGCATCACGAAGGTGGAGCCCATGCGGTTGACCGTCGAATTGGTCACCGCGGTGGCGATGATCTCGCGCCGCAGGCGATGGCGCTGCATGTGCTCGGCGTAGCGCTGCTGCAGCGCCTGCGGGAAGTAGCGCACCAGTTCCTTCGACAGGTACGGGTCCTCCGGCACGTCGGAGTCCAGCAGCTGCTGGAACAGCACGATCTTGGAGTAGGACAGCAGCACCGACAGCTCCGGCCGGGTCAGGCCGGTGCCGCGCGCCTTGCGCTCGGCGAACTCGGCGTCGGA
>CAZTNB010000294.1:0-2898 GCA_964614825.1 uncultured Gammaproteobacteria bacterium
GGCTTCTCCGGCGCCGACCTCGCCAACCTGGTCAACGAGGCGGCCCTGTTCGCCGCGCGCGAGGGTGGCAAGGAAGTGCGGATGTCGCACTTCGAGCGCGCCAAGGACAAGATCATGATGGGCGCCGAGCGCAAGTCCATGGTGATGAACGAGCAGGAGAAGAAGCTCACCGCCTACCACGAGGCCGGCCATGCCATCGTCGGCCGCATCGTTCCGGACCACGACCCGGTGTACAAGGTCAGCATCATCCCGCGCGGCCGCGCGCTGGGCGTGACCATGTTCCTGCCCGAGGAAGACCGCTACAGCCACAGCAAGGTCGCGCTCGACAGCCGCCTGGCCAGCCTGTACGGCGGCCGCGTCGCCGAGGAGATCATCTTCGGCGCCGACAAGGTCACGACCGGCGCTTCCAACGACATCCAGCGCGCCACCCAGCTCGCGCGCAACATGGTGACCAAGTACGGCCTGTCCGACGAACTCGGTCCGATCGCCTACACCGACGAGGAGGAGGAGGTGTTCCTGGGCCGCTCCGTGACCCAGCACAAGAACGTCTCCGACGACACCGCGCGGCGCATCGACGCCGCCGTCCGCGGCGTGATCGACGCGGCCTATGGCAGGGCGAAGGAAATCCTGACCACCAACCTCGACAAGCTCAACGCGATGGCCGAGGCGCTGCTGCAGTACGAGACCATCGACGTCGAGCAGATCGACGCGATCATGGCCGGCCGCGTGCCGGGCCCGCCCAAGGGCTGGGGCGATACCGATCCCAAGGGCGGCAGCAGCGTACCCGGCCCGATCGGCGGCGCAGCGCCGCAGACCTGAGACCGGACGGCGCGCCTGCGCGGGCGCGCCGCATCCTGCCCGCGGGGAGGTCCGGGCCGGGCCGCTCCCGGCGCAACGCCGATCCGCGGGGACCCGCCGATGTTCGATACCGCCCAGACCCTGGATTGCCGCGGCCGCGTGCTGCGCCTCGATCGCGCGCGCATCATGGGCGTGGTCAACGTCACCCCCGACTCTTTCTCAGACGGTGGGCACCTGGCCGACCCCGAGGCCGCGGTGGCGCACGCGCTGCGCCTGGTCGAGGAGGGCGCCGACCTGATCGACGTCGGCGGCGAATCGACCCGGCCCGGCGCGCAGGCGGTCGCGCCCGCCGAGCAGATCCGGCGCGTGGTGCCGGTGATCGAGCGCCTCGCCGCGCTGGTCGAGGTGCCGATCTCGGTCGACACCTCGGCGCCCGAGGTGATGCGCGCCGCGGTGGCCGCCGGCGCCGGCATGATCAACGACGTGCGCGCGCTCACCGTCGACGGCGCCGCCGAGGCGGCGGCGGGGCTGGGCGCGGCGGTGTGCCTGATGCACATGCGCGGCCAGCCCGGCGACATGCAGGACCAGCCCGAGTACGCCGACGTGGTGGGCGAGGTGCATCGCTGGCTCGCCGAGCGCATCCTGGCCTGCCAGTTCGCCGGCATCGACCAGCGCCGCATCGTCGCCGACCCCGGCTTCGGCTTCGGCAAGACCCTGCAGCACAACCTCGAGCTGCTGCGCGCGCTGGAGCGCTTCTCCAGCCTGGGCGTGCCGCTGCTGGTGGTGCTGTCGCGCAAGTCCATGATCGGCGCACTGACCGGCCGCGAGGCCGGCGCG
The DNA here is from genome assembly GCA_964614825.1 of uncultured Gammaproteobacteria bacterium. Classification (GTDB taxonomy): domain Bacteria; phylum Pseudomonadota; class Gammaproteobacteria; order Xanthomonadales; family Ahniellaceae; genus JAGOEZ01. Next base: position 1,636 of record CAZTNB010000294.1, read on the forward strand.
CGGGCGACGGGCTCGGCGGCCGCAGCCCTGATCGCGGCGCAGCGCGGCGCCGCGATCGTGCGCGTGCACGACGTGGCGGCAACCCGCGACGCGCTCGCGGTCTGGGAAGGCGTGCGCAGCGGCGTGGTGGCGCCGGCGCGCACGCGCGCCTATGCGGCGGACGCGGCCCGGCGCGCCCGCCTGCTGGAGGACGAATAGCGCCGGCGGCTGCGCGACGCGGCGCGCTTGCGCTAGGCTGCGCGACCTCCGCACCCGCCGCCCGCACGGCCGGCCGTCGCGGCACCAGGGGAAGACCATGGCACCACGCAGGTATTTCGGCACCGACGGCATCCGCGGCCGCGTCGGCGAATGGCCGATCGCGGCCGACTTCATGCTGCGCCTGGGGCGCGCCGCCGGGCGCGCGCTGGCCGCCGCGGGCGGCGACGGTTCGGTGCTGATCGGCAAGGACACGCGCCTGTCCGGCTACATGTTCGAGGCGGCGCTGGAGTCCGGGCTGATCGCGGCCGGCGCCAACGTGCGGCTGCTGGGTCCGATGCCCACGCCGGCGGTCGCGTACCTCACGCGCGAAGCGGGCGCCAGCGGCGGCATCGTCATCAGCGCCTCGCACAACCCGCACGAGGACAACGGCATCAAGTTCTTCTCCGCGGTCGGCGAGAAGCTCGACGACGCCCTGGAGGCGGCGATCGAGGCCGAGATCGAGGCCGAGTTCCGCACCGTGGCGCCGGAGCGCCTGGGCAAGGCCACGCGCATGACCGACGCGCCGCAGCGCTACCTCGGCTTCTGCCGCAGCACGGTGCCGGCCGGGTTCTCGCTCGACGGGCTCAAGCTGGTGCTCGACTGCGCGCACGGCGCCAACTACGAGCTGGGACCGCGCCTGCTGCGCGCGCTCGGCGCCCAGGTGCACGCGCTGGGCTGCGAGCCCGATGGCCTCAACATCAATCGCGGCGTCGGCTCCACCCACCCCGAAACCCTGGCCCAGGCGGTGCGCGAGACCGGCGCCGACCTCGGCATCGCCTTCGACGGCGACGGCGACCGCGTGGTGATGGCCGATGCCCGCGGCCGCGTGGTCGACGGCGACGATCTGCTCTACCTGCTGGCGCGCGACTGGCACGCCAGCGGCCGCCTGCGCGGACCGGTGGTCGGCACCCTGATGACCAACTTCGGGATCGAGTCGGCGCTGGCGGCGCTGGGCGTGCCGTTCCATCGGGCCAAGGTCGGCGACCGCTACGTGCACCAGATGCTGATCGAGCGCGGCGGCGTGCT
>CAZTNB010000295.1:0-2880 GCA_964614825.1 uncultured Gammaproteobacteria bacterium
TCGATCAGGAGCAGGTCCGCGAGCGCGCCCTCCTGGACAACGCCCAGGCGTCCGGGGTAGGGGTTGCGCTTGCCGGACAAGGCCAGCAGTTCGGCATTGGTCCCGGTCGCCATGACCAGCGTTTCGCCCGGGGTGTACCACCTCGTCAGCATCGTGAGCAGGGCCCCCTGCCGCCGGGCAAGCGCTGCCGAGAACAGGACGTCGGTGCCGAACGCCGTCTTGATCTGGTACTTCTTCGCGAGCCTGAAGGTGGCGTCGGTCCCGGCGAGGACCTCCATGAACTTCTGGCGCTCGAACGACCCGGGCGGGAACGCGTTCCCCAGCTCCTCCGGGAACGCCTGCGTGCTCAGCCAGACGCCCTTGTCGGCGATCAGCTTCGCGGTCGCCTCGTCCATCAGGTGCCCGTGCTCGATGACCTTCGCACCGGCCTCGATCGCGCGCCGGATCGAGGCGGTGGTGTAGGCGTGGACGCCGACGTAGGTGCCCCAGTTCCCGGCCGCTTCGACCGCGGCCCGCAGCTCCTCGGTCGTGAACGTGGACACGTCGAGCGGGCTGTGGGGCGAAGCCACGCCGCCGCCGCCGGTCAGCTTGATGTGCACGGCGCCCTTCATCAGCTGCTCGCGCACCCGCACGCGCACTTCGTCGGGGCTGTCCGCGATCATGGCGGCGCCGAGCTGCTCCTGGCGCGACATGGGCGCCCCGACCGCGCGCGGCAGCTCGAACGCCTGGCGGAAGTCGCCGTGGCCGCTGGTGACCGAGATGATCGCCCCGCTCGGGTAGATCCGCGGGCCGACCACGGTGCCGTCGTCGATGGCCTGCTTCAGTCCGAACGACGGCCCGCCGAGATCGCGGACCGTGGTGAACCCGCGCATCAGCGTGGCCGTCGCCTCGGCGCCGGCCATGAGATACAGGTAACCGTAGTCCCCGGCGAGCAACTGCGCCGGGGTCGGCCGCACCATCATCGTGTGCCAGTGGTTGTCGATGAGCCCGGGCATCAAGGTGCGCCCGTTGCCACGCAAGCGCTGCACGGTCGTGCCCGGCGGGTCGGCGATCGGCTCGCTCGTGATGGAACTGATCAAGTTGCCGACCACGAGCACGTTCGACGGGCCGGTCAGTCGTCCGGAGACGCCATCGAAGATCCGGACGTCCTCGAAGACGACGGCGGTGGTCGCCGACGCCGGGCCGGCGGCCGCAGGGTCTTGCGCCGAGGCCGCAGGGAACCGTGCGGCCGCCGCGAGCGACAACGCGATGATCAGGAAGTAGCGGACGGTGCTCATGGATGCTCCTGGGCAGGAGGCGGGGCCGTTCGATCGGCGCAGTCTGCCACGTCGATCCTCCCACGGATCCCGGCTTGGTGCCGGATGCGCGCCGCTGCGCGCACGGCGACTCCATGCGACGATTGCGCGATGGCCAGGGTGCTGGCCGAGGAGGATGCATGCGGAATCGTCTCGTTACCATCGCCGCTGCGCTTGCCATCTGCACGCTGGCGGCCTGCGAGCGTTCGGCGCCCAGCGCATCGATCGGCGTCGGCAATCCCCATCCGGTCAGCAGCTACGTCTGCGAGGGAACACGCCTGGACGTGCGCCTGATGGGCGAAAGCGCCTCGGTCGCCGTTGACGGGGCCGCCGCCGTCACGCTGCCGGCAACCGGAGCGTCGGGGACCACGTTCTCCAACGGACGCCAGACGCTGGTCATCGAGCAGGGCCGCACGTCGTGGGCCGTAGGGCGCGCCATGCCGGTTGCCTGCACCGGCGGCTGATGTCCCCACCTGATGGCGTCATCCCGGCGCAAGCCGGGACCCAGTAGCGCAGCGCCTGCCACGAAGCGCCGCGCCACTGGGTCCCGGCTTGCGCCGGGATGACGGCCTGGTGAGGGAGCGACGTCGCCAAGGCGTCAGGTCACGGCGTCAGGCCAGCGCGCGCGCGCAATAGTCCTCGAGATGGTCGCGATAAGCCGCGATGCGCGCCGCCCCGGCGAAGCTGCCCTCGAAGCTGTTGCGCGCCAGCGTGCGCGCCTGCGCCGCATCCATGCCCAGCGCGGCGAAGGTCTCGGTGAAATTCTGGTTGATGTAGCCGCCGAAATACGCCGGATCATCCGAATTCACCGTCGCCACCAGCCCGGCCGCGAGCAACTCGCGCAGGTTGTGCCGCGCGAGCGTCGGGAACACGCACAGCTTGACGTTCGACAGCGGGCACACCGTCAGCGGGATGCGCTCGCGCGCCAGCCGCTCGACCAGCGCCGGGTCCTTGAGCGCCTGCACGCCATGGTCGATGCGCTCGACCTTGAGCGCGTCCAGCGCGCCATGGATGTACGCCGGCGGACCCTCCTCGCCCGCATGCGCCACCGCGTGCAGGCCCAGCGCGCGCGCCGCCGCGTACACGCGCTCGAACTTCTCCGGCGGATGCCCCACTTCGCTCGAATCCAGGCCCACGCCGATGAACTGGCCGACGTAGGGCCGCGCCTGCTCCAGGGTCGCGAAGGCCGCCTCTTCGCTGAGGTGGCGCAGGAAGCACAGGATCAGCTCCACGCGCAGCCCCAGCTCCGCCTCGGCGCGCTCGACCGCGCGGCGCAGGCCGCGGATCACGGCCTCGAAGGGCACGCCGCGGTCGGTGTGGGTCTGCGGATCGAAGAAGAGCTCGGCGTGGATCACGTGGTCCGCGTGCGCGCGCAGGCAATAGGCCCAGGCCATGTCGTGGAAGTCCTGCTCGGTGAGCAGCACGCTGGCGCCGGCATAGTAGATGTCGAGGAAGCTCTGCAGGTCGGTGAAGGCGTAGGCCGCGCGCAGCGCCTCCACGCTGGGATACGGCAAGGCCACGCCGTTGCGCTGCGCCAGCGCGAAGATCAACTCGGGCTCGAGCGAACCCTCGATGTGGATGTGCA
>CAZTNB010000296.1:0-2876 GCA_964614825.1 uncultured Gammaproteobacteria bacterium
TCGGCTCGATCGGCTGGCGCGTGGCCTTCTCGATCAGCCTGAGCATGTTGCGCTCGCGCCCGGTGACGAACAGGATCGCCTCGCCGCTGCGCCCGGCGCGGCCGGTGCGGCCGATGCGATGCACGTAGCTTTCCGTGTCACAGGGGATGTCGTAGTTGAGCACGTGGCTCACGCGCTCGACGTCGAGGCCGCGTGCCGCCACGTCGGTCGCCACCAGGATGTCGAGCTGGCCGTCGCGCAGCTGCGCGATCGCGCGTTCGCGCATCGGCTGGGCGATGTCGCCGTTGATGGCGGCGGCGGAGAAGCCGCGCGCCTGCAGGCGCTCGGCCAGTTCCTCGGTCGCCTGCTTGGTGCGGGTGAACACGATCATGGCGTCGAAGGGCTCGGCTTCGAGGATCCGCGTGAGCGCGTCGAGCTTGTGCAGGCCGCTGACCGCCCAGTATCGCTGGCGCACGTTGGTGGCGGTGCGCGTCTTCGCCGCGATCGTCACCGTGGCCGGGTCGCGCAGGTGGCGGTCGGCGATGCGCCGGATCGGCGCGGGCAGGGTGGCGGAGAAGAGCAGGGTCTGGCGTTGCGCGGGGGCCTTCTGCAGGATCGATTCGACCGCGTCGATGAAGCCCATGCGCAGCATCTCGTCCGCCTCGTCGAGCACGACGCAGCCCAGGCCGGAGAGGTCCAGCGAGCCGCGCTCGAGGTGGTCGATGACGCGCCCGGGCGTGCCCACCACCACGTGCGCGCCGCGCCGCAGGCCGCCCAGCTGCGGGCCGTAGCTCTGGCCGCCGTAGATCGGCAGCACGTGGAAGCCGCGCAGGTGGGCGGCGTAGCGCTGGAACGCCTCCGCCACCTGGATCGCCAGCTCGCGGGTGGGCGCGAGCACCAGCGCCTGCGGCAGGCCGCGCGCGAGGTCGAGCCGGCTCAGGATCGGCAGCGCGAAGGCGGCGGTCTTGCCGGTGCCGGTCTGGGCCTGCCCGAGCAGGTCGCGGCCCGCGAGCAGCAGCGGGATCGTCGCCGCCTGGATCGGCGAGGGTGTTTCGTAGCCGACGTCGCGCAGGGCGGCGAGGACCGGTTCGGACAGGCCCAGATCGGCGAAGATGGCGTTGGGGGACGGCGCTGCGGGCTCGCTCATGCGCACAGCGTAGCCCGAATGCGCCCCCGGCGTGGTGCGCGGCTGCTGGAGTCCGGGCGACGACGACACGATGGACCTCGAGATCCTGCACGAACCCGCGGCCGGGCGCTTCAGTGCGCGCGTCGAGGGCCGGCCTTGCCTGCTCGACTACCGGCTGCAGGGCACGACGATGACCATCCTGCACACCGAGGTGCCGGAGGCGCTTCGCGGGCGGGGAATCGCCGCCGTGCTGGTGCGCGCGGCGTTCGAGGCCGCCCGTTCGGCCGGCTGGCGCGTGGTCCCCGCCTGTGCGTATGCAGCGGCCTGGGTGCGGCGCCATCCCGGATACGCCGACCTGCTCGACTGAGCGCTCCGGCCCGCGCCGACGGCACCGGCCGCGCCCCGTACAATGCGCGCATGCCCCTGGTTTCCCTGCTCGGCGTCGATTACAGCATCGGCGGCCCCCTGTTGCTCGAGAAGGTCGATCTCGCGATCGAGCCCGGCGAGCGCATCGCGCTGATCGGCCGCAACGGCGCCGGCAAGTCGACCTTGCTGCGATTGCTGGCCGGCGAACTCAGGCCCGACGACGGCGAACTGCGGCTGGGCGACGGCGTGCGCGTGGCGCGACTCGAACAGGAGATTCCGCACGACACCGCCGGCGACGTGTTCGACGTGGTGTTCGGCGGTCTCGGCGACCTCGGCGCCTGGCTGGCGCAGTACCACCACCTCAGCCACGCCGAGCCATTCGACGGGGCCGCGCTGGCCGCGGTGCAGGCGCGCATCGAGGCCGCGCACGGCTGGTCGGCCGACCAGCGCGTGGTCGAGACCCTCGATCGCCTGGCCCTCGACGGCGACGCCGTCTTCGCCGAGTTGTCCGGCGGCATGAAGCGCCGCGCGCTGCTGGCCCGCGCGCTGGTCGGCGATCCGGACCTGCTGCTGCTCGACGAGCCGACCAACCACCTCGACATCGAGGCGATCGACTGGCTGGAGGGCTTCCTCTCCGCCTGGCCGGGCAGCGTGATGTTCGTCACCCACGACCGCCGCTTCCTGCGCGCCCTGGCGACGCGGATCGTCGAGATCGATCGCGGGCGACTGAGCAGCTGGCCCGGCGACTGGGCCAACTACCTGCGCCGGCGCGAGGAGCGGCTCAACGCCGAGGCGCTGGAGAACGCGCGCTTCGACAAGCTGCTCGCGCAGGAGGAGGTCTGGATCCGCCAGGGGATCAAGGCGCGGCGCACGCGCGACGAGGGCAGGGTGCGGCGCCTGGAGGCGATGCGCAGGGATCGCGCCGCCCGGCGCGAGCAGGCCGGCAACGTGCGCATGGGCCTTGCGCAGACCGAGTCCTCGGGCCGCAAGGTGATCGACGCGCGGGCGGTGTCCTTCGGCTACGCCGGCCGCGAGCTGGTGCGCGAGTTCAGCACCGTGATCCAGCGCGGCGACCGCGTCGGCGTGATCGGACCCAATGGCAGCGGCAAGACCACGCTGCTCAAGCTCCTGCTGGGCGAGCTGGCGCCGACGCAGGGCGAGGTCCGCCTGGGCACCGGCCTCGAGGTGGTCTACTTCGACCAGTACCGCAGCGTCCTGCGCGAGGACTGGAATGCGATCGACAACGTGGCCGATGGCCTCGACTACGTCGACGTCGGCGGCCGGCGCAAGCACGTGCTGGGTTACCTGCAGGACTTCCTGTTCACGCCCGAACGCGCGCGCGCGCCGATCACGCGCCTGTCGGGCGGCGAACGCAACCGGCTGCTGCTGGCGAAGCTGTTCGCCA
>CAZTNB010000297.1:0-1845 GCA_964614825.1 uncultured Gammaproteobacteria bacterium
CTGCTGGAACACATCTGGCAGCGCACCTCGCTCTCGCGCCGGCAGTTCGCCACGCTATACCTCGCCCCGCTGGAACGCTACGCCGAGTTGGTCCAGCAATTTCCCGCGTCGGAGGCCCATCACCACGCCTATCCGGGCGGCATGCTGGACCACGGCCTGGAGATCGTCGCCTATGCGCTGAAACTGCGGCAGTCATACCTGCTACCTGCAGGCGTCACGCCGGAGGCACAGGCGGCCCAGGCCGAAGCCTGGACCGCAGGCACGGCCTACGCGGCCCTGCTGCACGACATCGGCAAGATTGCGGTCGATCTGCACGTCGAGCATGCCGACGGCAGCGTCTGGCATCCCTGGCACGGCCCGCTGCGGCGGCCGTACCGCTTCCGCTACCGCAGGGAGCGCGAATATCGGCTGCACAGCGCCGCCACCGGGCTGCTCTACGCCCGGCTGCTCGATCCCGGCATCTTCGACTGGCTCGCCGGCTATCCCGACCTCTGGGCCGCGCTGCTGTACGTGCTGGCCGGCCAGTACGAGCACGCCGGCACGCTCGGCGAACTGGTCGTGCAAGCGGACCAGGCATCGGTCGCCCAGGAACTCGGCGGCGATCCCAGCAAGGCCCTGGCAGCACCCCGGCACGCATTGCAGCGCAAGCTGCTCGATGGCCTGCGCTACCTCCTGAAGGAAGAGTTCAAGCTGAACCAGCCCCAGGCCTCGGATGGCTGGCTGACCCAGGACGCGCTCTGGCTGGTGAGCAAGACCGTCTCGGACAAACTGCGCGCGCATCTGCTGTCTCAGGGCATCGACGGCATCCCGGCCAACAACACGGCGGTGTTCAACGTGCTGCAGGATCACGGTATCGCCTTGGCCACGCCAGACGGCAAGGCGATCTGGAAGGCCACCGTCACCAGCGATGCCGGCTGGTCGCACAGCTTCACCTTTTTGAAGCTGTCTCCGGCCATGGTCTGGGATGTGGCAGACCGGCCGGCACCGTTCGCGGGTCGCGTACAGGCCGACGCGGAACAAGGGGTGCCGACGCCACAGGCACCGGCAGCCGAAGCGCCGGGCCTGGAAAGCGCCGATACCGTGCCACCGAGCACCGCGCCGACCGCGCCCGTGCCCGCCGACAACGGCGTGGCTGCGTTGCTCGATCTGCTGAGTGACACGGCCCCACCCGTAGCGCCGGAGCCCCCGAGCGACCCCGAGCCGGCCTCGCCACCGTCGCCTACGGTGCTGCCGCAGGTGAGCCCCGCGCCATCTCGGGATCGGCCGGAGCCTTCCGGCGAGCATTTCATGGCCTGGCTGCGTCAGGGCATCCAGACGCACAAGCTCATCATCAACGACGCCAAAGCCCTGGTGCATAGCGTCGCGGGAACGGCCTACCTGGTGAGCCCCGGCGTCTTCCAGCGGTATGCGCAAGAACATCTGCAAATTGCCGCACTGGCGAAACCGGAGAACCTGGAGGGATGGCAGTGGGTGCAGAAGCGTTTTGAGAAACTGAGCCTGCACCGCAAGCAAGCCAGCGGGTTGAATATCTGGACCTGCGAAGTCACGGGGCCGCGCAAATCCAGGCGACTGCACGGCTACCTGTTGAGCGCTCCCGAAGCGCTGTTCCAGGAAATGCCTCCGGACAATCCATACCTGCGCCTCCTCACCGAGGCCGTAAAGCGCGAAAATTCAGCCGCCGGTAATAAGAACGACAACGAACAGGGGTAGACAAGGGGCCACGGCGCGGGCCGGCTTCAGTCCGCGGACTTGGGCGGAGCCGTCTCTGCCAGCTTGGCTTCAGTCAGCGCCATCAAGTGGGCAGAACTGCATTTCAGCGCACGGGCGATTTTGAGAATGAGGGGG
>CAZTNB010000297.1:1855-2864 GCA_964614825.1 uncultured Gammaproteobacteria bacterium
CGATTCCTGACAGCTGGGCCAGCGTTTCCTGGGCGATGCCTTGACTGGTTCTTTCTTCGCGCACGGAGGCCCCAAACGCGATGGCTGGTTCCGCTTCGTAGGTTGTTGTGCCGGTGGGCCGGCCTCTCTGAATCGAACGCTTTTGCATTGCCAAAAGCGTCGAGGATTGACACGATATAAACCACGTTAAACTTAACTCACGAGAAGCGACTTCATCGGTCGTCGCGAGTTCACTGCCTGGGGGAACTGGACGTGAAATCGAGCGATGCCTCCACTGAAATCCGGGTGGCTGTGCTCGGCGAGTGGGTGCCTTCACCGCTTGCCGACTTGCTGGCGTTACAGCGCGCCGAAGAGCCAGAAACCGCCACTGCTTTGATCGGATGCAGTGCCACGGCGCAGGCGCAGGAACTGCCGCACGATAACTTTGACCTAGCCCTGTCCACAGCCGCCTGGGAGTGGCCGGGCTGGGTGTGCGAACCGTTGTGGCATGACACGCTGGCGGTCGCCGTCGCCAAGCGCTCGCACCTGCTGTCCTACCGTGAAGTGCCTCGCCAAGAACTGCTCAAGCAGCCGTTGATCTGCGCGCAGTCAACGGCCGACGAGCCGTGGCGCGCGGTGGCGCAGCGCCTGTTCGAGGACGAGCTGCAGGGCCGCGAGCAGGTGGTCAGCACCTTCGACATGGCCATGACGCTCGTTGCAGCGGGCTACGGCATTGCCTTTGCGCCTGCCGCAAGGCTGGCCAGCTACCTGTGCCGAGGCATCGCCGCGCGGCCGCTGGCCGGCTCACCGGCCATCGTGATGGCCTATCTGCTGCGTCCCTGCACGTCCTTGACCGAGCCCCAGGAGCGATTCGCGCGCCGCGCCCGTTCCGTGTCCTGATGAGGGGCGCAGCGCAAGGCTGCTATGCGAACCCCACCACCTTCTCCTGATCCCACTCGCTTGCCTTCACGCTCGTGACCACGGCCATGATGATCTTGTCGAGATTGTTGGCGGTGGCGCCCTCCAGGGC
>CAZTNB010000298.1:0-2848 GCA_964614825.1 uncultured Gammaproteobacteria bacterium
CGCGGCCGTCGACGACCATCTCGTGGTCGAAATGCAGCACCGGCGGCGAGCCCTGGCGCGCGCGCTCGAGGTACTCGTTGCCGCGTTGGCGCAAGGTGTCCCAGAACAGCGTGCAGCGCTGCAGGAAGTCCAGCGCATAGCGACCGCCGGCCGCCACCAACTCCGGGGGCATCATTGGCTTGGCGCCGAGTTCCTTGAATGCCTGCTTGCCGGCGGCGGCAATGCGCTCGCTGTAACGCTGCTGCGCCGATTCGAGGCGCTTGCGCAGCAGGGTCGTGGCCTTGGCCACGACGTCCTTGCTGGCGCTCAGGTTCCGGATGGGATCGTTCATGGCCGGGTCGAAGTCCTGGGGATTTGCGCGGGGGCGGCCTGGGCCAGGCGCAGCGCTGCGCGGCCGGCGCGGCGATGCGGGTCGGCCGACATTACCGACTGCCACTGGCATCGCCGCCGAGACTGTACGCTAGCGCGACGACGCTGCGCAGTTGTTACGGCAACGAGGTCGCCGGCTGCCCGTTGGGGTAGTTCAAGTCCTCGCCAGCCGCCCCCCGCGCAGGACCCGCCACCGTGCCAATCGAGGGCAGAGCGAGACCTGGCATGAAGACCATCGGCCTCATCGGCGGCATGAGCTGGGAGTCGACGCTGCCTTACTACCGGCTGATCAACCAGGGCGTGAACGCGCGCCTGGGCGGGCTGCACTCGGCGCGGATCGTGCTCTACAGCGTGGACTTCCAGGCCATCGAGCTGATGCAGGACCAGGAGCGCTGGGACGAGGCCGGCGCGCACCTGGCGGCGGCGGCACAGGCGGTGCAGGCGGCAGGCGCGGAACTGTTGCTGCTGTGCACGAACACGATGCACAAGGTGGCGCCGGCGATCGAGGCGGCCGTGCGCATCCCCTTGCTGCACATCGCCGATCCGACGGCGGAGGCGATCCGGCAGGCCGGCCACTCGACGGTGGGCCTCGTGGGCACGCGCTTCACCATGGAGCAGGCCTTCTATCGCGATCGCCTGCGCGACCGCCACGGGATCACCGTACTGGTGCCGGAGGCGGTCGATCGGGCGACCGTGCACCGGGTGATCTACGACGAGTTGTGCCGGGGCATCGTGCGCGACGCCTCGCGCGCGCAGTACCGGGCCGTGATCGCGCGCCTGGTCGAGCGCGGCGCGCAGGCGGTGATCCTCGGTTGCACCGAGATCGCGATGCTGGTGGGAGCCGGGGATGCGGCCGTGCCGCTGTTCGATACCACCAGCCTGCATGCGCAGGCGGCGGTGGAGGCCGCGCTGGCACCGGGATGAAGCCGCAACGCGGAGCGGCGGCGTCGTCGACCTCGTGGCCATCCTGGTTGCGCTGCCTGCGCGCATGTCTCTGCGGCGGATCGCCGGTTCAGAAGTCCATGAAATAGCCGCCGTTCACCGGGATGTTGGCCCCGGTGATGAAGCCGGCGTCGTCGGCGGAGAGGAACTGGACCGTGCGCGCGATCTCGCTGGGTTCGCCCAGGCGACCCACCGGGATCGAGGACACGATGTCGTTGCGGATCTGCTCCGGGATCTTCATCACCAGGCTGGTGCGGCAGTAGCCCGGCGACACGCTGTTGACGGTGACGCCCTTGCGCGCGACCTCGCGCGCCAGCGCCATGGTGAAGCCGTGCATGCCGGCCTTGGCGGCGCTGTAGTTGGTCTGGCCGAACTGGCCGGTCTGGCCGTTGACCGAGCTGATGTTGACGATGCGGCCGAAGCCGCGCTCGCACATGCCGTCGACCACCGCGCGGGTCATGTGGAACACGCCGTCGAGGTTGACGGTGAGGACGTCGCGCCACTGCTGCGAACTCATCTTGCGCAGGGTGCCGTCGCGGGTGATGCCGGCGGCGTTGACCAGGATCTGCACCGGGCCGGACTCCGAGCTCACGCGGCGCACGAGGTCGGCGCAGGAGGCTTCGTCGGTGACGTCGAGCGGCTCGAAGCGGATCGCGCCGTTGAACCCGGCGGTCTCCTCGCGGAACTCGTCGACGCGCTCCGCGCGCACCGCCAGGTCGGCGGCGACCACGGTGCGGCCGGCGCGGGCCAGGTGCTTGCAGATCTCGGTGCCGAGGCCGCCGAGGCCGCCGGTGACGACGGCAGTGCGCTGGGTCATGTCGGGTTCCTGCAGTGCAATGTAGGCCGACACCGCCCGATGGTGCGGTGCAGCAAGCCTGCCATATTAGGAACCCCGCGGCGGGGAGTCAAACCGCCGCCCGGGCGGGGCTCAGCGCTGGCGCTCGGTCTTGCCGGGCGGCTTCTCGGCCGGGGCGGCGTTGCTGGCGCGAACGGCGCTCGACGCGGCGGAGAGGAAGCGGTTCTGCATCGACTTCCACATGTCCAGGTTGCGCTCGGTCAGCTCGTTCAACATGGTCCACGGGGTCTGGCCGATGACGCTGTTGAGCTGGGTGCGGAACTGCTGGCTCTGCTCGAGGAAGGTCTGCAGCGAGCGCTCCAGGTAGCTGCCGACGAAGCCCTGCAGGGAATCGCCGTAGAAGCGGATGATCTGCGACAGCACCGTGGTCGAGAACATCGGGGTGCCGCGATCCTCGTGTTCGGAGATGATCTGCAGCAGCACCGAGCGGGTGATGTCCTCGTTGCTCTTGGCGTCGCGGACCTCGAACACCTCGTTGTCCACCACCAGCTGCCGCACGTCCTCGATGGTGATGTAGCTCGAGATCTCGGTGTCGTAGAGACGCCGGTTCGGGTACTTCTTGATGACGCGGATCTTGGCCATGACCCACCCTAGCAGAACCTTGTGCGGCGCAAAAGTTGCTGCGGTGCGGACGATGGTGCGCTGCGGAACCTTGGTATCGCGACGGGGTTCCTGGCGGCG
>CAZTNB010000299.1:0-2844 GCA_964614825.1 uncultured Gammaproteobacteria bacterium
TCGAAGGGCTTGTCGGCGTCGAGCACCTGCGGCAGCCATTCCTCCACCGGCACCGGCTCGGGCCCGATGCTGATCGCGGTCAGCAGCCCGTGCACGCCGTCGAGCAGCAGGTCGTCCTCGCCGCCGTGTTCGGACAGCAGCTGGTGCAGTTCCTCCAGCTCGGCGTCGTCGAGCCAGGCCTGGTCGTCGTCGCCCACCTCAGTCGAACTCCGCCCACACCGGCGCGTGGTCGGACGGACGATCCCAGGTGCGCGGCGCGCGGTCGATGCCGGCGCCGCGGCATCGCGCGCGCAGCGCCGCGCTGGCCAGCACCAGGTCGATGCGCAGGCCGAGGTTGCGCCGGAACGCCGCCTGCCGGTAGTCCCACCAGCTGTAGTGGCCGGCGCCCGGCTCGAACAGGCGGAAGGTGTCGGCGAGCCCGAGGTCGGTGATCGCGCGCAGCGCCTCGCGCTCGGGCGCCGAGCACAGCACCTGGTCGCGCCACGCTTCCGGATCGTGCACGTCGCGGTCCTCCGGCGCGACGTTGAAATCGCCCAGCACCACCAGCGCCGGATGCCGCGCCTGCTCGGCGCGCAGCCACTGCGCCACCGCGCGCATCCACTCGAGCTTGTAGGCGTACTTGTCGCTGCCCACGGCCTGGCCGTTGACCACGTAGAGGTTGACCACGCGCACCTCGCCCACGGTGACCGCGAGCACGCGGCGCTGCTCGTCGGCGAAGCCGGGGATCGCGGCGACCGGGTCGGCGGGCGCCTGGCGCGCCAGCACGGCGACGCCGTTGTAGGTCTTCTGCCCGCTGTAGAGGCACTGGTAGCCGAGCGCGGCGATGGCGTCGACCGGGAAGGCCTTGTCCTCGAGCTTGGTCTCCTGCAGGCCGACGATGTCGGGCTGCGCGAGCTTGAGCCATTCCTCCAGGTGCGGCAGCCGCACCTTGAGCGAATTGACGTTCCAGGAGGCGATCTTCATGGCGCCAGTCTACCGCCGCGCGCCGTCGCCATTGCAGGAGCGCACCGTGGGCGCTCCCGCCACCGCACGCGGGCAGGTTCGCCCTGGCTACGCGACCTCGCCACGGCGAATCGCCGCGGCGCGTTCGCGGATCCCGTGCTGCTGGTTCGCGTCCAGGCGCGCCACGTTCCGCACCTGCAGTGCCATGCGCGGGTTGGCGGCCAGCCGCGTCCGGTGGCGCAACAGGAAGTCCCAGTACAGCGTGGTGAAGGGACATGCCCGCTCGCCGGTGCGCTGTGCCGGGTCGTAGCGGCAGCCGCGGCAGTGCGGGCTCATGCGCTGGATGTACTTGCCGGTGGCGACGTAGGGCTTGCTCGCCATCAGGCCGCCGTCGGCGTACTGGCTCATGCCCAGGGTGTTCGGCAGTTCGACCCATTCGACGGCATCGACGTAGACCGCCAGGTACCAGGCATGCACCTGTTGCGGCTCCACGCCGTACATCAGCGCGTACAGGCCGGTGACCATCAGGCGCTGGATGTGGTGGGCGTAGCCGTGCGCCAGGGTCTGCGCCAGTGCATCGCGCAGGCAGGCCATCTCGGTGGCGCCGGTCCAGTACCAGGCCGGCAGGTCCTCGCGCGCATCCAGCGCGTTGAGCGCGGCGTAGCCGGGCATGCGGGTCCAGTAGATGCCGCGCACGTACTCGCGCCAGCCCAGGACCTGGCGCACGAAGCCTTCCACGCTGGCCAGCGGCGCGGCGCCCGCGCGATACGCGGCCACGGCCGCGTCGACCACCTCGCGCGGATTGAGCAGCTTCAGGTTCAGGGCGGCCGCGAGCTGCGCGTGGTACAGCCACGGCTCGCCCGGCCACATCGCGTCCTGGTAGCGGCCGAAGCTCGGCAGGCGGTCGTCGATGAAGCGCTGCAGCGCGGACAGCGCCTGCGCGCGCGTCACCGGCCAGGCGAAGTCGTCCAGGCGGCCGGGGTGCGTGGCGAAGCGCTCGTCGACCAGCGCGATCACCTCGCGCGTGAGCGCGTCGGGGGCGAACACCGCGCGCGCCGGCACGACGCCGGGGCCCGCGGCGCCGAAGGCCGCGCGGTTGTCGGGATCGAAGTTCCATTGCCCGCCCTCGGGCGCGTCGCCGCGCATGAGCACGGCGTGGCGCCGGCGCATGTGGCGATAGAAGTACTCCATGCGCAGCGACTTGCGGCCCCGCGCGTGCGCCGCGAACTCGCCCACGCTGCAGTAGAAATGGCGGTCCTCGCGGATGTCCAGCGCCAGTCCGCCGGCCTGCGCCGCGGCCTGCATGGCCTGCAGCACCCGCCAGTCGCCCGGCATCGTCAACAGCAGCCGGTCGGGGCGCAGGCGCTCGAGGTCGGCTTGCAACTGCGCCTGCAGGCTGCCGCGGTTGTCGGGGTCGTCCAGCCGCCTGTAATGCAAGGGTCGGCCGGCCGCGCGCAGCGCCTGCGCGAAGTGGCGCATCGCGGCCAGGAACATCACCGTGCGCGGCTTGCTCGACCACACGTGGGTCGATTCGCCGGCCACCTCGGCCATCCACACCGCATCGTGCGCGGGATCGAAGCCATCGAAGGCCGCCGCGTCGAGGTCGAGCTGGTCACCCAGCACCAGCACCAGGTGGCGCAGTTCAGCCACGGGCACCCTTGGCGCGCCGGCAGCCAGCGGAACAGAACCTGACCTCGTCCCAGCAGCGCGCCCAACGGCGACGCCAGCTCATCGGGCGGCCGCAGGCCGCGCAGGGCTTGCTCGGCAGGGCGGCCTTGTTGCCGCGGAATGCGCGGGCGGGGGTGGTCATCGGAAATGCCGCGTGGTCGTGGCCTGGCACTTGGCCGTCGACGCTACGCGCAACCAGTTCAACAACGCGTCATGATCGACGAGGCGGTGTCG
>CAZTNB010000300.1:0-2799 GCA_964614825.1 uncultured Gammaproteobacteria bacterium
GCCGACGTGCGCACCGCGCGCAGCCTGCTCGAGGTCTGCGCCTGGCTGCGCGGCGTGCACGAGTTGCCGCGGGCGGCGGCGCCCGCGGCCGGCGCGCCGGCGCCACGGGTCGAAGCGCCCGACCTCGCCGACGTGCGCGGGCAGCCGCAGGCACGGCGCGCGCTCGAAGTGGCGGCCGCCGGCGGGCACAACCTGCTGCTGATCGGCCCGCCCGGCACCGGCAAGACCCTGCTCGCCAGCCGCCTGCCCGGCCTGCTGCCGGTGCTGGACGAGACCAGCGCGCTGGAGGCCGCGGCGATCGCCTCGGTGGCCGGCGTGGCGCCGTCCCCCGCCGATTTCGGCCGCGCCCCCTACCGGCATCCGCACCATTCGGCGTCGGCCATCGCCATGGTGGGCGGCGGCCCGCACGCGCGGCCGGGCGAAATCTCGCTCGCGCACGCCGGCGTGCTGTTCCTCGACGAGCTGCCGGAGTTCGACCGCCGCGTGCTGGAGATGCTGCGCGAGCCGCTCGAATCCGGCCGAATCCACATCTCGCGCGCCGCGCGCCAGTCGGAGTACCCGGCCCGCTTCCAGCTGGTGGCGGCGATGAACCCCTGTCCGTGCGGCTACTCGGGCGATCCCTCCGGCCGCTGCCGTTGCACCACCGACGTGGTGCGCAAGTACGCCGGCCGCATCTCCGGTCCGCTGATCGATCGCATCGACCTGCACGTGGAAGTACCGCGCCTGCCGCGCGCGGCACTGCAGGGACCCGCCGGCGAATCCAGCGCCACGGTCGCGGCGCGCGTGCGCGCCGCGCGCGCGCTGCAGCTGCAGCGCAGCGGCATGCTCAATGCGCAGCTGGCACCGCGCGAACTCGAGCGCCACTGCGCGCTGCGCCCGGCCGACCAATCGCTGCTCGAGCGCGCGGTCGAGCGCCTCGGCCTCTCGGCCCGCGCCTGGACCCGCATCCTGCGCGTCGCGCGCACCCTGGCCGACCTCGACGGCGTCGAGGCGCTCGGCACCGCCCACCTCAGCGAGGCGATCGGCTACCGGCGCCTGGACCGCCATCCGGCCGGCGCAGGCCACGAAGCCCCCTAGCCGCCCCGGGGACGCCACCGCGGCAGCCGTCGCAAGCCCGTCCGCGGGCCTCGACGCCAACCGCACGCCGCCGGGACATGACGCGCTGCCCACCCGCGCCTCCCGCATAATTGGCGCATGACCGGCATCGAGGTTCCGGCCCGCGCGCCCGCAGCCACCGCCGCCGGCGGCGCGCGTGGCGTGATCGAGGCACTGCGCGCCACGCTGCAGGCGGGACAATCCTGCGCGCTCGCGCTGGTGGTGGCGACGGCCGGTTCCACCTATCGCAAGCCGGGCGCGATGGCGGCGGTCGATGCGCAGGGGCGCCGCACCGGCACCCTGTCCGGCGGCTGCCTGGAGCCGGAGATCGAGCGCCTCGCGGCCGCGGCGCTGGCGGCGGACGAGCCGCGCGAGGCGGTGCTCGACACGCGGGCCGACGAGGACCGCCTGTTCGGTTCGGGCAGCGGCTGCCGCGGCAGCATGCGCATCGTGCTGCTGCCGCTGGCGCCGCAACGCGACGCCGCGCTGGTCGCCGCCTTCGCCGCGCTCCTGCAGGGCGGCGCGCCGCTGCGCCTTTGCGTGCTGCTCGATGGCGCGCAACGCGGCGCCTGGCTGGTCGAGCGCGGCCACGCCGAGGTGGCGCGGTGTCCCGAGCTGGCGCCGCAGGCGCTGGCCGCGTTGCAGCGCGCGCGGGCGCACGTGCCGGGCGCGGTGGTGGTGGCGATCGATGGCGCCCCCGCGCACGCCGCCGTGGTGCATTTGCCGCCGATCCCGCGCCTGCTGCTGGTGGGCGCGGGGCCGGAAGCGCCGCTGCTCACGCGCCTCGCGCGCGGCCTGGGCTGGCACGTCGCGGTCATCGACCATCGTGCCGGACTGCTGGACCCGCAACGCCTGCCCGATGCCGACGTGCTGCACCATGCCCGCCCCGCCGCCGGCCTCGCGGCGCTGGCGGCGCCGCGCGCCGACGCGGTGATCGTGATGACGCATGGCGCCAGCAGCGACGGCGAGGCCCTGGCCGCGCTCGCCGCGGCGCCGACGGCGGTGCCGTACGTGGCCCTGCTCGGCCCGCCCGCGCGCCGCGACGAACTGCTGGCCGAACTCGACCCCGCCGCGCGCGATGCGCTGCTGCCGCAGCTGCACGCGCCGGCCGGCCTGGCGCTGGGCGGCGAGGGGCCGGAGGCGATCGCCTTGTCGATCGCGGCGCAACTGCAGCAGCACTTCGCGCGCCAGGCATGAGCGCGGTGGCGCACGGCGCGGTGGTCCTCGCCGCCGGCGCGTCGCGCCGCCTCGGCCAGGCCAAGGCGCTGCTGCGCCACGATGGCGAATCCCTGCTGCGGCGCGCGATCCGGCTGGCGCTGGACACGCAGCCGCTCGACGTCGTGGTCGTGCTCGGCGCCGAAGCGGCGGCGGCGCGCGAGCTCGAGGGACTGGCCGCGCGCGCGATCGCCTGCCCGGGCTGGGACGAGGGCATGGCGGCATCCCTGCGCGCCGGCATCGCCGCGCTGGACCCGCGCTGCGCCGGCGCGCTGGTGTTGCTGTGCGACCAGCCGGCGCTGGACGGCGCGCACCTCGCGGCGCTGCTGGCCGCGTGGCGGGCGCATCCCGGCCACGCCGCGGCCTCGGCCTATGCCGGCGTGCGCGGCGTGCCGGCGATCCTGCCGCGGGCGTGGTTCGGCGCCGTGGCGCGGCTGCGCGGCGATGCCGGCGCGCGCGAGCTGCTGCGCACGCGCGACGACGTGGTGC
>CAZTNB010000301.1:0-2789 GCA_964614825.1 uncultured Gammaproteobacteria bacterium
GCGATCTGGGTGCGCAACGAGCTGGCCATCGCGCTCAGCCAGCTCGGGCGCTTTGCCGATGCCGAGACGGTGTACCGCGAGGTGCTGGCGGCGAGCGAGGAGGCCTATGGCCCGCGCACGCGCAGCACGGTCGCCTTCGGCGGCAACCTGAGCATCGCGATCCGCGACCAGGGCCGCACCGAGGAGGCGGAAAAACTGCAGCGCGAGATGCTGGCACTGGCCACCGAACTCGACGGCGCCGACAGCCGGATGGCGCTGGGCATGCGCTCCAACCTCGCCGTGACCCTGCACGAGAGCGGGCGCGACGCCGAGGCGCTGGCGGAGTACGAGACGCTGGTGCCGGCGGTGGAGCGCGAGTACGGCCCGAAGCAGGCGCAGACCCTGATCGACACCTTCAACCGCGTCGAGATCCTCAATGCGCTGGGGCGCCACGCCGAGGCGCTGGCGGCCGGCGAGGCCCTGCGCCCGCGCATGGTCGACTTCGCCGGACCCGACCATCCCTTCACGCTCGAGACCGAGGACGCGATCGGCAATGCGCTGACCGCGCTGGGCCGCGCCGCCGAGGCCGAGCCGCTGCACCGGCGCACGGTCGAGCTCAAGACCGCGATGCTGGGGGCGCGGAGTCCGTACACCCTGCTGGCGCAGGAATACCTGGCGCGCGCCCTGCTCGCCCTGGGCCGCCGCGACGAGGCGCGCGAGCTGGCGCAGGTGGTGCTGGCCGGCCGCGAAGCGGCGCTGGGGCCGCGGCACCGGCGCACGCAGACGGCGCGCGAGCTGCTGGCGCGGATCGCGGGTACCGGCTGAGGCGACCGCGCCTTCCCGGCCTGTTCGTTCGCGCTCGCACCCGGCGTTGCTCCGGGAGACAGGGTTCGAACGAGGACTTCGCCATGCGCCACGGTCTGGGCCTCCTGCTGCTCCTTCTGGCCGGCGCCGCCGGCGCGGAGCCGCTGGGCACCGCATTCAGCTACCAGGGCCGCCTGGTGGAACAGGGCATCCCCGCCGAGGGCGCGCACGACTTCCAGTTCGTGCTGTACGCGCAGGCCGCCGGCGGCGCGCCGCTGCTGCCGGCGCTGGTGCTCGAGGACCTCGACGTGCGCGGCGGCCTGTTCGACGCCGTGCTCGACTTCGGTCCCGGCGCGTTCCTGGGCGAGCGCGTGTACGTGGAGATCGGCGTGCGTCCCGGCGCCAGCGCCGGCGCCTTCGAAGTGCTGGACCCGCGCCAGCTGCTGACGCCCACGCCCTACGCCTTGCGGCCGGCCGCGGGCAGCGTCGGCGACGTCGAGCTCGAGGACGCCGCGGTGACCGCGCCCAAGCTCGCCGACGGCGCGGTGTCGGCGCCGAAGCTGCAGGCCGGCGCGGTCGGCACGCCGGCGATCGCCGACGCCGCGGTCACCGCAGCGAAGCTGGCGCCGGATGCGTTCAGCGGCTTCGCGCTGGCCGATGGCGCGGTGACCACGCCCAAGCTCGCCGACAACGCGGTGACCGCGCCCAAACTCGCCGACGGCGCCGTGGCCACGGCGGAGATCGCCGACGCCGCGGTCACCGGTCCCAAGCTGGCGACCGGATCGGTCGGCGCGGCGCAACTCGCCGACGACGCGGTGGCCAGCGCCGAGATCCTCGACGGCTCGGTGCAGCCGCAGGACCTCAACCTGGCCGCGCTGGCGGGCAACTACTGGGGCGTGGGCGGCAACGCGGCCGGCGCCGGCGCGTTCCTCGGCACCACCAACGGCGCGCCGCTGGAGCTGCGCAGCGACGTGGGCGTGGTGGTCAACGGCACGCGCTTCAACAACAACACGGAGTTGACCGTGCGCGGCTCGCCGGTGCCGGTGGAGCCCAACGCCGACCTCGGCCTGTGGCCGCGCGGCGCCACCGCCTTCTTCAACCTCAGCGCGATCGGCACGGCGCCCGCGGATGCGGCGTTCTCGATCCAGTCGGTGGGCACCAACCCGTTCACCGGCTATGTCACCCGCCTGCTGCTCGACTACGACGGCGCGCTGCGCCTGGGCGGCGGCGCCATCGATCCGCTGGCGCGGCTGCACGTCACGCGCACCGCGATCGGCCTCGACGCCACCGACGCCCCCGACCCGCTGGAACTGGTGCTCGAGGACGTCGATGCGCAGCTCGGCCTGTACAGCACCAACGGCGGCAGCGGCGGCTCCGCGATCGGCCTGGCCGAACTCGACGGCGCCGGCGCCTTCGTCAACCAGTGGGGCCTGTATCGGCGCACCACCGGCGGCAACGCCGCGCTGCAGTACGCCTTCGGCACCAGCCCGACGGCCACCGCGAACCCGGTGGTGGCCGAGCTCGCGACCGACGGCGCGGCGGCCTTCGGCGCCAGCGCCACCCTGGGCACGGGCTCCTTCGCCTTCGCCGATGGGTCCAGCGCCACCGCCTTCGGGCCCACGGCGGCGAACCAGTTCGTGGTGCGCGCCACCGGCGGCGCGGCGCTCAACGGCGCGCCCTTCTCCAGCGCCACCGAGCTCACGGTCAACGCCGATTCGACCACGGCGGGCAGCGCGGCCGAAGTGCTGCTGCGGCCCGGCGGCAATACCCGCGCCTACAGCATCCAGGCCTCCGGCGACACCGCGCTCAATACCACCTTCATCCTCTATTACCGCGATCCGGGCGGCGCCGAGCCGGTCTCGCCGTACCTCGTGATCCGGCCCAACGGCTTCGCCAGCATCAACCCGGCCGTGAGTGGCGGCGGCTACATCCTGCCCTCGTTCCCGCTCACCGTCGGCACCAGCGGCGACACCAGCAACGGCAACGGCGCGCACGTCACCGCCGGC
>CAZTNB010000302.1:0-2771 GCA_964614825.1 uncultured Gammaproteobacteria bacterium
GGCACGCCGGCGAACACCGTCACCTTGTGCTTGACCATCGCCGCGAGCGCGGCATCGGGATCGAAGCGCGGCAGCAGCACCATGGTCGAGCCGCACAGGACCACGCCGTTCATCTGCACGACCTGGCCGAAGGAGTGGAACAGCGGCAGCACCAGCAGGTGCACGTCGTCCGCCACCAGCCTCATCAGGCCCTTGTTGCACAGGGAATTCATCATCACGTTCGAATGCGTGAGCTCGGCGCCCTTGGGCCGGCCGGTGGTGCCCGAGGTATAGAGGATCACCGCGGTGTCGTCGGCCGCGGTGAGCGCGAGGTCGCAGCTCGCGGGCTGGTCGCGCATGAGTTGCGCGAGCGTGCTCGCGCCCTCGATGGCCGCGGGCTTCGACGGATCGGCCATGATCAGGGCGAAGTGCTCGCAGGTCCCGGCCTCGCGGAAGCCGTCCCAACCGGCCTGCCCCAGCGGCAGGTCCGGCGTGCCCTCGAAGCACAGGAAGGCGCGCGAGTCGGAATCCTTGAGGTGGTAGGCGATCTCGGCGCCCTTGAGCAGCACGTTGATCGGCACCACCACCGCGCCCAGCTTGAGGATCCCGTAATAGACAATGGGGAAGGTCGGCAGGTTCGGGCAGGCCAGCGCGACCTTGTCGCCCTGGCGGATGCCGAGCGCGCGCAGGCCGTTGGCGACCTGGTTCGCCGCGCGATCGAACTCGGCATAGGTGATCGCGCGCTCGCCGAAGCGGATCGCGACCTTGTCCGGCAGCAGGTTGGCGTTGCGGACCAGGTTCGCGGCGATGTTCATCATGGGGTGGCTTCGCTCCAGTCGTCGTTGTCTGGATCCCGAACCCGCGACCTCGTGGGAGCGGCTTGGGCGGCGACAAGCGCCTGCCGCTGCTGGAGCCGCGCCCACCAGTTCATCGCGCGACTCCGCACTACGGAACCTTGATCTCGCCGTCGGCGACCATCCTGCGATAGCGCTCGCCCTGGGCGGCATAGTTGGCTTCCATGCGGGCGAGGGCCGCGGCTACCTCGGGCTCCTTCGTGACCGGGCCCAGCACCGGGTCGCGCAGCAGGCCGATGCGCCACTCCCAGATCTCGTTGGTGGGATCGTCGAGTTCACCAACCAGGAGCTTCACTGCGCGAGACCGCTCGCCGCGCAGCTCGGCCAGGATCGCCCCGATCACGTCGTTCTCGAAGTCGAAGTCCTGATCCCACTTCGCGATACCCGCGCGCAGCGCGTCCGCCCGCAGTTCGCGCTCCGCGGGTTGCGCCCCGCGAGCGAGGAATCCGGTGACGATTCCCTGCGCGACCAGGTCGAATTCCGATTGCGGAAGCGGCGGCGGCAGTTCCAGCACGCCCGGCGAGACCTGGTCCATGAAGGCCAGGGCCTCGTCGAGCTTGCCGGCCTCGTCCATCAGCGTCAGGTAGTGGATCGCCGCCATGCCGTACACCCAGCGCCGGTTGTCCCGCTTCGCGCGCAGGATCTCCCGGGACAGCGCCAGCGCGCGCGCAGTGTCGCCGGTCCGCTCGGCATACTGGATCAGCACGCGCTGGGTGTCCGAGCCCGAGGCATTGAGCAGCTCCGCGCGGCGAACCCAGGGCGCCGCCTCCTCGGTGAGCCCCAGCATCAGCAGGTCCTGCGCCACGAACGCCGGCAGTTCATGGTCGTCGGGGTCCACCGCCATGGTGCGCGTGCACCAGTAGATGGCATCGACGTAGCGGCCCGCGCCCTGGTGCAGCAGCGTCTCGCCGTGGTAGCCCATCACGCTGTCCGGCGCCAGCTCGCGCATCTTCGCGTAGACCGCCAGCGCTTCGTCGGGGCGCTTCAGCTCAACGAGCTTGCGGCCCTTCTCGTCCAGCAGCGCGATCGACAGGGGGTCGCGCTCGAGGCCCCGGTCGATGATCGCCAGCGCCTCGGCTGCCTTCGCGTCCGGCAGCACCTGGGCGGCGAGGCGATACAGGTCGATCCAGTTCGGCGCGCGCGCCAGGGCCGCGGCCGTCACGGCCACGAGCTCGTCGCGATCGGCGACGTCGACCGCCGCGCCGCTTGCATCCGAGCGCAGTACCGCGTCATAGGCCAGCGCGCGCGGATCGGCGTCCTCGCCCTCGAGCAGCGGCGCCAGGATCGGCAGTCCGCGCGCCGCGGCCTCCGGGCTCCCGATCGCGCCCGTGCGCGCCATCTGCAGGTAGGTGCGACCCAGCGCGATGCGCGCGTCGGCGAACCCGGGATCGCGCGCGACCGCTTGCTTGAGCTTTCGCTCGGCATCGGGCAGCGCAGCGTAGCTTCCGAGGTTGATCTGCGCCATGCCGCGCAGATAGAGGTCGTAGGCCTCGCCGTCATGGGTGCCGACCTCGCCCACCGCAGGCACGGCGGCGCCGGCGCCAAGCAACGAGCGGGTCAGCTCCTTCGCCACCGCCGCCGCGATCTCGTCCTGGATGGTGAAGAGATCGTCGAGCGTGCGGTCGTAGCTCTGCGACCACAGGTGGTTGCCGTCGCGCGCGTCGATCAGCTGCGCGGTGATGCGCACGCGCTGGCCGGCGCGCTGCACCGAGCCCTCGAGCACGGCGTTGACGTTGAGCGTGGTCGCGATCTCGCGGATGTCCTTGTTGGTGCCCTTGAAGGCGAAGGCGGAGGTGCGCGCGGTGACCTTGAGGCCCTCGACCTGGGCCAGCATGTTGAGCAGGGTCTCGGTCAGGCCGTCGGAGAAGTACTCGTTCTCGGCCACCGCGGACATGTTGACGAAGGGCAGCACGGCGAGCGAGGGGCGCGCGTCGGAGG
>CAZTNB010000303.1:0-2753 GCA_964614825.1 uncultured Gammaproteobacteria bacterium
CGCTGGACGTGGGCTTCGACGGCGAGCACACCGGCGCCAACGTGATCGGCGAGATCACCGGCAGCGAGCTGCCCGACGAAGTCGTGCTCATCGGCGGGCACCTCGATTCCTGGGACCTCGGCACCGGCGCGATCGACGATGGCGCCGGGGTCGCGATCTCGATCGCGGCCGGGCACGCGATCGGCCGCCTGCCGACCCCGCCCAAGCGCACCATCCGCGTGGTGGCATTCGCCAACGAGGAACAGGGCATCTTCGGCGGCAACGCGTACCACGAGGCGCACAAGCACGAGATCGCGCGCCACGTGCTGACCTTCGAATCGGACTTCGGCGCCGGCCGCATCTGGCGCCTCGACAGCGCGGTGAAGCCCGAGGCGCGCGGCGCGATCGACCAGATCATGCAGGTGCTGGGGCCGCTCAAGGTCTCGCGCGGCCTGCCCTACGCCCACGGCGGACCCGACGTGGGCCCGATGGTCGCGGCCGGCGTCGCGGCGCTGAGCCTGCAGCAGGACGGCACCGAGTATTTCGACCTGCACCACACCGCCAACGACACCCTCGACAAGGTGGACGTCAAGGCGCTGAACCAGAACGTCGCCGTCTACGCCGTCACCGCGTACCTTGCGGCGCAAGCCGACGGCGACTTCGGCTCCGCCCCGAAGGCCGCCGCGCCCGCGACGCCTTGATGAAGCGCGCAGCGCTGGGCCGGGGTGACATGGCGGGAAGCGGACTGCCCCTTCGTCCGCTGGCCCGCGCCCGCGCCATCCGGTAACTTTCCACCCCCGCCGTCCACCCGTCGCGGCGCGCAAAGGATCGGCATGGAATCGGTCGGCCCGCTCTGGACCCCGGGCAAGGAGCGCGTGGAGCGCGCCAACCTCTCGCGCTTCCTCAAGTTCGTGCAGTCCGAGTGCGACGAGCAGGTGCAGTCCTGGCCGGACCTGTACGATTTCTCGATCCGCCGCCCCGAGCGCTTCTGGACCGCGGTGTGGGATTTCTGCGGCATCCGCGCCAGCGGCGAGCGCGAGCCGGTGCTCATCGACGCCGACCGCATGCCGGGCGCGCGCTGGTTCCCCAACGTGCGGCTCAACTTCGCCCAGAACCTGCTGCGCCATCGCGACGAGCGCTGCGCGATCTGGTTCCGCGGCGAGACCGGCCAGACCCGTGAACTGAGCTACGCCGAACTCGCCGACGAGGTCTCGCGCCTGCAGCAGGCACTGTCCGCCGCGGGCGTGCGCACCGGCGACCGCGTGGCCGGCTTCCTGCCCAACATCCCCGAGGCCGTGGTCGCGATGCTGGCCACCACCAGCCTGGGCGCGATCTGGTCCTCCTGCTCGCCCGACTTCGGCATCAACGGCGTGGTCGACCGCTTCGGGCAGATCCAACCCAAGGTGCTGTTCACCGCGGCCAGTTATGCCTACGGCGGCAAGCGCTTCGATTGCCTGGAGCGCGTGGCCGGCATCCTCGGCCAGATCCCGGCGATCGAGCGCGTGGTGGTCGTGCCCTATCTCGACGCGCCCACGCCGGCCGCGGTGGCGACGGTGCCGCGCGCCGTGGCCCTGGCGGAATTCGTGGCGCCCCATGCGCCGGCGCCGCTCGAATTCGAGCCGGTGCCCTTCGACCACCCGCTGTACGTGATGTATTCCAGCGGCACCACCGGCGTGCCCAAGTGCATCGTGCACGGCGCCGGCGGCACCCTCATCCAGCACCTCAAGGAACTGGTGCTGCACACCGACCTCAAGCGCGAGGACCGCATCTTCTTCTACACCACCTGCGGCTGGATGATGTGGAACTGGCTGGTCTCGAGCCTCGCGGTCGGCGCCACCGTGGTGCTGTACGACGGCTCGCCCTCGCATCCCGACGGCAACGCGCTGTGGGACCTCGCCGACGAGGCTGGCGTGAGCATCTTCGGCACCAGCGCCAAGTGGCTCGCGGCGATCGAGAAGGCCGGGGTCAAGCCGGCGGAGACGCACAAGTTGCTGGCGCTGCGCACGCTGCTCTCGACGGGCTCGCCACTCGCGCCGGAGAGCTTCGACTACTGCTACCGCGACATCAAGGACCGCCTGATGGTGGCCTCGATCTCCGGCGGCACCGACATCATCTCCTGCTTCGCGCTGGGCAACCCGCTGCTGCCGGTGTACCGCGGCGAACTGCAGTGCCGCGGCCTCGGCATGAAGGTCGAGATCCTCGACGAGGACGGCAAGCCGGTGCGCGAGCAGCCCGGCGAACTGGCCTGCACCGCGCCGTTCCCGTGCATGCCGGTGGGGTTCTGGAACGATCCCGACGGCGCCAAGTACCACGCGGCGTATTTCGAGAAGGTGCCCAACACCTGGTGCCACGGCGACTACGCCCTGCTCACCGAGCACGACGGCGTGGTGATCCTGGGCCGCTCCGACGCGGTGCTCAATCCCGGCGGCGTGCGCATCGGCACCTCGGAGATCTACCGCCAGGTCGAGCGCGTGCCCGAGGTGCTGGAATCGATCTGCGTGGGCCAGGACTGGGACAACGACGTGCGCGTGATCCTGTTCGTGCGCCTGCGCGAGGGCGTGGCGCTCGACGACAAGCTCCGCGACCGCATCCGCCGCGCGATCCGCGAGAACACCACCCCGCGCCACGTGCCGGCCAAGATCGTGCAGGTGCCCGACATCCCGCGCACCATCTCCGGCAAGATCACCGAACTCGCGGTGCGCAACCTCATCCACGGCAAGCCGGTGAAGAACACCGACGCGCTGGCCAATCCCGCCAGCCTCGACTTCTACCGC
>CAZTNB010000304.1:0-2739 GCA_964614825.1 uncultured Gammaproteobacteria bacterium
GGGCGCGGTGGCATCGCGCGGCATCGCCGAGGACGTCGCGCTCAAGAGCGACCTGCGCTTCGACGACGGGGTCGAGCTGCGGGTCAAGATCCGCCCGGCGAACCCCGGCGCCACCGAGTTCAACAACGAGCCGCGTTACGAGCTCGCCGCCTACCGGCTGCAGCAGGCCTTCCTCGACGAGCCCGACTACGTGGTTCCGCCGACCGTGCTGCGCATGCTGCCGCTGGCGCAGATGCGGCCCTACGCGCCGAAGATTCGCGCCACCTTCCGCGGCGTCGACGAGGTGCTGGTCGTGCTGCAGTACTGGCTCAAGAACGTGAGCGGGCCGAAGGAGCTGTGGGATGCCCAGCGCTTCGCCAGCGACCCGGTGTACGCGCGCCACATCGCCAACCTCAACGTGCTCACCCACCTGATCCGGCACAGCGACACCAACGCCGGCAACCTGCTGATCTCGACCTGGCCCGGCAACCCGCGCGCCTTCGCGGTCGACAACGGCGTCGCCTTCGCCTCGCCCGGCAGCAACCGCGGCACCGAGTGGCGCGAGATCCGCGTGCCGGCGATCCCGGCCGCGACCGTGGCGCGCCTGCGCGCCCTCGACCTCAAGGCGCTGCAGGCGCTGCTGGCGGCGGTGGCGACCTGGGAGCGCCGTGGCGGCGCGTACGAACCGGTGGCCGGCATCCCGCCCCTGTCCGGCGACCTCGGCGTGCGCGTGCGCAGCGACCGCGTGCAACTGGGGCTGACCCGGCGCGAGATCCAGGAGGTGGACCGCCGGCGCCGCTTCCTGCTCCGTCGCATCGACAAGGGCGAACTGGGAACCTTCTGACCATGACCGCGACCCTGCACCGCCTCGCCCTGTGCCTGCTGCTCGCCGCCGGCGGCGCGGCGGCGGAGACCTGGCGCTATCCGGCGCAGGAGCGCGTGGTGGCGGTGGGCGACGTGCACGGCGCCTACGACACGCTGGTGAAGTCCCTGCAGGCCGCGGCCGTCCTCGACGACGCGCAGCACTGGCGCGGCGGCGGCGCGCACCTGGTCAGCGTCGGCGACCTGCTCGATCGCGGCGCCGACTCGCGCAAGGTGCTCGACCTGCTGATGCGGCTCGAAGGCGAGGCCGCCGCCGCCGGCGGCCGGGTGCACGTGCTGCTCGGCAACCACGAGGTGATGAACCTCGGCGGCGAGCTGCGCGATGCGGCCGCCGGGGAATTCGCCGCCTTCGCCGGCGAGGAGAGCGCCGAGGAACGCGCGCAGGCCTTCGCGGCCTGGCGCACGCGGCAGCCCGCGGGCGGCGACGAGTCCGCGCAGCGCCAGGCCTTCGATGCGAAGTTCCCGCCCGGCTGGTTCGCGCACCGCCGCGCCTTCGCCGCCGACGGCCGCTATGGCGCGTGGCTGCTGCAGCGCCCGGTCGCGATCGCGATCGGCGATACCGTGTTCATGCACGGCGGCCCGTCGCCGGCCCTGGCGGGCTACGACCTCGAGCGGCTCAATCGCGAGTTCAACGCGCAGCTGCGCGCCTACCTGGCCGACGTCGTCGCGCTCGAAGCCGCCGGCTGGATCGGATTCGACGTGCCGGGCGAGACCCGCGTCGGCGCGGTCCAGGCGCGCCTCGCCGCCGCGACGGCGCCGACCGACCCGGCAGCCGCGACGCCGGCGGCGGATCCGCTGCTGGCCGCCACCGCGCAGCGCGTCATCGACTTCGACCGGGCGCCGCTGTTCGCGGTGCAGGGACCGGTCTGGTACCGCGGGCTGGCGCTGTGCCGTCCGGTGCTGGTGCAGGACGTGGCCGAGGCCGCGGTGCGCCAGTTCGCGGTGGCGCGGGTGTCGATGGGCCATACGGTCGCGCCTGCGCTGCGCCCGACCGAGCGCCTGCGCGGGCGCGCGGTGCTGCTCGACACCGGCATGCTGAAGGCGGTCTACCGCGGCTCCGGCTACGCGACCGAGTTCGCCGGCGGCAAGGTCACCGCGATCCGCGAGGACGGCACCCGCGCGCCGCTGCTGGTCGACGCCAGTCCGGTGGACCTGCGCTGGCCAGGCGGCAGCGAAGCGGCGCTCGAGGCCCTGCTCGCCGGCGCCGCCGTGGCATCGAACCAGAAGGTCGAGGGCCAGGCGCACGCCAGCGTGGTGCAGCTCGCGCACCCGGGCGGCACCTTGCTGGCGTGGTGGTACCCGGCGCGCAAGGGCGGCAGTCGCGAGCTCGCCGCGTACCGCCTCGACCGCGCCTTGGGCCTGGGCCTGGTGCCGACCACGGTGGCGCGCGAGATCGATGGCGCGCAGGGCGTGCTGCAGTGGCGGCCCGAGGGCATGATCAGCGCCGCCCAGGCGGCGAGCGGCGCGGCCGGTGGCACGCCGTGGTGCGACCCCACCGCGCAGATCGAGCTGCTCTACGTCTGGGATGCGCTGGTCGGCAATGCCGGCCGCACCCAGGCCAGCCTCGGCTGGACCAGTCCGGACTGGATCCTGCTCGCCAGCGACCATCGGCTTGCGTTCGACGCCAGCACCGGGCCGCCGCCGCACCTGGAGGGGCACGCGCTCAGGATCGGGCCGGAACTGTGCAGCCGCCTGCGCGCGCTCGACGGCGAGGGCGTGCGCACCGTGCTCGAAGGCGCGGCCTCGGCCAAGGAACGCGCGGCGCTCCTGCGCCGGCGCGATCGCATGCTCAAGGAAGCCGACTGCGGCGCCGGAGGCTGAGCCCGTTCAGCCGTAGCTGCGGCGGCGGATGACGAAGGTGCCGCTGGTGGTGACGCC
>CAZTNB010000305.1:0-2729 GCA_964614825.1 uncultured Gammaproteobacteria bacterium
CTCGACAGCGCGCTGGCCGTGCCGGTGAGCACCACCGACGCGCCCGGCGAGCCGGCGATGCCGATGCCCGAGGCGGCCGGCGCCATCAGCGTGCCCTGCGCCACGCCCAGCGTGACGCTGAGGTTCGCCGCGCCGGAATCGACGTCGCTGACGCCGATGCCGCCGAACTGCACCATGGTGTCCTCGATCATCGCGATGGTGCCGGGCGCGCTGAACTGCGGCGCATCGTTGACCGCGGCGATGACGAAGGTGCTGCCGCCGTTGGTGGTGCGCGGCCCGCCGGTGCCGGTGTTGCCCTCGTCGTTGATGGCGATGCCCAGCGCGACGTTGCCCGTGGCGTTGGCCGCGGGCAGGTAGCCCAGCGCGCCGCCGGCCAGGAAGGCGTTGAGGTTCGCCAGCGTGCCGCGCAGCGTGAGCGCGGTGGCGCTGCCGCCCACGGTGACGCCGCCGCCGCTGCTGGCAGTCAGCGTGCCCGCGGCCACGCTGAAGGTCGCGGTCAGGTTGCCGCTGGCCGCGTCGGCGTCGGCGAAACTCACGCCGTTGACCACGACCGCGGTGTCCTCGTTGGTGCCGATGGCGCCCGGCGCGGTCACGCTCGGCGCCTGGTTGGTGGCGGCCGTGGGCGTGATGCAGCCGGGGAAATTGTCCGTGATGCGTTGGCGCAGCCGCGTCTGCTGGATCGGCGCGAACACCAGCGCCGCGTCGCACTGCGGCACGCCGGAGACGTGGCAGTAGCTCATCAGGGTGCCGGTGACGTTGGGCACGCCGTTGATGGTCTGCGTGCCGGGACAGGCCTGCGCGCCGGCGTAGCAGCCCGAGCCCGCCTCGCCGTTGAAGCACTGGTCGATGGTGTTGGTGCCGGTGTCGAAGTTGCCGGTGGCGGCGTTGGTGCAATGCGTGTGGCTGGCGCCGAGGTTGTGGCCCACCTCGTGCGCCGTCACCAG
This sequence comes from uncultured Gammaproteobacteria bacterium, assembly GCA_964614825.1. Classification (GTDB taxonomy): domain Bacteria; phylum Pseudomonadota; class Gammaproteobacteria; order Xanthomonadales; family Ahniellaceae; genus JAGOEZ01. Next base: position 945 of record CAZTNB010000305.1, read on the forward strand.
CGCGTCGCTCGACGCCGTGGAGCCGCCGAAGCGGAACACGCGGTTGAGCCCGTAGTGGCCGAACACGTTGCTGCTGCCCGCGGTGCCCTTGGCGTTGCAGTACAGGCCCGAGCTCACCAGCCACGCGATGCCCGAGGACACGTTGGCGCTGCTGGACTTGCCCGACAGCAGCAGCACGAACGCGCGCGACACCGCGTTCTGGTTGTCGCGCCACCAGATGCCGAGCTCGTCGAGCTGGTCGGCGGTGTCGGTGGCCGAGGTCGACGGATAGGGATCGGGCGTGGTCGAGGGCCGCAGGATCGTCGTGCCCTGGACCACGGTGAGGTCGAGGTCGCGCTCGTAGATCAGGTTCATGTTGGTGAACAGCGCCGCGATGTAGTTGGTGGCGCTGGTGGCGTTGTTGCCGAACTTGAGGTTCATCAGCTCGTTGTCGGTATCGACCGCGATCACCGCCTGGCGCGAGGCCAGGTCGGGCGCGTCGGCCGCGGGCTGCGCCGCGCCGGCGGGCGCCTCGATGCTGGCGAGCTGGGCCGCGGTGGGTTCGCGCAGGTCGCTGCCCAGGGCATAGCCGAAGTCCAGCGCCTCGCCCTGCGGCGTGCGATCGGCGCGGCGCGCGATCTCCAGCGCAAGGCCGCCGGCCTGCGGCCGCGCCTGCAGCGTGTAGTTCGCGCCGTCGTCGGCGATGAGCAAGCCCTCGCCGCTGCTGCCGTCGGGATCCAGGCTCAACGCCACCCGCGGCCCTTCGACGCTGATGAAGTGCAGGTTCGGGCTGCGCGGCACTTCCACCGCGCCGCCATCGCCCAGCACGTACACCCGGGCGTCGGCCGCGTAGACGTCGATGCGCTGCAGCACCGCGGGCGCCTGCGACTTCGAATCGCGGGGCACCGCCGCCAGTTCGATGCGCTCGCCGACGCGCGCTTCAAGCAGCCGTGCCTTCGTGGCGGGCGCCAGCATGGCCAGGTTGGTCGCGGCCAGCGCCTGGCCGGCGAGGAGCAGCGCAAGCAGGGCGAACAGGAAAGGCGGACGGCGTGCACCCAAGGCGGCGATCCCGGCATCGATGGCGGCGGCAGTATAGGAACGCGTTCCGAAACGAAATGTGCGGCCCGGCGCATCGGGCGACCAGCGGCGGCTGCCGCCCTCACGAGCGGCAAGGCGCCATGCTGCGGGCCAGCATTGGCGCGGCCTGCAGCCCGTTGCACCATGCTGGTGCAGGCCCTGCTCGCACGGTGCAACCGTCGTATGATCGCCCTCCCGACGAGGCGTGTGGGCGAGGACGCAAGCCATGAACGAGCAACTGCTCAAGGACCTGCTCGACCAGGACCTGGATCCGGTCGAGACGCGCGAGTGGATCGAATCGCTCACCGCCGTGATCGGCGCCGACGGCCCCGAGCGCGCGCATTACCTGCTCGAGCGCATGGTCGACGAGACCCGCCGCGCCGGCGGCCACATTCCCTTCCAGCCGACCACGGCCTACGTCAACACGATCCCGCCGCAGCGCGAGGCGCAGAGCCCCGGCGACGCCGCGATCGAGTGGCGCATCCGCTCCATGCTGCGCTGGAACGCCATGGCGATGGTGGTGCGCGCCAACCGCAAGCCCGGCGAGCTGGGCGGCCACATTTCCTCGTTCGCCTCCAGCGCCACGCTGTATGACGTGGGCTTCAACCACTTCTGGCGCGCCGCCAGCGCCGAGCATCCAGGCGATCTCCTCGACATCCAGGGCCACAGCGCGCCGGGCATCTACGCGCGCGCCTTCCTCGAAGGCCGCCTGACGCAGGAACAGATCGA
>CAZTNB010000306.1:0-2711 GCA_964614825.1 uncultured Gammaproteobacteria bacterium
GCGTGGCGCAGGCACTCGCACAGGCGGTGCGGGCCCACCGGCAGTTCGTCGGCCTCCAGCGCCGGGGCGCCGGCCAGCACGCCGAAGCGCTGGCCCAGGGCGAACAGCGCCTGGCTGTGGCGGATCTCGGCCTTGCTGGCCACTTCCTGCAGCGCCAGCGACTCCTCGAACTCCTCCGGCTCCACCAGCTGCAGGTCCTGGCGCTGGGTGCGCGTCATGCGCGCGAAGTCCGGCACCTCGTGCGTGGTGTCGAGCGAGGCCAGCGCGGCCTCGAGGCGGATGACGAAGCGCGGCGCCACGTCGGCGCGGCCGCGGCGGATCTCGCGCAGGGTTTCGAAGCAGCGGTTCTGGTGCTCGTTCGACTTGGCCTGCTCGGCCAGCTTGAACAGTTGCTGCTCGACTTCGTTGAGCGTGGCGGTGACGCACTGCTCCAGCGCCACGGCGGCGACCGACAGCATCGCCTCCAGCACCGCCCGTGGACGCGCAGGCAACGGCGCCTGCTTGAGGTTCGGCAGGACCTCGTGCTCCGATGACCGAGGTGCCCGGCCGGATCCGGAAGTCGACATGTGGTTGTGGGTCCAGCCCCCTGTTCCCAGCCCGGATTGTAGCCACCGGGTGAAAGGAAAGGCCAGCGAGCAGGGCGCCGACGGCCCCGGCCAGCGGAGCCGCCTGTGCCGCCGCCGCACCCGCCCGTCGGGGCGGGCGGCGCCCGTGCGCTATTCGCCCGCGTACTCGACCGACAGCTGCAGCGAGCGGCCCGGCGTGCCGTAGCCGTAGGCCAGCGCATAGTCGCGGTCGAATATGTTGTCCAGGCGCAGGCCCAGGCGCCACGCCGGGTCCGGGGTCCAGGCCACGCGCGCATGGACCAGGCCATAGCCGGGCAACTCGGCGCCGAAGTCGCGACGGCTGGAGACGAAGTCGCCGCCCAGCGCGGCTTCGAAGGCGGTTCCGAATGCACGGGTCGCCTCGACATGGCCCTTGCGGTCGGGGCGCCGGACCAGCGATTCGCCGGTGTCGCGGTCCTCGGTGTCCTGCAAGGTCGCGTTGGCGTCGAGGCGCCAGGCCGCGCCCTGCCAGGCGTAGCGCAGCTCGAGCCCGTCGAGGTCGGCGGTGCCGATGTTGGTGGCCTCGAAGGTGTCGCCGCCGCTGAAGCTCACCAGGTTGCGGATGCGCGTCGCGTAGAGGCTCGCGCCCACCACGTGCGCGCCGGCCAGCGTGCCCTCGACGCCCAGTTCGGTGCTGTGCGAACGCTCCGGCTGCAGGTCGGGGTTGCCGGCGAAGTAGCCGCCGAAACCGGGCGAATAAAGCTCGCTCAGGGTCGGCGCGCGGAAGCCCTCGCCCCAGGACGCGTACAGGCGCCAGGCCTCGGCCGGCCTCCAGCCCGCCGCGACCTGGAAGGTGCTCTCGCCGCCGTAGGCGCTGTTGTCGTCGTAGCGGCCGGCGAGCTGCGCATCGAAGGCGCCGAGGCCGCCCTGCCAGCTGGCGAAGGCGGCGCGATTGGTGCGCGTGCGATCGAACTCCGGCGGCACGCCCGCGATCGTGACCAGCGAGCGGCCGCTCTCGTGCAGGTAGTTGAAGCCGCCGGCCAGTTCGCCGGCGCCACCCAGCCCCAGCGTGTGCACCCAGTCGGCCGAGGCGCGCCGGGTCTGGAATTCGCTGAAATAGGCCGGCGTCAGCAGGTCGTCGCGGGTGGCGCCCAGGGTGAGCGCGTGGGCCCAGTGGCCGCGGATCGGGCCGGCCACGCCGGCGCTGGCGATCCACTGCTCGGCGTCGGACCGGCCCTGGTCGAACTCGGTGCTGGCGTCGGTGCCGAACACGCTGGCGGAGAGGCGCTGCGTGCCCAGCGTGGCGTGGCCGTGCACGGACAGGTTGCGATCGAGATAGCCGTCGGCATCGGGATCGTAGGCGAAGCCCTCCGGCGTCTGCGCCGAGAAACCATTGCTGCTGATGCCGCCGAGGGTGGCCGCGAGGCCCCAGCCCTCGCCGCCGGCGCCGTAGCCGAGGCTGCCGTCGACGGTGGCGTAGCGACCGGCGCGCGCGCGCGCCGACAGGCCCTCGGGTTCGCGCGTGAACACCTGGATCACGCCGCCGATGGCATCGGCGCCCCACCACGCGGCGCGCGGGCCGCGCACGACCTCGATCCGCTCGATCTGGTCCAGCGGCAAGTGCTCCCAGGCGTAGGCGCCGGTGCCGGTGCTGGCCGCGCGCACGCCGTCGATCAGTACCAGGGTCTGGTTCGAGTTGGCGCCGCGCAGCAGGAAGGAGGTGTTCTGGCCGATGCCGCCCGGACGGGAGACATCGATGCCGGGCAGGGTGCGCAGCAGTTGCAGCAGGTCGGGGGCCTGGCTGCGCACGATGTCCTCGCGGGTGAGCACGCTGACGCTGGCCAGGGTCGCGTCGATCGCGGTCGCGGTGCGCGTCGCGGTGACGACGATGCCCGGTTGCTCGGTCGCCGGGTCCTGGGCGGAGGCCGGAAAGGCCAGGGCAGCCAGGATGGCTGCGGTGAGTTGCTGGTTCATGGATCGGAGTCCTCGTTGCCGCGCACACCCGCGTCGGGACCCGGCGCGGCGGAGGACGGGGTGCGGTGCTTGCGAGGGCGATGCGGCTGCCGGATCACAAGGACCGGCGTCGCCCTCCGCGACACGATCGGGTGGACCCGGGGCGGGAAGCGCCGGGTCCTGCCTCGGGCCGGTCTCCGGGCTCGTCAGTGG
>CAZTNB010000307.1:0-2685 GCA_964614825.1 uncultured Gammaproteobacteria bacterium
CCGCAGGAGCAGGCACAGAATAGATCACTCGGTCCATTCCGGATCGTTGCTGCGCCAAGGGAGGTGCACGATGAAGAAGTTCAACTGCGGCATCGCCACGGCGACAGTCGCGGCCCTGATCGGCTGCACGCCGGCCGCATGGGCCGCTGCGGAAGGCAAGGGCGGAACCTGCATCAGCGTGCCGGGGGGCGCCAGTTCGAACTGGTCCCTGTGCGACGCCGTCATCACCTCCAATGCCCTGCCAGTGGGCGGCAACTGCGCCAGCGGCGCCATTGGCGCCGGCGCCTCGGTCGAGGACGCGACGCTGGGCACGCGCGGCGACGCCTTCGATGAGCTGCTGATCTTCGTCAACAACACGCAGGTCGGCGGCACCGGCGCCCTGAGCGGCAACGGCGTGCTCTTCGCCGGCCAGACCATCGCCGGCCTCAACACGCAGCTGCGCTGGGACGTGCTGACCACCGAGGCTACCGCCCGCGGTTACCTCTCGCTGACCAACCCGACCGGCGCCCCGATCACGGTGACGGTCGACTACCTGACCAACTTCGGCTCCGACAGCGGCACCATCCTGCGCGGCAGTTCCAGCGGCGACACCACGTTCACCACCGCCGACCGCTGGCTGGTCAGCAGCGACGGCAGCCCCACGTCGGGCGATCCGGTCAACACGACCGTGCTGTGGGGCGGCACGCCGGCGGTCACGCCCTCCAGCGTGAGCAACACGGTGTTCGATTGCGCCGCCACCAACGGCGCGCGCGCCACCTATTCGGTCACGGTGCCGGCAGGCACCAGCCGCGCGCTGCTGTTCTTCCAGCGCCTGTCCGACTCCGACGTCACCGCGCTGGCGACGGCGTCGAGCTTCGACAACGTGGTCGCGGGCTCGCCGCTGCTGGCCGGTCTGAGCGGCGCGCAGACCGCCGCGGTGCAGAACTTCGGCATCGGCGGCGGCACCGCCGTGCTCGCCGCGGTGCCGGTGGGCGGCCAGTGGAGCGCCGTGCTGGCGGCGCTGCTGGCGCTGGTCGGCGCGACGGTGTTCTGGCGCCGACGCCACGGCGCCCGCTGATCCGCGACCGCGGCGCGGGCGCTGCCCGGCCGGCAACCCGCGCAGCCATCGAGGGCCGCATCCGGCGACGGGTGCGGCCCTTTTTCGTTGCCCTGCGCGCCGCGGATCGTCCGGCCTATTCCCCTTTCGCTCCGGGCGCGGTATGGATGCGGAGTCGCCGCGGGAGGGGCTCGCGGCCTTCGCCAGGAAATCCCGCTTGAATATTCGCGCCCTCGCACTCTGCGTCGCGCTGGCTGCCGCTTGCAGCCCCGCGGTCGCCACCGAACCCGCCTACGCATCGACCTACCAGGCGCCGCCCTCGCGGCCGACGCTGATCCGCAACGCCACCGTGCTCACCGGCACCGGCACGCGCCTCGACGGCGCCGACGTGCTGCTGCGCGACGGCAAGGTCGAAGCGGTCGGCGCCGGGCTCGCCGCCGCCGACGCCACGGTGGTCGACGCCAGCGGCCGCTGGGTGACTCCCGGCCTGATCGACGTGCATTCGCACCTGGGCGTCTACGCCAGCCCGGGCGTGACGGCGCATTCGGACGGCAACGAGATGGTCGACCCGGTGACGGCGCAGGCCTGGGCCGAGCATGCGGTGTGGCCGCAGGACCCGGGCTTCGAGACTGCGCTGGAAGGCGGCGTGACCACGATGCAGGTGCTGCCGGGTTCCGGCAACCTGATCGGCGGCCGCGGCGTGACCCTGCGCAACGTGCAGTCCACCACCTACCAGGGGATGAAATTCCCCGGCGCGCCGCACGGCCTCAAGATGGCCTGCGGCGAGAATCCCAAGCGCTACTACGGCGGCATGATGCGCGCGCCGATGACGCGCATGGGCAACGTGGCGGGCTATCGCCAGGCCTTCGCCGACGCGCAGGAATACCAGCGCGGCCTGGACAAGTACGCGCGCGAGCTGGCGGCCTGGGAGAAGAAGCAGGGCAAGGCCAGGGGCAAGGACGAGGAGGCCGCGCCACCGAGCGCGCCCAAGCGCGACCTGCGCCTGGAGACGCTGGCCGCGGCGATGCGCGGCGAGATCCTGGTGCACATCCACTGCTACCGCGCCGACGAGATGGCGATCATGCTCGACCTCGCCACCGAGTTCGGGTTCAAGGTGGCCGCCTTCCATCACGGCGTGGAGGCCTACAAGGTCGCCGACCTGCTGGCGGCGCGCGGCGTGTGCGGCGCGCTGTGGGCCGATTGGTGGGGCTTCAAGATGGAGGCCTACGACGGCATCCAGGAGAACCTCGCCCTGGTCGACCGCCCGGCCAACGGCTGCGCGATCGTGCATTCGGATTCCGGCGAGGGCATCCAGCGCCTCAACCAGGAGGCGGCCAAGGCGATGGCGCGTGGCGTGCGCGCCGGCCTCGCCATCGCGCCCGAACGCGCGATCCGCTGGGTCACCGCCAACCCGGCGCGCGCGCTCGGCATCGCCGACCGCACCGGCACGCTGGAGGCGGGCAAGCTGGGCGACGTGGTGGTGTGGAACCGCGATCCCTTCAGCGTCTATGCGCTCGCCGACCAGGTCTACCTCGAGGGCGCGCTGGTCTACGACCGCGCCCATCCCGCGGCGAAACCGCGTTCCGATTTCCTGCTTGGCCAGCCCGGCCAGGAGGTGCAGCCATGATCCGCCGCCTGCTCGCGCGCAA
>CAZTNB010000308.1:0-2642 GCA_964614825.1 uncultured Gammaproteobacteria bacterium
GACGCTGCGAGGCGAGGTCGCGGCGGCGGCGCGGCGCGGCGGCGGGCGCCGGCGCCGGGGACTGCGCGCCCGGCGCGATCGAGCGCGCCCGCGGGCGGCGCGACGCCGCGCGGCCGATCCTGATGCGGGGCGTGGCGGCCGCAGCCGCGACCGGGCGGGGCCGCGCGTCCGCGAAGCCCGGCGCGCGCCCCCGACCGGGGCGCCGCCGGGCGCATGGGGTCAGGCGGCGGCGGCCAGCGCGGTCGCGGCGGCGGCCTCCTGCTCGAGGACCACTGCCACCGCGTGGACCACGGCGGCGATGCGCACGGCGCTCTGCACGCCCTGGCTGCTGACGCCGTGCTGGCGCAGCACCTTCTCGTGCGAATCCATGCACATGCCGCAGCCGTTGACGGCCGAGACCGCCAGCGAGGCAAGCTCGAAGCCGGCCTTCTCGCAGCCGGGGTTGGCCAGCGCGTTCATGCGCAGGCCGGCGCGCATCCTGGCGTATTCGGTGTCGCCCACCAGGTGGGTGAAGCGGTAGTACACGTTGGTCATGCCCATGACCGCGGCGGCGGTGCGGGCGCCCTGCATTTCGGCCGCGCCCAGCACGCCGGCGGCCCACTGCGACACCGCCGCGGTCAGCGGCGCGTGGCGGCTGGCGATGGCCGAGGCGAGCGCGGTCATCGCGACCTGCTGGGCGGTCAGCCCCGGCGCGCCGGTCTCGCCCAGCACGGACTCGAGGTTCAGGCGCAGGTCCTTGGCGTAGTCGGGGATGCGGGTACGCAGTTCGTCGAGGGTCATGGCGGCGTGTTCCTGGTCTGGTCCGCGCTGCGGCGCCGCCGCGCCATGGCGCGGCGCACGCGCGGTTGCGCGGTCGTTGGGGATCGGGGGGAGAAAAGCGGGCGATCCTGGGGAGGGATCGCCCGCCGGGGAGTGCGCCGCCCCGGGGAGTGGGGGTTGGGACGGCGCACTGGGGGACGGTACGCGGAGGCCGGCCAAGCCTCGTGGGCGCACTCTACTCCTTTGCGAGGGCGCGACAATTGCCCCTTCAGGCAGCCTGCAGCGTCTCCTCGCCCGCCTTCCAGTTGCACGGGCAAAGCTCGTCGGTCTGCAGCGCGTCGAGCACGCGCAGCACTTCCTGCGGGCTGCGGCCGACGTTGAGGTCGGTCACGTACACGAAGCGGATGATGCCGTTCGGGTCCACCAGGAAGGTGGCGCGCTGGGCCACGCCCTCCTCGCGGTCGATGATGCCGAGCGCGGAGCTGAGCTCGCGCTTGACGTCGGCCAGCATCGGGAACGGCAGCTTGGCCAGGTCCTTGTGGTCGCGGCGCCAGGCCAGGTGCACGAATTCCGAATCGACGCTGGCGGTCAGCACCTGGCAATCGCGGTCGGCGAACTGCGCGTTGAGGTCGCCGAAGCCGCGGATCTCGGTCGGGCACACGAAGGTGAAGTCCTTCGGGTAGAAGAACACGCACAGCCACTTGCCGGCATAGGTGTCGCTGCCGATCTCGGCGAACGCGCTGTCGATCTCGGTCGAGACCGTGGCCTTGAGCTTGAAACGGGGGAACTTGTCGCCTACGGAAAGCATGTGCGGCTCCTGCAAGGGGATGGGGTTGACCTGAATCAATGCCGCGCCACCCGGGTCGGGTCGATCCTCTGCCCGTGGTCCGCATGACGACCCGGGTGGCGGGGAACGGGGGCATCGTACGCAGCCCCCATCGATTCGACCAATGGATTGTTCGAATTCGATTGATAGTCGAAATCTATTGAAAACCCGCGTACCATCCAGTCCTGCCTGTCGCGACGCTCCGCCGAGGTGCCGCCATGAACCTGCGTGACCTGCGCTATCTGGTCGCCCTCGCCGACCTCAAGCACTTCGGCCGCGCGGCGGAGGCGTGCTTCGTGAGCCAGCCCACGCTGTCGACCCAGGTCAAGAAGCTCGAGGACGAACTGGGCGTGGCGCTGGTCGAGCGCTCGCCGCGCAAGGTGATGCTGACCGAGACCGGCAAGGGCGTCGCCGAGCGCGCGCGCGGCATCCTGCGCGAGGTCGACCAGATCCGCGAACTGGCGCGCCGGACCAAGGACCCGGAATCGGGCACCGTGCGCCTGGGCTTCTTCCCCACCCTGGGTCCGTACCTGCTGCCGCACGTGGTGCCGCGCATCCGCGCGCGCTTCCCGCGCCTGGAACTGCTGCTGGTGGAAGAGAAGACCAGCACGCTGGTGCGCATGCTGCACGAGGGCAAGCTCGACGCGGCCGGCCTCGCGCTGCCGATCCACGACGAGCAGTTGCACGCCGAGTTCCTGTTCGAGGAGCCGTTCCTGCTCGCGGTGCCGCAGGGCCACGAGCTGACCCGGCGCGCCTCGCTGCGCATGGACGACCTGCACGACCAGAGCCTGCTGCTGCTCGAGGACGGGCATTGCCTGCGCGACCAGGCGCTGGACGTGTGCCACATGTCGGGCGCCGCCGAGAAGGCCGGCTTCCGCGCCACCAGCCTCGAGACCCTGCGCCAGATGGTCGCGGCCCACGTCGGCATCACCCTGCTGCCGATGCTGGCGGTGAAGCCGCCGGTGCCGGCCTCCGACGACATCCGCCTGCTGCGCTTCCGCGACGCCACCCCGAACCGGCGCATCGCGCTGGCCTGGCGCAAGTCCTCCGCGGTGGG
>CAZTNB010000309.1:0-2636 GCA_964614825.1 uncultured Gammaproteobacteria bacterium
ATCATCGGCATCGGCACCGAGTCGCTGCTGTGGGCGCTGGCGCTCGCCGCGGCGGGCCTGCCGGTATATTGGGCGATGCGCTGGCGCCGCGCGCGGGATGCGGCCGGCACGCCCGTCGCGCCGGCCTGAGCCGGCCCGCCCCCCTTCCGTGGTCCATTGCCGATGAGCCTGCTGGAACTCAAGCGCACGCCCTTCCACGAGCGCATCTCGCGCCTGAGCCTGCCGCAGAACTACCGCCGCTGGGCCGGCTACATCACGGTCGGTTCCTACGAGCTCGGGCTCGACCGCGAGTACTGGGGCATCCGCAACGCGGCCGCGCTGATCGACGTCACCCCGCTGATGAAGTACCTCGTCGAAGGACCCGACGCCGCGCGCCTGCTGCACCGGATCACCACCCGCGACGTGCTCGGGATGGCCGTGGGGCAGGTCTACTACACCGGCTGGTGCGACGACGAGGGCAAGATGCTCGACGACGGCACCGTCTCGCGCCTGGCCGAGCAGCGCTTCCGCATGACCTCGGCCGAGCCTTCGCTGCGCTGGCTGTCCATGAACGCGGTGGGCATGGACGTGCGCGTGACCGAGGTCACCGACCAGGTCGCGGCGCTGAGCCTGCAGGGCCCCAGGGCGCGCGCGATCCTCAACCGCTGCTGCGCCAAGCCGCTGGACTCGCTCAAGTACTTCCGCCTGATGGAGAACGCGCTCGCCGGCCACCCGGTGACCATCTCGCGCACCGGCTACACCGGCGACCTCGGCTTCGAGATCTGGATGGACAACGCCGCGGCGCTGCCGATCTGGGACGCGCTGTTCGTGGCCGGCGATGACCATGGCCTGGTGCCCTGCGGCATCCTGGCGATGGACATGGCGCGGGTCGAGGCGGGCCTGTTCATGATCGACGTCGACTACACCGCGGCCAACCATGCGTGGATCGCCGGGCAGAAGTCCTCGCCCTACGAACTCGGGCTCGACTGGGCGGTGAGCCTGGACAAGGAAGGCTACTTCGTCGGCCGCCGCGCGCTGGAGCGCGAGCAGCGCGAGGGGCCGGCCTGGAAACTGATGGGCCTGGAGGTCGACTGGGAAGGCATGGAGCGCATCTACGCCGAGGTCGGCCTGCCGCCGCAGATTCCGGCGCTGGCGATCCGCGCCAGCCTGCCGGTCACCGCCGGCGGCAGGCAGGTCGGCTACGCCTCGACCAGCACCTGGTCGCCGGTGCTCAAGAAGTACATCGCGCTGGTGCACCTGCAGAAGCCCTGGTACGAGCCCGGCACGCCGTTGTCGATGGAGATCACGGTCGAGCACCATCGGCGCCAGGCGCCGGGCACGGTGGTGAAGCTGCCGTTCTACGAGCCGGAGTGGAAGAAGAGCACCCCGGCCGCCGCGGACAAGCCGCGCAAGGCGAAGAAATGAGCGGCGCCACGCCAGCCAGCGCCAGCGCCAGCGCCACCGCCACCGGCAGCGCGCGCTACGACGCCATCGTGATCGGCGCCGGCCACAACGGCCTGATCGCCGCGGCGTACCTCGCCCGCGCCGGCAAGAAGGTGCTGGTGCTCGAGCGACGCGAGATCGTGGGCGGCGCCGCGGTCACCGAGGAGATCTTTCCCGGCTACCGCTTCAGCGAGTTCTCCTACGTGGTGAGCCTGCTGCGGCCGGAGATCATCCGCGACCTGGAGCTGCCGCGGCACGGACTCAAGATCCTGCCCCTGCCCAGCACCGTCACGCCGCTGGCCAACGGCGACTACCTCGCCGGCTGGGACGACCACGACCAGACCCGGCGCGAGATCTACCGCCACTCGCCGCGCGATGCCGAGGCCGCCGACGAGTATTCGCGCGTGATGGCGCGCGCGGCCAAGGCGATCAAGCCGGTGATCGGCCTGGTGCCGCCCGATCCCTCCTCGCTGTCGCTGCGCGACCTGCGCGGCCTGCTGCGCCTGGGCGCCTACGCGCGCAGCCTCTCGGACAAGGAGCTGTACCGCATCGCCAAGCTGGTGACGCAGTCCTCGGCCGACCTGCTCGACGAGTGGTTCGAGTTCGATCCGCTCAAGGGCACCAAGTCCGCCAGCGGCATCATCGGCACCTTCCTCGGGCCGCATTCGCCCGGCACCGCCTACGTGCTGCTGCACCACTACATGGGCGAGATCGACGGCGCCTTCCGCGCCTGGGGCTTCGCCAAGAACGGCACCGGCGGCGTCACCGCGGCGATCGCCAGCTCTGCCCGCGCACTGGGCGTGGAGATCCGCACCAATGCGGCGGTGAAGCAGGTGATCGTCAAGGGCGGCCGCGCCGCCGGCGTGGCGCTGGAGAACGGCGACGAGTTCGAGGCGAAGGTCGTGATGTCGGCGGCCGATCCCAAGCGCACCTTCCTCGGTTTCGTCGAGGGCAAGCACTTTCCCGACGAGTTCACCCGGGCGATCCGCGCCTTCCGCGTGCGCGGCTCCTCGGGCAAGGTCAACCTCGCGCTGTCGGAGCTGCCCGACTTCAGCTGCCTGCCCGGGCCGGGGCCGCTGCATCGCGGCGCGATCTCGATCAGCCCCAGCATCGAGTACATCGAGCGCGCATACGACCAGGCCAAGTACGGCCAGTTCTCCACGCGCCCGTACATCGACATGGTGATCCCCTCGATGATCGACCGCGACATGGCG
>CAZTNB010000310.1:0-2636 GCA_964614825.1 uncultured Gammaproteobacteria bacterium
ATGCCGATCCGTTTCACCAAGATGCACGGCGCCGGCAACGACTTCGTCGTGCTCGACCGCCGCGAGGCCACCGCACCGCTCGATCCCGCGCTGGTGCGCGCCATGGCCGACCGCCACACCGGCGTGGGCTTCGACCAGCTGCTCACGATCGAGCGCCCGCTGCGCGCCGACAGCACCGCGGCCTACGCCATTCGCAATGCCGACGGCAGCGCGGCGCGCCAGTGCGGCAACGGCGTGCGCTGCCTGGTGGCGTGGCTGCGGCGCGACGGCGTGGCTGGCGCCGGCGCGCTGCAGCTCGAGGGCCCGGCCGGGCTGGTCAGCTGCACGCTGGCCGCCGACGGCAGCGTCGAGGTCGACATGGGCGTGCCGCGGTTCGAGCCGGCGGCGGTGCCGTTCGATGCCGACGCCGACGCGCCCGCGCACGCGCTCGGCGTCGACGGCCACGTGTACGAGATCGGCGTCGCCTCGATGGGCAATCCGCACGCGGTGCTGCGCGTGGACGCCGTGGCGGAGGCGCCGGTGGCGGCGCTGGGCCCGCGCATCGAGCGCCACCCGCGCTTCCCCGACCGCTGCAACGTGGGCTTCGCCGAGTTGCGCGGCCGCGGCGCGATCGGCCTGCGGGTGTGGGAGCGCGGCGTGGGCGAAACCCTGGCCTGCGGCACCGGCGCCTGCGCCGCGGTGGCGGTGCTGCGCCGCCAGGGCCTGCTCGACGCGCGCGTGGCGGTGACACTGCCGGGCGGGACGCTTACCATCGAGTGGCCGGGCGAAGGCCATGCGCTGCGCATGAGCGGACCCGCGGCCTTCGCATTCGACGGGGAATGGATCGCATGAACGAATTGCCGGCCAAGCGCGAGCCCAGCGCCATGGACGTCGCCGCCTACCTGCGCCGGCACGCGGAGTTCCTCAGCGAGTTCCCGGACCTGGCGCTGGTGCTCAAGCTGCCGCGCCAGCTCGGCGCCACCACCTCGCTGGCCAGCTACCAGCTCGAGGTGCTGCGCGACAAGAACCGCGCGCTGATGCGGCGCATGCACGAGCTGGTCGCGATCGCCTCGGAGAACGAGCAGCTGATGGCGCGGGTGCACGCCTTCACCCTGTCGCTGATGCGCGCCACCTCGCCGGCGGAAGTGCTGCGCCGCGTGGTGGCCACGCTCAACGAGGACCTGCATTCGGACCTGGTGCGCATCTCGCTGTCGACGCCGGTGCCGGACCAGGAAGCGACCGAGTGGCTGATCGTCGCCCCGCTCGAGCATCCGGGCCTGCGCCCGTTCCAGGAGTTCTTCGCCAAGGGCGAGCCGCTGTGCGGGCGCCTGGACGAGGAGAAGCTGCAGTTCCTGTTCGGCCATCGCGCCGCCGACGTGCGCAGCGCGGTGCTGATCCCGATCCCGCACCGCGGCCTGGTCGCGGTCGGCAGCCTCGACGCCAACCGTTTCCATCCCGGCATGGGCACCATGTTCCTCAAGCTGATCGCCGAGGCGGTGGCGGCGGCATTGCAGCGCTTCGAGGCCCGCTGAGGCCGATGGACGCGGCGCCCGATCCCGCGGTGGCGCGCTGGCTCGAGCACCTGGCCGTGGAGCGGCGCCTGTCGCCGCGCACGCTCGCCGCCTATCGCGACGACCTGGCGCGGCTGCGCGCGCACCTGGGCGGCGGCGACGCGATCGACTGGCGCGCGCTGCGTCCGGCGCAGGTGCGCGATTTCATCGCCCGGGAACACCGCGACGGACAATCGGGCAAGAGCCTGGCGCGGCGCCTGTCGGCCTGCCGCAGCTTCCTGCGCTGGCTGCTCAAGGAAGGCGAGGTCGGCGCCAATGCGGCCGACGGCGTGCGCGCGCCGCGCGCGCCGCGCACCCTGCCGCACGTGCTCGATGCCGACGAAGTCGGCGCGCTGATGGACGCGGTGCCGGCGGGCGCGCCGCTGGCGACGCGCGACCGCGCCATGCTGGAGCTGTTCTATTCCTCCGCGCTGCGCCTGTCGGAGCTGTGCGGGCTGCGCTGGCAGGACCTCGACCTCGACGAGGGGATGGTGCGGGTGCTGGGCAAGGGCGCCAAGACGCGCCTGGTGCCGGTCGGGCGCATGGCGCGCGAGGCGCTCGGAGCCTGGCGCGCCGAATCGCCCGCCACGCCCGGCGCGCCGGTGTTCGCAGGCCGCGGCGGCGCGCCGATCTCGCCGCGCGCGGTGCAGGCCCGGCTCAAGCACTGGGCGCGCAGCGGCGGCATCTGGAAGCGCGTGCATCCCCATCTCCTGCGCCATTCCTGCGCCAGCCACGTGCTCGAATCGAGCGGCAACCTGCGCGCGGTGCAGGAACTGCTCGGCCACGCCGACATCGCCACCACGCAGGTCTATACGCACCTCGATTTCCAGCACCTGTCCAAGGTGTACGACGCCGCGCACCCGCGCGCGCGGCGCAGGGGCGGCTGATCGCGTGTCCTGGCGGGGCCGCTCCCACGGGGCCGGCTCGTACCCTCCGCACCCGAGCCGGAACATGACCCCGACCGACCTGATCCTCGCCGGCCTGTTCTTCGTCATCGCCACGCTCTACGCCTCGGTCGGCCACGCCGGGGCCTCGGGCTACATCGCGGCGATGGCGCTGATGTCGATGCCGGCCGCGGTGGTCAAGCCCACCGCGCTCGCGCTCAAC
>CAZTNB010000311.1:0-2620 GCA_964614825.1 uncultured Gammaproteobacteria bacterium
AGGCCCATGTGCATGCCGTCGTTGGGGTGGTAGATGCGTTCGACGCCGTAGGCCTGGAGTTCGGCGATTTCCTCGGGGGTGATGGTGCCGCCGCCGCCGCCGAAGACCTTGATGTGGGCGGCGTTGCGTTCGCGCAGCATGTCGACCATGTACTTGAAGTACTCGACGTGGCCGCCCTGGTAGCTCGACAGCGCGATGCCGTCGGCGTCTTCCATCAGCGCGGCGCGGACCACGTCTTCCACCGAGCGGTTGTGGCCGAGGTGGATGACTTCGGCGCCCTGGGCCTGGATCAGGCGGCGCATGATGTTGATGGCGGCGTCGTGGCCGTCGAAGAGGCTGGCGGCGGTGACGAAGCGCAGGGGCACGGCCTCGGCGGCGCGCTCGGGGGTGGGGATGCGGCTGGCTGGCGTGCTCATGGTTCGGGACCGGGCGTAGGTTCCCGACCATTCTAGCCCTTGCCGCCCCAGCCAACGCGCAGCCCTTCAGGAGCGCATCTCATGCGCGACCTCGCGACACTCCACCCAGCAATGACGCCACGCGGCCTGCCAGTCCGCGGTCGCGCATGAGATGCGCTCCTACGCGAGCCTGCAGGACCGACCGGTCTCAGCGGATGCTGAACATCCGGATCGACACGTTCGTCAGGCTCTGGCTGGTGGCTCCCGCATTGCAGATCCTGAGCTTCACGACGTTGGTGCTCACCACCTGCAGCGGCACGATGGTCAGGTTGCTGGCCAGCGCGTTGGCGAGGTTGAGCACGACCGAGTCGCCGGGTTCGAAACCGCCGGCTACCGGGATGTCGAAGTCGGTGCAATCGCTGGCGGCGATGGTGGCGTTGAGGTTGGCGGGACTGGTGTAGTCGGCACCGATCAGGTTGGCGCGCCCCACGCTGTTGTTGGCCAGTTCCGAGGCGCCGACCGCGTCGGTTGCGATGTTGCGCGCCGACACCGCGCCGGTGGCGATGTCGACCTCGTCGATGGCGTTGTTGGTTACGTCGTCGGCGGAGAATGCCGAGCCCGCGTTGGTGGCGAAGTTGGCGTTCTGCGCCAGCTGGCTTTCATTGGCGTACTGCGCATAGGGCGCGGCGGTCAGCACGACGTCGGGCGTGAGCGTGGTGTAGAGGCCGGTTGAATCGCCCGGCCTGACGCTGATGCCCAGGCGGCGATCGGCACCCGGGAAGGCGCCAGGGCCGAAGTCCAGGGTCACGGTGAACACGCCGCCCACGACCGGCACGTCATCGAACAGCAGCGGCGAGAACAGGCTACCGCCGGCCAGGGTCCTGAGGTTGAATGCCAGGTCGTAGGTGCCGTTGGCGGGCTGGCCACCGTCCTCGAGCGTGCCCTGGTACGTGAACGCGCTCCCGACGGCGTGGACGTTGCCAGCCCAGGCCACTGCGGCCAGGCACAGGAGTCGGACGGGATACAGGCGCATGGGCGCGATCCTCATGGGCAGGGAGTGGACTCGAAACCGTCGCAAAGTATTCGGTCGCCACGCGGCGCGACCGGGCCGTGGAAGCCGCCCGTGAGGCGGTAGCTGCCGCCAGTGTGCACGGTGGCGATGGCTTGCCCGGTCGTCGCCACCAGCACGTAGGGCTGCGCGGCGGCATCGACGCCACCGCCGGCAACCACGACCTTGCGCAGTGTGTAGCTGCCGCCGCTGGATTGCGCCAGCGCCAGCGCCACGGGCAGCATCGCCGCCGCCACGCCCAGCAACCAGCCAGCGGACCTCGCGTACGGCGGCAGTTGGCAGGAGCCCGACCTCACGAACGCTACTCCCGGCCATGCGGCCCGTGGGCACGGCGAACCGTGCGACAGGAATGACAACGCCACCGGGACCCGGAATCGAACGGGCGCACGGGAAAAAGGGCAGGAGAACCCACGGCAGGAAGCGCCCACCCCTACCCCCGAAGGCAAGCGCGCCCCTGTAGGAGCGCACCTGGGCGCGACCTCGCGACACGCCACCCAGCAATGACGCCTCGTGGACTGACAATCCGCGGTCGCGCCCAGGTGCGCTCCTACACAAGGGCAGCGGGATTCAGGGCGGCGGGGTGCTTTCGAAGTTGGTGGACAGGACCGGGTCGCCGGTCAGGCGCATGGTGGCCATGTAGTGGCGCGGGAAGCCGAAGTCGTCGGGCAGGCCTTCGTTGGCGCCGGTGAGGAGGAGCCCGCGCGGGGTGACGTGGACGTTGCCGACGGTATTGCCGTAGTCGAAGCTGATGATGGCCGGCGGGTTGAAGGTGGCCACGGACTTGCCCGCCGCGCCGAACGAGGAATCCAGCGCGCCGTCGGGCAGGAAGCGGGCGACGATCACGTTCCTGGAGCGGTTGATGGCGTTGCGCACGCCCTCGCCCACGGCGACGATGCGTTGATCGCCATCCAGCGCCAGCGTGGTGGCGGTATCGAAGTTGGCCGAGGCGAGGCCGGCCAGGTCGAAGGGCACGACGGCGTTGGCGCCGACGCCGAAACCGAAATCGGAGGAACCATCCGGCAGCAGGCGGTGCAGCCACAGGTCGGCGGATGTGGCGGTCTCGATCCAGCCGCCAACCACCGCACGCTGCTGCGCGTCGACGATCACCGCGTTGCTCACCACGCTGCGGTTGCCGTTGGTGAAGTAGATGGCGCCG
>CAZTNB010000312.1:0-2605 GCA_964614825.1 uncultured Gammaproteobacteria bacterium
GCCTCGACTATGTCGACGACGGCGGCCGGCGCAAGCACGTGCTGGGCTACCTGCAGGACTTCCAGTTCACGCCCGAACGCGCGCGCGCGCCGACCGCGCGCCTGTCGGGCGGCGAACGCAACCGGCTGCTGCTGGCGAAGCTGTTCGCCAGGACCTCCATACTGCTGGTGATGGACGAACCCACCAACGACCTCGACGTGGAGACGCTGGAACTGCTCGAGGAGATCCTGGGCGAGTACGCCGGCACCCTGCTGCTGGTGAGCCACGACCGCGACTTCCTCGACGACGTGGTGACCTCCACCCTGGTGATGGAAGGCAACGGGCGGGTGGGCGAGTACGTGGGCGGCTACAGCGACTGGCTGCGGCAGCGTCCGGCGCCGGCGATGGCGGTGCCGGCCATGGCCACGGCCGCGGCCACGGCGAAGGACGCCGGCACGCCGCCCGCGGCAGCGCCGGCGCGCCGCCGCCTCGGTCAGAAGGAAGCACGCGAACTGGAGCGACTGCCGGCGCTGGTCGAAGACCTCGAGGCGCGCATCGATGCCCTGGTCGGGCGCACGCTGGAACCGGATTTCTACCGCGGTGACGGCGCCGCGGTGGCGGCGCACCTCGCCGAGCTCGCCCGGTCCCAGGAAGCGCTGGACGCGGCGTTTGCGCGCTGGGAGGCGCTGGAGAGCGCTGCGCGCTGACGGCGGCGTGCGCGGCCGGCGCAGGCGCAGTCGCGGCGCTACGCGCCGCGGCGGACGACCGGCGCCTGCCGGGGCCCGCAATCGACGCCGGGCGGTTTCTGCGGTAGAACCCGGCCATCCGGATCGACGTGGGGTGCGCCATGCATGCTCGGCTCCTGCGGCAATGCGTGCTGCTGCTGGGCCTGTGCGTCCCGACCCTGGCCGCCGCCGGCGCCGATCCCGTCGCCGACCTGCACGCGCTGTTCGCCAGCGAGTGGGAGCGCAACCTGCGCGAGAACCCGCTCGAGGCGACCTACCTCGGCGACCATCGTTACGACGACCAGCTGCCCGACCTGGGCCTGGCCGCGATCCGCGCGCGCCAGGCGGGCGACCGCGAAGCGCTGGCGTCCCTGCTGGCCATCGATCGCGCGGCGCTGCCGGCCGACGATCGCCTCGACTACGACACCTTCCGCTGGCAGCTCGAGGCGAAGATCGAGCGGCAGAAGTTCCGCGAGCACCTGATCCCGCTCAACCACCAGAACGGGATCCAGAACCTGCACGAGCTGACCGAACTGCTGTCCTTCGCCACGGTCGCCGACTACGAGCGCTGGATCGCCCGGCTGGGGCAGTTCGGCCGCTACACCGACCAGACCCTGGCGCTGATGCGCGAGGGCGTGGCGGCGCGGGTCATGCCGCCGCGCGTCATCATGCAGCGGCTGCCGGCGCAGATCGCCGCGCAGCAGGTGGACCAGCCCGAGGACAGCGCCTACTACGCGGTGTTCAAGTCGATGCCGGCCGGCATCCCGGTCGCGGAGCAGGAGCGGCTGCGCGCGGCGGCACGGGCCGTGATCGCCGACACCGTGCTGCCGGCCTATGCCCGGCTGGGCGAGTACTTCAACCGCACGTACCTGCCGGCGACGCCGACCGCGATCGCCGCCTCGGCGCTGCCCGATGGCGAGGCCTGGTACGCATTCCTGGCCCGCTACTACACCACCACCGACCTCGATCCCGCCGCGATCCATGCCATCGGCCTGCGGGAAGTGGCGCGCATCCGCGCGGCGATGGAAGCGGTCAAGGCCGAGGTGGGCTTCGAGGGCACGCTGGCCGGGTTCTTCGCCCACCTGCGCAGCGATCCGAAGTTCTTCCACGACTCGCCGGAGGCCCTGCTCGCCGCGTACCAGGCCCTGTCCAAGCGCATCGATCCCGAGCTGGTCAAGGTGTTCCGGACCCTGCCGCGCCTGCCCTACGGCGTGCGTCCGATCCCGGCCAGCAGCGCGCCGGACACCACCACCGCGTACTACCAGCCCGGCGCGGCCGATGGCACCCGGCCCGGCTGGTACTACGTCAACACGTACAGGCCCGAGGTGCGGCCGATCTGGGAAATGGTGCCGCTGTCGCTGCACGAGGCGGTGCCGGGCCACCACTTCCAGTTCGCGCTGGCGCTGGAACTGCCGCAGCGGCCGCTGTTCCGCCGCACCGCGTACTTCGTCGCCTACAGCGAGGGCTGGGGCCTCTACGCCGAGAGCCTGGGTTACGAAATGGGACTGTACGCCGATGCCTACGACCGCATGGGCCAGCTCGCCTACGACATGTGGCGCGCGGTGCGCCTGGTGGTCGACACCGGCATGCACGCCAAGGGCTGGAGCCGCGAGCGCGCGATCGAGTACTTCAAGGACAACGCGCCCAAGACCGAGCAGGACATCGTCAACGAGATCGACCGCTACATCGGCACGCCCGGGCAGGCGCTGGCCTACAAGATCGGCCAGTTGCGCATACTGGAACTGCGCGAGCGGGCGCGAACCGCGCTGGGCGCGCGCTTCGACCTGCGCGAGTTCAACGACGCGGTGCTAGCCACCGGCTCGGTGCCGCTGCAGGCGCTCGAGCAGCACATCGATGCCTGGATCGCCGCACGGCGGGCGGCGCCGGCTGGCGGCCGCTAG
>CAZTNB010000313.1:0-2595 GCA_964614825.1 uncultured Gammaproteobacteria bacterium
CCTGGGCAACGGCGCCAGCATGTGCGCGCTGCAGGGCGGGCGCAGCGTGGCCAGCACCATGGGGTTCACCGCGGTGGACGGGCTGCCGATGGGCACGCGTTGCGGCGCCATCGACCCGGGCGTGATCCTTTACCTGATCGACCAGCGCGGCATGGACGCGCGCGCGGTCGAGAAGCTCGTCTACTCGCAGTCGGGCCTGCTGGGCGTGTCGGGCATCTCCAGCGACATGCGCACGCTGCTCGCCAGCGACGACCCGCGCGCGCGCCTGGCCGTGGACCTCTACGTGTACCGGATCCGGCGCGAGCTCGGCTCGCTGGTCGCCGCGCTGGGCGGGCTGGACGCGCTGGTCTTCACCGCCGGCATCGGCGAGCACGCCGCGCCGATCCGCGAACGCGTCTGCCGCGATGCCGCCTGGCTCGGCGTCGAGCTCGATCCCGCCGCCAACGCGGCGCGCGGGCCGCGCATCAGCACGCCGTCGAGCGCGGTCTCCGCGTGGGTGGTCCCCACCAACGAGGAACTGATGATCGCGCGCCACACGCTGGCCCTGCTCGGCGCCTGAAGCGCGCCGCCACGCCGATCGCACATTTCACCCCCGGAACCCGCCATGACTCCCGAGATTCCCCGTCCCGTGCTCGCCGGGCACAAGGCCCTGGTCGTGGGCGTGGCCAACGAGCACTCCATCGCCTGGGGCTGCGCCAGCGCCTTTCGCGAGCTCGGCGCCGACGTCGCCCTGACCTACCTCAACGAAAAGGCGCGGCCGCACGTGGAGCCGCTCGCGCGCCGGCTGGCGGCGCCGATCTTCGCGCCGCTGGACGTGGCCAATCCCGGCGAGCTGGAGGAATTGTTCGCGCGCATCGGGCGCGAGTGGGGTCGCCTCGACATCCTCGTGCACTCGATCGCCTGGGCGCCGAAGGAGGACCTGCAGGGCGGCCTGCTCGACTGCAGCGCCGACGGCTTCGCCCGGGCCATGGACATCTCCTGCCACTCGTTCATCCGCATGGCAAGGCTGGCCGCGCCGCTGATGGACCGCGGCGGCACGCTGTTCGCGATGAGCTACCACGGCGCCCAGAAAGTGGTGCCCAACTACAACCTGATGGGCCCGGTGAAGGCGGCGCTCGAAGCCTCGTGCCGCTACCTCGCCCACGAACTCGGGCCCAGGGGCATCCGCGTGCACCCGATCTCGCCCGGCCCGCTCAAGACCCGCGCCGCGTCCGGGCTCAAGGACTTCGACCTGCTGCTCAACGAGGCGGTGGCGCGCGCGCCGGTGGGCGAACTGGTCGACATCATGGACGTGGGTTTCGCCTGCGCCTACCTGGCGACGCCCTACGCGCGGCGCATCACCGGCAACACCCTGTACGTGGACGGCGGCGTCAGCATCATGGCCTGAGCCGGCCTCAGCCCTTCGGTTTCAGGCGCACGGCGTACAGCCGGTTCACCACCACGAAGATCAGCGCGCTCGACCAACCCAGCATGAGCACGCCGGTGAGGCCCTCGATCGCGGCGCCGAGGCGCCAGTCCGGCGTGGGAACCACGTCGCCATAGCCGATCGTCGCGTAGGTCACCGTCGAGAAGTACAGCGCGGTGCCGAGGTCCCAGTCGATCTGCCACCAGTAGAGCAGGCCCCAGAGCACGATCTGGGCGATGTGCAGGGTGACCAGGCCGACGAACATCTGCACCATCGTCCAGACGCTGTGCAGCAGGAACCTGTCGCCCGGTGCGCCGGCCCGCTTGTCCATGGCCAGGAGCAACCCGAAGCCGCCCAGCAGGTGGATGGCGACCGACAGCGCCATCACGCCGAAACCCAGCAGCAGTTGGTCCATCGTCCGTTCCTTGCGTTTCGCTGCCGCCTGCCCTCCGCGGCCGCGCTCCTCACACCCACGCCACCCACTGTCGCACCAGCGCCTCGAAGTCCCGGCGCCGCGCCTCGACGGCCGCGAGGTCGGCGAACTCCACCATCGCCCGGTCCGGCGCCAGCCATCGGAGCGAACCGGTCGGATCGGCGATCCGCAGCCCGCCCGGCCCCAACTCGCGCACCTTGGCGCCCAGGTGCAGGATCACGCCGATCCCGGCCTTCGCGCGCAGGTTGACGGTGGCGAAGTACTCTGAGGTACGGAAGCTCTGCGCCTTCCACTTGATGCCCTCGGCGATGCGCGGATCGGCGCCCAGGATGATGCGGCGCAAGGCTTCGATCGCGGCCTTGTGCGGATGATCGAGCACGCGCAGGAACGCATCGACCTCGCCTTCGGGCGCAACGCCGGTAGGGACCGGGCCGGGCTTGCGGGCTCGCGTCGCCATGCGTGCGTCGCTCACGGGCCGCGCCGCGACGACTGCCGCAGCAGGTAAACGGCCCAGCCGCACAGCGCGATCGACACCAGGGTAGCGATGAGGAAGTCGGGGCTCCGCGCCACGTGCCAGCCCTCGACATACACCCGGCCGACGTGCGCAAGCGTGAGCAGCCCGTAGGCCGCGCCGGTGACCATCACGTAATGCCGCATGGCACGGCTCCCGCTGGTACCCCCGCCCGATTGGACCGCAAGACCTCACAGGTGCGCAACGTGCGCGGGCGTCTCCTGCCATCGGTCGTTCATGCCATCG
>CAZTNB010000314.1:0-2583 GCA_964614825.1 uncultured Gammaproteobacteria bacterium
GGAACTTCAACTGGGACAACGCCTACGTCTCGTACTACGGCGATGTCGGCCAGCCCGCCGGTGCCAACGACAGCGGCGACTACTACGGCCGCACCGACGCGGTATGGCGCTGGAAGTCCAACTTCAACATCGACTGGCAGCGGGGCGACTGGGGCGCGCGCCTCGGCTTTCGTTACCTGTCGCCGCTGGACGAGAACTGCGCGGCCGCGACCGCGACCACCGACGGGCTCAACGCCGCGGGCGTGCCCACGAGCAATCCGTGCTCCGACCCCGATCGCCAGGTCGAGATCAATGGCCTGCCGACGCGGGCGCCCGAGAACCGCATCGACGAGCGGCTCTACACCGACGTCCAGGCCAGTTGGGACACGCCCTGGAACGGCCGCATCACGGCGGGCATCAACAACCTGTTCGACGAGGATCCGCCGGTCTCGTACTCGACCTTCGGCAACAGCTTCGACCCGGCCTACGACATCCCGGGCCGCTTCGGCTACCTGCGCTATGCGCAGCGCTTCTGAGCGGGGCCGGCAAAGAAAAAGGCCGGCATCGCTGCCGGCCTTCGTTAGCCGCGTCGGTGGACGCGTCGCCTCAGCGCTGGCGCGCCTTGAAGCGGGGATTCGACTTGCAGATCACGAAGACCTTGCCGCGGCGACGCACGATCTTGCAGTCGCGATGACGGGACTTCGCCGACTTGAGGGAGGACAGGACCTTCATGATGGCAACCTGGTTGGAGGGCGGGACGGGTAAAAGAGCCGCGCATTCTAGCCGGGCCCTTCACGAAAGGCAAACTCGATCAATCACTTGGGGAAACACCCGTGACGCCGGGCCTATTGGGCCAGGCCGAACAGCGGCCGCACCAGTTCCGGGCCCTCGTTGCGCACGTTGTTGACGGTGCGCGCCACCGCGGTCACGGCGTAGGGCAGGGCGGCGGACTCGAGCAGCCCCGGGACCTGCGGCAACCTGGGATCGATCCATGCCGGCCACTGCGCCGGATCCAGCACCAGTGGCATGCGTTCGTGCACGGCCTTGAGTTCCGGCAGCGCCGGCACCGTGATGACGGTGCAGGAATGGAGGTCGGCACCCTGCGGGTCGCGCCAGCGTTCCCACAGCGCGCCGAACATCAGGGGATTGCCGTCGTCGCCGGCGCTGATGAAGTACGGCTGCTTCACCGTGCCCGCGGCCTTCCATTCGTACCAGCCGCTGGCCGGGACCAGTGCGCGCCGGTGCGCGCGCCAGGCGCCGCGGAAGGCCGGTTTCTCGGCCAGGGTTTCGGCGCGGGCGTTGATGGTGGAGTAGGCGATCTTGGTGTCGCGGGCCCAGGACGGCACCAGGCCCCAGCGCATCAGGCGCACGGCGACGCCGTCCTCGCCGCTCACGAAGACCGGCACCTCCTGCGAAGGCGCGATGTTGTAGCGCGACTCGCCGTGGGTGGCGGCGACGAGCTGCTCCATCCAGGCGGCGACCCAGGCGGGATCGCGGCGGGAGAACGGTCCGAACAGGGCGTAGCGGCCGCACATGGGCTGCAGGATAGCGAGCGGGACGTGGCGTGGTGCGGCGGTCGGGAAGGGCATTGCGGGAGGTGCCCGGTTACTGTATGAATGTACAGCATGGGCAGTCCCGATCTCACCTCCCGCCAGCGGGAGATCCTGGCCCTGGTCGAGGAGTCGATCGCGCGCCGCGGCATGCCGCCCACGCGGGCCGAGATCGCCCAGGCCCTGGGCTTCGCCTCGGCCAATGCGGCGCAGGAACACCTGCGCGCGCTGGCGCGCAAGGGCGCGATCACGCTGGGCACCGGCCACCGCGGCATCCGCCTCAACGGCGGCGATGCGGCCGGCGCGCACCTGGCCGCGCGCGGCCGGCTCCTGCTGCCGCTGGTGGGCCGGGTCGCGGCGGGCCAGCCGATCCTGGCCGAGGCCCACATCGAGCGCCAGGTCGCGCTCGATGGCGGCCTGTTCCGCCCGCGCCCCGATTACCTGCTGCGCGTGCGCGGCACCAGCATGCGCGATGCCGCCATCCTCGACGGCGACCTGGTGGCCGTGCGCCGCGCCGGCGAGGCCCGCAACGGCCAGGTGGTGGTGGCGCGGCTGGGCGACGAGGCCACGGTCAAGCGCTACGAGCGCCAGGGCGAACGCGTGCGCCTGCTGCCGGCCAACCCCGAATTCGCGCCGATCGAGGTCGACCTGCGGCGCGAGCCGCTGGTGCTGGAGGGGCTGGTGGTCGGCGTGCTGCGCCAGATGGGCGGGGTGGCATGAACCCCGGGAAAGACATGGGGCCAGTTTCCTTTTCGCCCGGGGTCAAAAGGGACCTGGCCTCTTTTCTTTCGCGCCGCGATATCTGGCGCGGGCGCGAACCGCAGGCCACCACGCCGACCGTGGCCAGCGGACACCACGCGCTGGATGCGGCCCTGCCGGGCGCCGGCTGGCCGCTGGGCGCGCTGACCGAGATCTGCAGCGAACATGCGGGCCTTGGCGAGCTGAGCCTGCTGCTGCCGGCGCTGGCGCGGCTCGCCGCGCAGGATCGCTGGTTGGGTTTCGTGGCGCCGCCGTATCCCCTGTACGCGCCGGCGCTGGCCCAGGCCGGCCTTCC
>CAZTNB010000315.1:0-2564 GCA_964614825.1 uncultured Gammaproteobacteria bacterium
CATCGTGGGCAACTGCCAGGGCGGCTGGGCGGCGATGATGCTGGCCGCGTCCAATCCGGAGGACACCGGGCCGATCGTGATCAATGGCGCGCCGATGTCCTACTGGGGCGGCGCCTGGACCGAAGGCGCGAGCGACAACCCGATGCGCTACGCCGGCGGCCTGCTCGGCGGCACCTGGCTTTCCTCGCTGGCCTCCGACCTCGGCGCCGGCAAGTTCGACGCGGCCTGGCTGGTGTCCAACTTCGAGAACCTCAACCCGGCCAATACCTTCTGGGACAAGTACTACCACGTGTGGGCCAACATCGACACCGAGCCGCCACGCTACCTCGAGTTCGAACGCTGGTGGGGCGGCTTCTACCTGATGAACCGCGAAGAGATCGAGTGGATCACCCAGAACCTCTTCGTCGGCAACAAGCTCTGGTCGGGCACGGTGAAGTCGGGCGCTGGCGGCGTGTTCGACCTGCGCGAGATCAAGGTGCCGATCATCCTGTTCGCCTCGATGGGCGACAACATCACCCCGCCGCAGCAGGCCTTCAACTGGGTTGCCGACGTCTACGGCAGCACCGAGGAGATCAAGTCGCGCGGCCAGGTCATCGTCGGGCTGTTGCACGAGGACGTCGGCCACCTGGGCATCTTCGTCTCCGGCAGGGTGGCGAAGAAGGAGCACGCGCAGATCGTCTCGGTCATGGAGTCGATCGAGGCGCTGCCGCCCGGCCTCTACGCGATGACGATCGACGAGCGCAAGGGCGCTGACGGCAAGCCGTCGTACTCGGTGAGCTTCACCGAGCGCCGCCTCGAGGACATCGCCGCGCGTCTCAACCGCTTCGAGCGCGCCGACGAGAAGGCCTTCGAGGCGGTCAACGCGGTGTCGGAGTTCAACCAGCGCGCCTACGAACTGTTCGCGCGCCCGCTGGTGCAGGCCACCGCGACCGAGCCGGCCGCCAGGGCGTCCCGCACCCTGCATCCCCTGCGCATGCAGCGCTGGGCGATTTCCGACCTCAACCCCTGGACCTGGTGGCTGGCGCCGGCGGCGAAAGTGGTACAGGCGACCCGCAAGCCGCTGCCGCCCGACGACCCGATGCGCAAGGCCGAGGGCGCGGCCTCGGAGCTGATCAGCGCCTCGCTCGATTACTACCGCGCGCTGCGCGATGCGGCGAGCGAGGCCGCGTTCTTCCTCATCTACGGCAACCTCTTCGCGCTGCGCGCCGATGCCGGAACGATGCCGCGCCAGCCCGCGCCAGCCGCCGACCCGCGCGAACTGCCCTTCGTCAAGGACGCGCTCGCCGCGGTCGACGAGGGCGGCTATGCCGAAGCGGTCGCGCGGGTGGGCTGCCTGCTCGCGCGCGAGGGCGAACCACTGCCGCTGGCGCAGTTGCAGCTCAAGCAGGAACTCATGCGCGAGTACCGCGAGCTGCTGCCGGTGGTGTCGCCCGACGAGGCACGCCGCATCCGCGGCGAGCAGGAGATCGTGGTGCGCTACGCGCACGAGCGCGCGCTGTCGACCCTGCCGCTGCTGCTGGCCGGGCGCGGCGATCGCCAGCGCCTGCTGACCCTGCTCGAACGGGTGCTGCGCGATCAGCGCATCCAGGCCGCCAGGCCCACCGGCGCGCAACTGGCGATGCTCGATCGTATCCGCGGCGTGCTCGGCGTGTCGGCGCCCGGGAAGCGGGCACGGCGCGCTGCCGCGAAATGAACCAGCCGGAGCCCAGCATGGACCACGAGCATTCCAAGTACGACCGCCTGCTGGCGCAGGCGAAGCAGCTGCCGCCGGTGTCCACGGCGGTCGCGCATCCCTGCGACGAGTCCTCGCTGACAGGCGCGCTCGATGCCGCGCGCCTGGGGCTCATCAAGCCGATCCTGGTCGGGCCGCTGGCGAAGATCCGCGCGGCCGCTGCCAAGGCCGGCCTTTCGCTCGACGGGATCGAGATCGTCGACGCGATCCACAGCCATGCCGCCGCCGAGGAGGCCGTGCGCCAGGTGCGCGAGGGCAAGGCGGAATGCCTGATGAAGGGCAGCCTGCACACCGACGAGCTGATGGGCGCGGTGGTCAGCCGCGAGGGCGGCTTGCGCACCTCGCGGCGCATCAGCCACTGCTTCATCATGGACGTGCCCGGCCACGAGGACGTGATCATCATCTCGGATGCCGCCGTCAACATCGCGCCGGACCTCGCCGCCAAGGTCGACATCACGCAGAACGCCATCGACCTGGCCCACGCGCTGGGCGCCGGCGAGGCGCGCGTCGCCATCCTCTCGGCGATGGAGACCGTCAACCCGCAGGTGCCCTCCACCATCGAGGCGGCGGCATTGTGCAAGATGGCCGACCGCGGCCAGATCACCGGCGGCATCCTCGACGGTCCGCTGGCGCTGGACAACGCCATCGATCCCGAAGCCGCCAGGATCAAGAACCTGGATTCGCCCGTGGCCGGCCGCGCCAACGTGCTGATCGTGCCCGACCTGGAGGCCGGCAACATGCTGGCCAAGAGCCTGACCTTCCTCGCCAACGCCGATGCCGCCGGCATCGTGCTCGGCGCGCGCGTGCCGATCATCCTCACCAGCCGCGCCGA
>CAZTNB010000316.1:0-2543 GCA_964614825.1 uncultured Gammaproteobacteria bacterium
GGATGCCCGACAGGATCGGCAGCATCGGCAGCACGCAGGGGGTGAACGCGAGCCCGAGGCCGACGACGAAGAACAGCCCCAGCACCGCCAGCGCGTGGCTGCCCTGCAGCGCCCGCGCGAAGCGGTCCTGTTCCGAGATCGGCGCGGCCAGCGCCGACATGCTGGCGCCGTCGCCGCCGGCCGCCGCGAGCATGGCGCCGGGAGCGGGCAGGGCCAGCGTCACCTCGCGCGTCATCGGCGGATAGCAGATGCCGTCGAGCTGGCAGCCCTGGAACTCGGCGCGCAGGGTGAGCTGGCGTGGCGTCGCCGGCTCGGCGGCGCGCGCCAGCGGCAGCGGCACCTCCACCGTGTCGTAGTAGACGATGCTGCGGCCGAAGTGCTCGTCCTGCTGCTCGACGCCGGCGGGCCAGCGCGGCGCGGCGAGCGTCGCTTCCGGGGTGGCGACGGCGCTGAACTCGCTGCGGTCGCGATAGAGGTAGTAGCCGGGCGGCATGGTGAAGCGCGCCAGCAGGCCGCCGTCGGATTCGCTGACGATGGCCTCGAAGCGGAACGCTTCCGCCTCCGGCAGCGGCAGGGCCTCGGTGAGTCCCGCGCCGGTCGCCGGCGCTGCCAGCGAGGCCGCGGGCGCCGCGGCGCCGGAGAGCGGCAGCACGGCCGGCGTGCCGAAGCCGCCGGCCGCGGGGGCTGGCGCCGTCGCGTCCGCGTCGGCCGGTGGCAACGCGAGGTCGAGGATCGTGCGGTGCGGCGGGTAGCAGATCTTGGGCTCGCGCTCGTGGCAACCCTGGATCGTCACCGCGAGCGCCACGCGCTCGATCGCCGCATCGGCGATCGCCAGCGGCACGATCGCGCCGGCCTGGCCGTGGTAGACCTCCACGTCGCCGAGGAACTCGTCGTTCTTGCGCTCGCCGGGCGGCGTTTCCAGCGCGCCGACCGCCACGCCCGCGGTGTCGGTGCCGGCCTTGATCCGGTCGCGGTAGAGGTAATAGCCGTCGGCGATGCGCCACGACAGCTCCACCCGCTCGCGCGACACCACCTTCGACTGCAACGCGAAGGCCTGCTCCACCGGCAGGATGTCCGGCTCGGCGGCGTGGACCGTGAGGGCAAGCAGCGCCGCGAGCACGGCAAGTGGGCGCATCGAACGGCTCATCGAATGGTCAGCCTGCGAAGGAATCACGGTAACGGCCAGTGCCAGCGTGCGGCGCAGCGCGGCACGAATCCGCAGGAACCCGCTGCGTGGGCGACCGCGGCGCCGTCCCGAAGCGCGCGAAGGTTCGCCCACGCAGCGGGCGCCTGCCGGGGACTCTGGCAGGGGACCGTCAGGGAGCGGTCGGGCTTGCACGGCCACCTGGCGCGCCTGTGGTCATTTCCTCGACCCACGCCAGGTAACCGGCCAGCCCCGCCTCGACCTTGACCGCGATCACCTCGGGAAGTTCGTAGGGGTGCAGCGCCACCAGCCTGTCACGCAGGGCCGTGAAGCCCGCGTCGGTGGTCTTGGCCAGCAGCAGCACCTCGGCGTCCTCGCGCACCTGGCCCTGCCAGCGATAGGTCGAACGCAGGCCCGGCACCTGGTTCACGCAGGCCGCCAACCGCTCCTCGACCAGCGCCCGCGCCAGCGCCGCGGCGGTCGCCTGGTCGGGGCAGGTACAAAGGACCAGTAGCACGGTCATGGCGATGGGCACCTTGCGGGCCGCGAAGCGTAGCCGGCCCGGCATCGCGGCGTCAGCCGTCGACCGCGGACCTCCCGGCCCTTGAAAGCCCCGGGCCGGGCCCCATCTCGCAGCGGTCCGCAACCTCCCGTTACGCCGGGGCCCGGTTGTCGGCTAAACTTGGCAGTCCTCGGGGGCGAGTGCTAAGTCGCGCCCACGACTCATTTTGAAACAACAACTTGCAGAGGTTGTCATGAAGATTCGTCCGTTGCACGACCGCGTGGTCATCAAGCGCATGGAAGAAGAGCGTCTGTCGGCCGGCGGCATCGTCATCCCCGACACCGCGACCGAGAAGCCGATCAAGGGCGAGGTGGTCGCCGTGGGCGAGGGCAAGCCGCTCGACAACGGCCAGGTCCGCGCGCTCAAGCTCAAGGTGGGCGACAAGGTGCTGTTCGGCAAGTACAGCGGCACCGAGGTCAAGCTCGACGGCACCGAGTACCTGGTGGTGCGCGAGGACGACGTCTTCGCGGTGCTGGGCTGATCAACCAAACCCTGTAGGGGCCCGTGCTGGCGGATCACGCTCAATCCCGGCGACGGGGCAACGCGCGCCGGCACGCTCCCACGAACCACGAAATCGACTGAGGCTTAAGACAATGGCTGCGAAAGAAATCCGTTTCAGTGAAGACGCCCGCGCGCGCATGCTGCGCGGCGTCAATGTCCTGGCCAACGCCGTCAAGGCGACGCTGGGCCCGAAGGGCCGCAACGTGGTGCTGGAGAAGAGCTTCGGCGCCCCGACGATCACCAAGGACGGCGTGTCCGTCGCCAAGGAGATCGAGCTCGCCGACAAGTTCGAGAACATGGGCGCGCAGATGGTGAAGGAAGTCGCCTCCAAGACCT
>CAZTNB010000317.1:0-2469 GCA_964614825.1 uncultured Gammaproteobacteria bacterium
GGGCACTACAGCCACCCACAGGACCCATTGGATGTTGCCGGAAAAGGCCAGCATCAGGCCGATGGCCAGCAAGGGACCGGCGAAGGCCCCGACCGTGTCGAGCGACTGGCGCAATCCGAAGCTGGCGCCACGGATCTCCGGCGGCGCGATATCCGCCACCAGCGCATCGCGCGGCGCGCCGCGGATGCCCTTGCCGAAGCGGTCGAGCAAGCGCGCCGCGAGCACGCCGCCCGCGCCCGTGGCGAGCGGGAAGCCGAACTTGGCCAGCGCGGCGATGCCATAGCCGATCACGACCAGCGGCTTGCGCCTGCGGACCACGTCGCTGAGCCAGCCCGAGAACACCTTCACCACCAGCGCCAGCCCCTCGGCCCCGCCCTCGATCAGGCCGATCGCGAGCATGCTCACGCCCAGCGTGCCGGCGAGGTACACCGGCAGCAGGCCGTGCACGAGTTCCGAGCCCAGGTCGGTCAGCAGGCTGACCAGGCCCAGGGTCCAGATCGCGGCCGGAATGCGCGGCCGCGCGGCAGCGGATGCAGGTGCCGGGTTCATGCGCCGAGCATCGCATGCGAGCCCGCGCCGCTGCCACGGACTCGCCCTGCGCGCGGTCGCCGTCGCTGGGTACACTCGGCGCTGGAACCGCAAGCGCACGCCCATCGATGTCGCCGACCCCGGAACGCCTGGAGGACCTGCGTCGCTTCGCCGCGCAGTGGCTGGCCGACGACCTGGTCAAGCCCGAACGCGCCTCCGCGGACGCCAGCTTCCGCAGCTACTGGCGCGTCGCCAGCCGCGGCCGCAGCTTCGTGGTGATGGATGCGCCGCCGGGCAAGGAAGACCTCGGGCCGTGGCTGGACGTGGACCGGCGCCTGCGCGCCGCGTCGCTCAATGCGCCGGAGGTGCTGGCCAGCGACACCACGCAGGGCTTCGTGCTGATGTCCGACCTCGGCACCCGCACCTACCTGCCGGAACTGGCCGAGGCCAGCGTCGACAAGCTCTACGGCGACGCCTTCGACGCCCTGCTGGCCATGCAGACGCGGGTCGACGCGACCGGCCTGCCCGGATACGACGAGCCGCGCCTGATGGCCGAATTGGAGCTCTTCCCCGAGTGGTTCCTCAAGCGCCATCTGGGTGTGGTGCCCGACTGCGAGGAATGGGACGTCGTCGAAGGCGCGTTCCGGGCACTGATCAACTCGGCGCTGGAGCAGCCGCGCCGCTTCGTGCACCGCGACTACCATTCGCGGAACCTGATGATCGTCGAGGGCCGCAATCCCGGCATCATCGATTTCCAGGACGCGGTGCTGGGACCGGTCACCTACGACCTGGTCTCGCTGCTGCGCGACTGCTACATCGCGTGGCCGGCGGAACGCGTGCAGGCGTGGTCGAACCGCCATCGCGACCGCCTGGTCGACGCCGGGGTGCTGAATTACGGCGAATTGCGCTGGAAGCGCTGGTTCGACTGGATGGGCCTGCAGCGCCACCTCAAGGTGCTCGGCATCTTCTGCCGGCTCTGGTATCGCGACGGCAAGCGCGGCTATCTCGACGACCTGCCGCTGGTGCTGAAGTACACGCTCGACGTCGCGGGGCGCTACAAGGAACTGGCGCCATTCGCGGACTGGCTGCGCAGCAAGGTCGGCGATCGCGACGTCCGCCGACCAGCCGTCGTGGCGCCCGATCCGGCGGCACCTCCTGCAGGAGCGGCTTCGGCCGCGACCGGCATTGCAAGCGGCGAAGCCGCATCGCAAGGCGGCCACCCTCTCCCCTGCCGCTCCCCCCTCGAGGGGGAGGGGAAGTGAACGGCGCGGTGCACAGTGCGTTGATCTTCGCCGCCGGCCGTGGCGAGCGCATGCGCCCGCTGTCCGAACATACGCCCAAGCCCCTGCTCGAGGCCGGCGGCAAGCGCCTGGTCGAGTGGCACCTGGAGGCGCTGGCGCGCGCCGGCATCCGCGACGTGGTCATCAACCTCTCGCACCATGCCGCGCAGTTCCCGCAGGCGCTGGGCGACGGCTCGCGCTGGAACCTGCGCATCCGCTACAGCGAGGAAGGCCCCGAGCCGCTGGAGACCGGCGGCGGCATGCTGCGCGCGCTGCCGCTGCTGGGCACGGCCCCGTTCATCGCCGTCAACGGCGACATCTGGACCGATTTCGACTTCGCCGCGCTGCCCGCCGAACCCGAGGGCATCGCCCACCTGGTGCTGGTCGACAACCCGCCGCAGCACCCGGACGGCGACTTCGTGCTGCGCGACGGCCGCGTGCATGACGAGGCCGCGCCGCGCCTGACCTTCGCCGGCATCGGCGTGTACCGCCCGCAGTTGCTGCGGGAGGCGGCACCCGGCCGGTTCTCCATCGTGCCGCACCTGCGCGCGGCGATGCGCGCCGGGGCCGTCGGCGGCATGCAACACCGCGGCGAGTGGACCGACGTCGGCACGCCGCAGCGGTTGGCGGCCCTGGACGAGTGGCTGCGCAGCCGGCGGCG
>CAZTNB010000318.1:0-2464 GCA_964614825.1 uncultured Gammaproteobacteria bacterium
GTTGCTGACCGTGGCGTGCTCGCCGTCGCGCTGCGCCTTGTGCTCGAAGCGGTCGAAGGCGCGGATGCCGGCGTTGCCGACCAGTTCGCGCAGGGCTGCGATCACCCGCTCGCCCTTGATGAAGCCGCCGCCGGTGAGCGTCCAGTCCACCAGCTTGAGCACGTCCAGGCGCTGCAGCGACAGCGCCCAGTCGCGGTAGACGGCGAGCTTGCCGGCGGCGTGGATGCCGCCGACCAGCGCGCCCATCGACGAGCCCGCGATCACGGCGATGTCGTAGCCGCGCTCGACCAGCACCTCGATCACGCCCACGTGCGCGAGCCCGCGCGCCCCGCCCGCGCCCAGCACCAGCGACACGCGGCGGCCGGCCCGCGGGGCGGCCGGCGCCGCGTTCACGCCTGCGCCTCGTAGCCGGACAGGGCCAGGCGCAGCAGGATCTTGGCCTCCTCGCGCAGCGAAGGCGGCGCCACGATCTCGGCGTCGGGGCCGTAGCGCATCACGTCCATCAGCAGTTCCTTGGCGTTCGAATACGGCACGCGCAGCTCGTAGCGGCCGTCGGCCAGGAGCTTGCCTTCCTGCTTCGAATGCCAGTGCTCGTCGGCCACCCAGCGCGCGGCGCGGGCGTTGAACACGATGGTCGCCCAGGCCTTGGGCGCGCCGGAGAAGATGCCGTAGCTGCCGGCCAGGTGCGAGTCGAGCTCGCCCTCCGGCACGTCCAGCGCCGCGCCGTCCTGCGCCTTGGGCTCGCCGATGCGGTCGACGGCGAAGCTGCGCAGGGCCTTGCGGTCGTGGTCCCAGGCGTCGAGGTACCAGTTCTCGCGGTAGTGGGTCAGGCGCTGCGGCGACACCAGGCGCATGCCTTCGCCACCGGTGGTGCGGGGGCGATAGCGGAACGCAAGCTGGCGCCGCTCGAGCACGGCGGAGGCCACCGCGCGGAACACCGCCTCGTCGAGCCGCCGGGTCGCGGCGCCGGTGACGCGGATGCGGCCCAGCTCGTACTGCTTGCCGCTCTCCTGGTTCGACAGCAGGCGCTCGATGCGCGCGCGCAGCGGCGCCAGCGCGTTGGACAGCACGCCGGGGCCGGTGCGGGCCAGCATCTGGTGCAGGGCCAGCAGCGCGGCCAGCTCCTCGCTCGACAGCCACAGGCCCGGCAGCTCGAAGCGCTCGCCCTCGTCCTTGGCATAGCCGAAGGCGTGGTTGTCGCTGTCGGTGTCGATCGGCGCGCCGAGCGCATCGCGCAGGAAGGCGATGTCGCGATACAGGGTGGCGCGCGAACAGCGCAGTTCGTCCTTGAGCCGGTCGAAGGGGACCGGGTAGCGGGACGACTTGAGGATGCGGTGCAGGGTGAGGATGCGTTCGTAGCGGTCCATGGGCCTATTCTGCCCAAGGACCGCCCCGCGCGCTCATTTCGCCCCGATCAGTCCCTCGGCGGCGAGCAGGCGCCGCGCGACCTGCTCGCGCTTCGGCGCGTCGCTGTCGCGCGCCAGGTCGGCGTTGAGGGCGAACACGTACGCCTTGCCGCCGCGCTCCACCCAGCCCACGAACCAGCCGGTGTCGGGATCGGGCGCGTCGGTCCAGCCGGTCTTGGCATGCAGGGTCCAGCCCTCGCCCTGGTCGCGCACCAGGATCGTGCGCACGATCGCCTGGCTGCGCGCCGACAGCGGCAATTTGCCGTCGCGCAGCCGGGCCAGGAAACCGGCCTGCTGCACGGCCGAAATGCGCAAGCGCCCGTCGAGCCAGAAGCGGTCGATGCCGCCGCCGATGTCGCCGTTGCCGTAATCGAGCTCGCCGATCCAGTGGCGCATGCGCGGCTCGCCGATGCGCCGCGCCATGGCCTGGTAGTACCACAGCGCCGAGTCGCGCATGGCGCTGGCGAGGTCGTGGTCGCGGTTCCACGAGGCCACGCGCCGCTCGACGCCGTCCCAGGCCATGACCTCGTGCTCGTCGCGCACGGCGCCGGTCTCCAGGCCGACCAGCGCGTTGGGGATCTTGAAGGTGGACGCCGGCAGGTAGCCGTCCATGGCGCGCCCGAGGTTGCAGCCGCGCAGGCGCTTGGCGTCAGGCTCGTAGAGGACGAAGGTGCCGGCCAGGGCCGCGTCGGCGAAGGCCTGCTCGCAACCGGGCAGCCCGTCGACCGTGGTGCCGGGCCCGAGTTCGGCCGCGGCCACGTCCTCGATCCGGCGCTGGGCGGCCGCGGCGATCGCGAAGCCGACCGGTATCAACAGCAGCCACAGGAAGCGCAGGCGCATGGATCGTTTCCGTCTCGGGTCGCGTGCCGTGCACCATGCCCGATCGGCGGGCCGCCAGGCGGGCATCGGCATGGCGAATTGCGGGCACGCGGGCCGGCCGGCAGGCACAATAGCGGCCGAGCGTATGCCCCGATGACCGAACCGCAGCTGGACCTCAACCAAGCCGTCGGCGACCGCGTCGAGCCGACGACCTGCTACATGTGCGCGTGCCGGTGCGG
>CAZTNB010000319.1:0-2438 GCA_964614825.1 uncultured Gammaproteobacteria bacterium
CTGCACGTCGGACAGGTCGGGCAGTGCATCCACCGGCGTCGCCCGCAGCGACACCAGGCCGAGCACGGCCAGCGCGGCGCTCGCCAGCAGGACCAGGAAGCGGTTGCCGATCGACCACAGGATCAGGCGCGCGATCATGGCGCGTCGCCGTCGCCGTCGCCGTCGCCGTCGCCGTCGCCGTCGCCGGGCGCTGCGCCCAGCCGCGCCAGCGCGCCGACCAGGCTGGCCTCCGAGTCGATGAGGAACTGGCCCGAGAGCACCACCGGCTCGCCCTCGGCGACACCCTCGAGGATCTCGGCCTGGCCGTCCGCCTCGCGGCCGATGCGGACCTGCTGCGCGCGGAAGCGGCCCTTGCCTTCGCTCACGATCACGACCTGGCGCGTGCCGGTGTCGATCACCGCCTCGCTGGGCACCAGCACGCGCTCGGCCGCGTCGGTGTCCGGCGCCAGCTCCACGTCGGGAAACATGCCCGGCAGCAGCGCATGCGCGGGGTTGGCGAGCACGATGCGCGCGGTGAGCGTGCGCGTCGCCGGATCCACGTCCGGCAGCAGGGCCTCGACCCGGCCCTCGAAGCGCCTCCCGGGCAGTGCCGCCAGCGTGGCGGTGGCCGGCGTGCCGGCGGCGACGCGGGCCGCGTCGCGCTCGGGGATCGCCGCCTCGATCCACACGCTGTCGAGGCCGTTGATGCGGGCCAGGGCGGCGCCGGCCGCGACGCTGGCGCCCTCGCGCACCAGCAGTTCGGCGAGCACGCCGTCGCGCGGCGCGCCCACCGCGATGCGCGCCTGCGCGCGGCCGCTGCGCTCGAGCGCGCGGATCGCGGCCTCGTCCATGCCCAGCAGCAGCAGGCGCTGGCGCGCGGCCGCGCGCAGCGGCTCGATGTCGGCGTGCCTGGCGCCGCGCAAGGCCAGGTATTCCTCCTGCGCCGCGGTCCACGCCGGCGCGAGCAGGGTCAGCAGGGGCTCGCCGCGGCGCACCGCGGCCCACGGCGCGCGCACGTGCAGGCGCTCGACGATGCCCTCGGTGCGCGCCTGCACCAGCGCCACCTCGCGCTCGTCGAAGGCGACCACGCCGGCGACGCGCAGCCTGGGCGCCAGCACGCCGCTGCGCGCCGGCGCCGTGCGCACGCCCAGCGCCTGTACCAGGCCGGGGTCGACGCGCAAGGCGCCGGCTCCGGCCACCTCGTCGGCGTAGCGCGGCACCAGCATCATGTCCATGAACGGCGACTTGCCCGGCTTGTCGAAGCGCTGCTTCGGCACCATCGGGTCGTACCAGTACAGGACCTCGCGCGCGGCCGGCGCGGCGGCCGCCGGCGCGGCCGGGACCGCGTCGTGCCGGCGGCCGCCGAACCATGCGCCGCCGGCGCCGGCCACGACCGCGACGAGGAGGCACAGCAGGGCGATGTTGCGCGTTCGCATGGCTCAGGACTCCGGCAACAGGTAACGCAGGGCCGCCCACGCGCTGGCCTGTTCGGCCAGCGCGTCGAGGGTTTCGAGGCCGGCGCGTTCGGCGGCATGCGTCGCCGCCAGTGCCTCGCCGAGGCTCGAGGTGCCGCCGCGATAGGCGGCGAGGGCGGCGTCGGCCGCGTCGCGCGCCAGCGGCTCGATGCTGCCGCGATAGCGCTCCACGCGGGTGCCCGCGGCCTGCCACTGCGCGCGCAGCGCCGCGATCTCGGCCACCCGTTGCCGGCGCCGCAGCTCCAGCTGCGCCTGCGCCGCGTCGCGCTCGGCCAGGCGCGCCGCGTACTCGCGATCCTGGCGCTGCGACGCGCGCCAGGGCAGGTCGATGCGCACGCCGACGCTGACCATGTCGTCGTAGGCCGGGCCGCGGTCGGCGTAGCTCGCCTCCAGCGTCCAGCCGGGGCGGCGCTCGAGGCGCGCGCGCTCGGCCAGCGCCCCGGCCTGCTCGAGGCGCCGCTGGCCCTCGATGACGTCGGGCAGGGCGTCGGTGCCGGCCTGTTCCAGTCCCGGCGGCAAGGCGTCGATCGCGGGCAGCGCGGCGGGCCCGCCCTCGATCCCGCCGCCGACCCAGCGCGCCAGCATCGCCGCCGCGCCCGCGTGGCGGCCGCGCGCACCGTCGAGGCGGGCCTCGAACTCGGCCAGCTCGCGTCGCGCGGCCAGCGCCTCCAGCGTGCCGCCGCCCGCGGCGACGCGGGCATCGGCCGCCGCCACGTGGAGCTCGTAGCGGTGCCGCTGCGCCTGCAGGAGCTCGAGGCGCGCTGATTCCAGCGCCCACTCGAACCATGCCTGGGCCGCCGCCCGCGCCACCGCCGCGCGCTGCACGGCGGTCGAGGCCTCGCGCAGCGCCACGGCCGCGTCCGCCGCCGCCTGCGCGGCGTCGCGCGAGCCGGCGCCGTCGAAGCGCTGCATCAGGCCGACCTTGCGCATGGTCATCAGGTCGGCGCTCAGCGAACCGGCATCGTCGCCCTCGACCGGCACGTT
>CAZTNB010000320.1:0-2433 GCA_964614825.1 uncultured Gammaproteobacteria bacterium
CGGTCGCCGGCCAGGCCGACGTGCTGATCGTGCCCGACCTGGAAAGCGGCAACATGCTGGCCAAGCAGCTTGAATACATGGGCGACGCCGCTACCGCCGGCATCGTGCTGGGCGCCAGGCTGCCCATCGTGCTGACCAGCCGCGCTGACAGCCGCGAGACGCGCATCGCCTCCTGCGCGGTCGCGGTGCTGCTGGCCCATCACTTCCAGGGCAACCCGCCATGAGCATGAGCGTTCCTTCCTACATCGTGGTGCTGAACTGCGGCTCGTCGAGCATCAAGTTCGGCGTGTTCGAGGCCAGCGGCAGCGCTCGCCAGCCGGCTTGGAACGGCAAGGTCCAGGGCATCGGCGGTCCGCACCCCGATTTCGGCGCGCGCACTGTGCCGGTGCGCTCGGTGGACCTGGGCCGCGCGCACCCCTATGCCGCAGCGCTGCAGATCATCCGCGACGAGATCTTGTGCTGGCTGAACGGCCGGTCCATCGCGGCCATCGCCCACCGCGTAGTGCATGGCGGCGCCAAGTACTTCGCCCCTACACGCGTCGATGAGCAGGTTCTGGCCGAGTTGAAGACCTTGATCCCGCTCGCGCCGCTGCACCAGCCCTTCGCGCTGGAGGCCATAGAAATACTGCTGCGCGAGCGGTCCGATCTACCGCAGTTCGCCTGCTTCGACACTGCCTTCCACCACACGCTGCCGCCGGTCGAGCAGTTGCTTCCACTGCCACATGCGTTGGCCGAGCGCGGGCTGCGCCGCTACGGCTTCCACGGCCTGTCGTACGAATACATGGCCGTCGTACTGGCCGAGCGCCATGGCGAGGCCGCGTGCGGCCGCACCCTGGTCGCCCACCTGGGCTCGGGCGCCAGCCTGTGCGCGATGCACGGGCTCCAAAGCCAGGCCACGACCATGGGCTTCTCGGCCCTAGACGGCCTGATGATGGGCACGCGCACCGGCGCGCTGGACCCTGGGGCCGTGCTTTACCTGATGGAAGTCGAGAAGCTGACGCTGGAACAGGTCGGCCACATCCTGTACCACGAGAGCGGCCTGCTGGGCGTGTCGGGCATCTCGTCCGACCCGCGCGAATTGCTGGCCCGGGAAGCCACCGAGCCACGCGCCGCACTGGCGCTGCAGCTGTATGTACGCCGCATCGTGCGCGAGATCGGTGCGCTCACCTCCGTGCTCGGCGGGCTGGACATGCTGGTGTTCACGGCCGGCATCGGCGAGCACAGCGTGGCGCTGCGCCAACGCATCTGCTCCGAGCTGGGCTGGCTGGGCGTGGACATCGACGCGCTGGCCAACGCGACCGATGCCCCCCTGATCTCCACCGCCACCAGTCGCGTACGCGTGGCCGTGGAGCCGACGAACGAGGAGTGGATCGCGGCCCGCTATGCGCAGCGCCTGCTCGGTACCGCGGCCATTGACCCTTCCTAATTCCAGAGAGAACTCCATGTATTCCAGACTTCTAGTGCCGCTCGACGGCAGCGCCACTGCCGAACTCGCCTTGCACCATGCAGCCGCGCTGGCACGCCTGAGTGGCGCGACCTTAGTGCTGCTGCACGTGATCGAGGAGATGAAGCACTGCAATGGCTTCGAGCGGCCGCAGGTCTATGTCGAACAGGTCCGTCCCGGCTTCCTGGCTGCCGGCCAGGCCTTGCTCGACGCCGCTGCCGCGCGCCTGCGCGGCCAGGGCCTGACGGTGGAAACCCTGCTAATCGAGAGCAAGGGCGAGCGCGTGTCGGCGCTGGTCGCCCAGCAGGCCTTGTCCGCGCGCTGCGACCTGGTGGTGTTGGGCACGCATGGCCGCCGCGGCGTGGACCGGCTTCTATTGGGCAGCGACGCCGAGCAGGTCGCCCGCATTGCGCCGGTTCCGGTCATGCTGGTGCGCCAGCCCCCATCAGCCGCTACGACCAGCCAACCGCCGGGGTGGGGGGGCACTGCTGCGTGACGGCAGTCCAACCCGCCAACTTTGTTCAGAGGCTTGGCGCCGCAGCCGTACTGCTGCTGTCGCTGAGCATCGCGTCCGAGAATGCCTTTGGGCAGGAGCAGTCTTGCCCGCGCGACAACCCGCTGCGCTCGACTGGAACCCTCAATCTGCGGATCGACAATGACATGTTCGGAGGCGTCGGTCAGGACCGGGGGTACTCCAATGGGTTTCTCGTCAGTTGGGTCTCTCCAAACCTGATCGACTATATCGATGACCCATGCCTTCCGCGACTTGTCCGTGGACTGAATCGCTTTCTCGCAGTTCTGCAGCCCGAGGGTTTCGACGAGCAGAACATGACGATCGGACTCGGGCAGATGATGTACACCCCGACCGACAAGACGCGCAGTGATCTGATGGCTGATGACCGGCCTTTCGCCGGCGCATTGATGCTGAGTTTCGGCTACAACGCGAGGCTTGCAGATACGCTTCGTACCTCGCAGATTCGCGTTGGCGT
>CAZTNB010000321.1:0-2376 GCA_964614825.1 uncultured Gammaproteobacteria bacterium
GGTTGGACCTGTTGGAGTTTCCGACGATCGTGTTCATGCAGTCGGGCTACAACGTGTATTCGTTGCAGCAGGCGGCCCGGCGCTCGTGGCGCATCGGCCAGAAGCAGCCGGTTCGCGTGATCTACCTCGGCTACGCGGCTTCCTCGCAGATGACCTGCCTGGGGCTGATGGCACGGAAGATCATGGTCTCGCAGAGCACGTCGGGAGACGTGCCCGAATCGGGACTGGATGTGCTGAACCAGGACGGTGATTCCGTCGAGGTGGCACTGGCCCGGCAACTCGTCGCGGCCTGATCCACCCATCCATGCCGGCGGCCCTTCGGGGCGCCGGCTTCTTTTTTTGCCGCGCCATGAATCGGGCGCATGCCAGTTCCCTTTGTTTGCTGCCCGAACGCTCTGTGGCGGCGATGGTGAGGGCTCCGTGTTCCAGGGAACTGCACCATGCAATCACTCACCTGCGTCGCCCATCGCCTGGTTGTGCCCGCCTTGCTCGTCGGCTGCGTGCTCATCACCGGCTGCGCCGCCACCGGCGCGGCGAATGCCCCGACGGCCACTGCCGTGCCGCCCGAGCCGGTCTTGTCGGCCAGGATCATCTACCCGGAACCCGAGCCGACCCTGATCCCGGTCGCCCGCTACGGGCGCTACACGCTGGTCGAGCTGGTGCCGGAACCGGCGCAGCGCGACCTGACGCAACAGGTGATCGAGGTTTCGATTCCGCCGACCTTCGATGCGAACGTCGGCGATGCCCTGCGGCACGTGCTGCTGCGCACCGGCTACCGGCTCTGCGACACGACTGAGGCCGCGGCGCTGTACGCGCTGCCGCTGCCGGCGGCGCATCTGCGGCTCGGGCCGCTGTCGCTGCGCGATGCCTTGCTGGCACTCGCCGGCCCGGCCTGGGAACTGTCCGTCGATGACGCTTCGCGCGCGGTGTGCTTCACGCGCGTGACGGCAGCGCACTCCGCTGGCCGCGTCGCCGCCGTCCCCGCACCCGGCACGACGGAAGCCGAACCCGCGCAGCCCCAGGAGGCCCAGCCATGAACATCCCGCAACTTCCCGCCGATGGCGCCGACCGCGCGCGCTGGCTGAAGATCGCAGCGGCCGCCTGGCTGCTGCTCGTGAGCGTGCTGGCCGTGGTCAACAGCGTGGGCCTGTCGCGCCTGGCCGAGCAAAGCCAGGCCAGTGCCCAGGATGCCCACGTGCAGGCGCTCAACACGCGCGTCGCTGAACTCGAACAGCAGTCCGCAGCCTCGAAGAACCAGCCCAAGCCCGTCGCCCAACCGGACTTCGAGGCCGCCCGCAAGGCGCTTGACGAACGGCTGTCGCAAGTGGAGCAGGCCCAAACCGCGGACAACCGTGCCGGCGACCTGCAGGCGCTGCAGGCCCGCATGGGCGACATCGAGGCGCGCCTGAAGAAAGCCGCTACACCTGCCGCGGCGCCCCGGCGCACCGCCGAGGCGGTCAAGCCCAAGGCGCCGGAGCCGCCGTTCAGCGTGGCAGGCCTGGAACTGCGCGGCGGCGAGCGTTTCCTGTCGATCGCGGCGCCGGGTGTGGCCGCCGTGCGCGAACTGCGACTGCTGCGCGAAGGCGATGCCATCGGCGCCTGGCAATTACAGGTCATCGAGGCGCACGCCGCCGTGTTCCGCGTGGACGGCCAGACGCAGCGCATCGCGCTGCCGTAGGAGCCGGCCATGAAACCAGCCGCGATCGGTCTTGCCGCCATCCTCGCCGTCGTCGCGGGTGCTGCCTCGGCGCAGTCGGCGCCGATTGCGTCCTCGCGCACGGTTCCCGCCCAGGTTCAGAACAGCGCCGACGCCGCGCTGGACGAGCGCCTGGCGCGCGATTGGGGCCTGCGGCCGGAGGAATGGGCGCGCTACCGGCAACTGATGCAGGGACCGCTTGGCGTCTATTCCCCGAACCTCGATCCACTCACAGCCCTGGGCATCGAGGCGCGCAGCGACGACGAACGCAACCGCTATGCGGAGCTGCAGGTGCAGGCGGAATCGAAGCGCGTGGGCAAGACGCTGGCCTACCAGCGGGCCTACGACGCCGCCTGGAAGCGGCTCTATCCGGGCCAGCAGCGCGTGGACATGCCGGGTGCGAAGGCGCCGGGCGCCGGCAACCGGGGTTCGGGCCGGCTGGCGGTTTTCGTGAAGGCCGAGTGTCCGCCGTGCGAGCAGCGCGCGCGCCAGTTGCAGGCGGCCGGCACCGCCTTCGATCTCTACATGGTCGGTAGCCGCCAGGACGACGCCCGCATCCGCCAGTGGGCGACCCAGGCCGGCATCGACCCCGGCCGCGTGCGCGCGCGCACCATCACGCTCAATCACGACGCCGGGCGCTGGCTGTCGCTGGGCCTGCCCGGCGATCTGCCCGCCGTGGT
>CAZTNB010000322.1:0-2367 GCA_964614825.1 uncultured Gammaproteobacteria bacterium
TGCTGCTGCTGGCCTTCGCGTACCACGCCTGGACCTGGTTCCGGATCATGCCGCGCACGCTGCCGCCGATCCGCTTCCGCGGCGCGCGCGTTGCGGCGGCCACCATCACCCGCATCGGGCTGGCCGCGGCGCTCATCGCCAGCGCGCTGGTGTACGTGCTGGTCGCGAGGCTCGCGGCATGAAGCGCTCGAACGCCCCGATCTTCTGGACCCTGTTCGGCGCCG
Organism: uncultured Gammaproteobacteria bacterium; assembly: GCA_964614825.1. Lineage (GTDB taxonomy): Bacteria > Pseudomonadota > Gammaproteobacteria > Xanthomonadales > Ahniellaceae > JAGOEZ01. The sequence goes on from CAZTNB010000322.1 coordinate 225, forward strand.
GCGGCATGCTCGCCGCGCTGGTCGGCGCGATGCTGGTGACCATCACCGGCATCGCGGGTCCGATGGGCATCGGATTGCCGGCCACGACCCTGGACTACGTGCAGGTGCTCGCCTTCGCCCGGCACCCGCTGGGCCAGTTGTCGCTGTTCGGCGTGATCGCGCTGTTCCTGTGGCACGGCGCGCACCGCATCTACCACAGCCTGCACGACCTCGGCGTCCATGCCGGCACGGGTGCCAAGCTGCTCTGCTACGGCGGCGCCATGGCCGGCACCGTCGCGACCGTCGTCGCCCTGTGGCGCCTGGGCTGACGCGGGGCGCTCGCGGCCGGGCTCAGCGCTCGACGTAGGCCGTGGCGGCGGGATAGTCCACGGTGATGCGGAAGTGGCGCAGCGCGTTGCCGCCGAGCGCGCCCTCCACGCGCCGATCCATGAACTGCGACATGAACTCGTGGAAATTCCCGTCGGCGCGGCGGGTGAACCACACCGGCCCGATGGTGTATCCGCCGAACTCCAGCGCCGGCACCTCGATCATGGCCTGCCCGCTGCCGGCCTCGGCGTCCTCGATCACGCGCCACTGCGGATGCGCCTTGCGCCAGGCCTCGAACTGCGTGGTGGTGATGAAGCTGGTGGCGCGCGCGGCCTTGCCGCCGTCGCCGACGGCGGCGAGCGCGCCCGGCGTCAGTTCGGTCATCGCGCCGGTGTCGAACAGCAGGTCGATCGTCGCGCCGTCGACGCGCACCTGCACGCGCGGAAAGTCCAGCGCGCGCTTGCCGGCCTCGTCGGCCTTGAAGCCCAGCGGCAGCCGGTGCGCGGCCTCCACGTCCGGCACGTCGCCGGCGGCGCGCAGCAGCAGGCGCTGCCGCGGGTAGTCGAAGGTCCACACGCGGCCGGCGAACCACTCCTGGCCGAGCATGCCGTCGAAACGCATCAGCGACGAGGCAGTCTCCTTCGGCGAGGGCGCGTAGACCGGGATGCGGCCCGCGCGCGAGGACGGCAGCGGGATCGCCGCGTCGGCGCGGAACGGCGGCAGGCTGGCAACGTGGAAGGCCTCCGCGCCTTCGCCACCGAGGTTCTCGGTGGCCAGGCCGAGGCGTTCGGCGGTGGCCCGGGTCACGAACAAGCCGCCACCCGTATCGGTGTAGAACTCGAGCTTCTGCCCGGACTCGGTGACCGGCTCGACGTAGATCCGGTGCTCGTCGAAGCGGGCCGGCAGGGTGAGGGGCGTGCCGCGCTCCTGCGCCGCGCAGGGCGCGGCCGCCACCAGGGCGAGGCTGGACAGGAGTGCGAGGGGCATGGCGACGCGGGCCGACTGGCGCATGTTCGAGTCCTGGCAGGGAGCCGCGAGCGTAGACGCGCACCGGATCGCGCCGCATCCCCCGGAAGTCGGGGCGCCCGCCCGGCGGCGCGCTAGTAGACGTACGGGAACACGACCTTGCGCCCGGCCGGATAGTCCGGGAACCGCGCGTGGTACCAGTCGTGGTGATGCTTCGCGCGCGGCAGCAGGTTGGCGACCGTCCAGACGGCGAAGCTCAGCGCCGCGGGGTTCCAGGCCATCAGCGCGAAGCCCGCCCACTCGAGCATCTCGCCGAACAGGTTCGGCGAGGACACGCGCTCGAACAGGAAGCCGCGCGGGATGCGGTAGCCGCCGTCGCCGTTCGCGCGCAGGCGGATCAGCATCGTGTCGGCCTTGAGGTTGATGGCCATGCCCAGCACGAACAGCGCGCCGCCGGCGAGGCAGTGCGGCGACGTCAGCCAGGCGCGGTCGTAGTCGGCGGCGAGCGCGGTCAGCGTGGCGCCGTTGAGCCCCGCGTTGACCACGTTGAAGCCGATCGCGCAAGCCACGATCAGCAGCGGCATCCGCGTCGCCGCCGGCCGGATGCGCAGCGGATAGACCAGCGTGCGGTGGACGTAGTGCGCGATCCACAACGCGAACAGCAGCCACGCGTAGGAGCCCTCCCACGGCAGGCCGCGGACGAGGAACACGCCCATGACCAGCAACGAGGGCAGTTCCATCAGCACCCAGCCCAGGCGCGTGCCGAGCATCGGGCCCCAGCGCTCGGAGGCGTGGCGGCCGAAGGGCGGGGGGACGCGGAACAGCACGACGCAGGTCACGAGGGCCAGCGCCATCCAGGCCCAGGCGATGC
>CAZTNB010000323.1:0-2363 GCA_964614825.1 uncultured Gammaproteobacteria bacterium
TCAGCAATTCTCCCCGAGCGGCCGCTGGTGCCCAATCCCGGTGCCCTCCTGCGCATCATGGGTGCCCGAATCCCGAATGCCGGGACCGGCCGGCGGGCACTCGAATCCGTCGCCGAACAGCGCGTCGGCGCCCGCGATATCGAGCACGATGCCGTCGAAGAACGCGCTGATCGAGCGCGGCGAGGTCACGCCGCCGTCCACCGCAACCAGCGTGATGGTGATCGAACTGGTGCTGGTCCAGTCCGCGGCCGGGACGTCGATCAGGGTGGGCGTCCCCGCGGTTCCCCAGTTGGTGCCGGCGCCGACCGTGAGTTCGCCGCTGGCATCCGGCGTGCCTGCGTTGCATGCCTCAAAGCCGGTCCGGCGGTACTCCCACGCCAGCACCGCGAAGTCGCGCGTGGCGATGGTGCTGCCGCCGCCCTTACCGCGGCCGTTGAGGCGGTAGGTGGCGGGACCCGGCAAGTGGATGCACTGCCGGCCGAGGTCGACCCGGGGCACGTTGAGGCCGGTTCCGCTGTACGACCATGAACCCGAACCGGCGCCGCCGGCCACGTTCTGGTTGCCGTCCCACGCGCCCGTGAAGCGGGTCCACAAGCGCAGGTCGGAGAAATCGAAGTCGGCGTTGAGCACCAGCGGCAGCAAGGCCTGGCGTTCGAAGGCGCCGATGTCGCGCACGCCGAACAAGTTGACCTTGACCGGCAGATCCTGGTCGCGCGGCAGGCCGAACACGTCGCGATCGTCGCCAACGATCGGTGGGGCGTAGTCCACCGCAGCCGACGCCGCGCGCAGCCGGTAGTCCGAGTTCGCGGGATCGATGAACCGGGGCGGGGCCTGGATGGCACCGGGGCTGCCGCCGAGACTGGCGTTCTCGCTGGCGATCACGTCGGCCACGCTCAGCGAGCCGCCGCTGCGGCCGAGCATCGTCGCTCCGGGCTGCCACAGGATGGAACGCGCCACCGTCACATCGATGCCGGAGCTCGAGAGCAGGGGACTGGCCAGGATGGTGTTGTCGGCGATGGTGGCATCAACCAGTTTCAACTCGCCGTCGCCCTCGGCACGCACCAGGGTCTGGCTGGCCTGGTTGCCCGTGATCAGCGCGTTCTCTAGCCGGATGCGGCTGAACCGGGAACCGTCGGCGCGGATCAGGTATCCGCCACGATTGCCGCTGAACCGCAGCCCGCCCCGGGGCAAGGGATCGCTCGCCAGATCGCGGCGCGTGAAGATCTCACCGCCGTCGGTGAGCCGAATCACCGCGCCCGAGGTCGGCTGATTGTTCGCATCCACGGCGAGGTTGCCGCGGATTCCGCCGCACTCGGTGTTCTGTGCGCAGGCTACTGCCGCCGCGGGCGCGGGACCGACGTTCAGTCCGACGGCGGCGTAGGCGTCCGTCGACAGGAAGGCGCCCGGGTCGCCCTGCGCGAACACGGCCGCACCCTCGGGCGCGTTGTTGGTGTTGATCGAGGCGTTCCACAGGTTCGCAAGCGGGATGACACGCCCGTCGAAGGTGCCGGTGAAGGCCATGAGATGGATGCCGCCGCCGGCAACCGTGGCGGTATTGCCGAGGATCTGCGCGGGCTGCCCGGCATCGGTCGTGAACAGCTGCAGCTCGGCGAACTCGGCGGTGGAGTCGTTGCTGCTCGCGCCACCGAGAGCGACGCCGCCGCCGTAGAGGGCACTGTTGCCGTACACCGCGCCGAATGCCGTGCCGCTGCCCACATAGGCGAAACTGGAGCGGTCCCTGGCGACGATGTGCAGGCCGCCGCCGTAGCCGCCCGAGCCGCCCACGCCGAGCGCGTCGTTGAACGAGAGGATGCTGCCCGGTTCGAGCATCGACATCTCCACCTGGTCCGCGACGATGCCGCCGCCGCTGAAGCGCGCCGTATTGCTGGAGATGCCCACGTTGGCGCCGATCACCAGCTCCGCGTCGGAACCGGTGCCTTCGGCATAGATGCCGCCGCCGTTGCCGGCGAGGTTGTTGGTGATGAGGCTGTCGCGGACCTCGAGCACGCCGTTGCCGCGGAAGTAGATGCCGCCGCCGCGGCCCGCGCCGTCCTCGTCGCCGCCACTGATCGTGAGCAGGCGCAGGCGCACGATGCCGCCCGTGTTGACGGTGATGCGGAACACCGGCTCGGTCGCGCCACCGGCGCCGCTGACCACCGTCCTCGTCCCGTCGCCGCTGGCCTGCGTGCAGGTGGCGTAGCCGCCCTCGACGGTGAGGTCCTGGCTGGTGTTGATGCTGTTCGCCTCGGGCTCGTAGGTCAGCGATCGCGTCAGGCGCACGGTATCGGCGCCGGCGCTGCTCTCCGCGGCATTGAATGCGGACTGGATCGTGCCGTGGCTGCACTGGCCGGCGCCGACCGGCG
>CAZTNB010000324.1:0-2362 GCA_964614825.1 uncultured Gammaproteobacteria bacterium
GGGCACATGTACTTGCACACCTGCTCGCGCAGGTAGCCGGCATTGCCATAGGTGGCGAGGCCGTAGAACAGGATCCAGAACGTCTCCCACGGACCCAGCGACGCCGTGCCCAGCCGCTGCCAGAGCTCGTGGATCGGGGTGAAGAAGCCGACGAAGGTGAAGCCGGTCCACAGCGCGAACGTGATCCACAGGAACTGCTTGGCGCCCTTGCGCAGCAGCTTCTGCCGCGTCCACGGGCCTTCGTCGAGCTTGATGCGCTGGTTGCGCCGGCCCTCGGTGATGCGTTCCATCCACAGGAACACCTCGGTCCACACCGTCTGCGGGCAGGCGTAGCCGCACCACAGGCGCCCGGCCAGCGCGGTGAAGAAGAACAGGGTGATGCCGGCGATGATCAGCAGCAGGGCGAGGAAGATGAAGTCCTGCGGCCAGAACTCCAGGCCGAAGATGTAGAACTTGCGCGCCGGCAGGTCGAACAGCACCGCCTGGCGGCCGTTCCAGCGCAGCCAGGGGAACGCGTAGTACATGCCCAGCAGCCACGCCACCGCGATCCAGCGCAGGCGCTGGAAGCGGCCGTCGATCTCGCGCGGATAGATCTTGCCCGCCGAGGCGTACATCGCCTCGTCCGGCACCACGTTCACGGGCAGCGGTTTGGCCATCGGCGCGACGCGGCGCTGCTCAGCCGCCGGGCGGCGCCGCGGGCCGGCCGCGCCGCGGCGGGCGCAGCAGGATCGAGGTGAACAGGCTCGACGCCAGGGTGCAGGCCCAGAACATGAAGAAGCCGATGGTATAGCCGGCCTCGCGCGACAGCTCGAGGTCGGCCCAGGTGATGCTGCGCAGGTCCTGCGGGTCGACGATGGCGAAGAACACCATCGTCGCCACGCCGGCGGCGAAGAACGAGGGCCACAGCACCGCGCCCCAGCGCTGTACCGGTGGCGCGGCGTCGTCCGGCGGTTCGCCGCTGCTATGAGCCTGCGCCATGGGATCCGCGGCCGAAGCGGCCTAGCGGCCGCCGGCTCCGGCCGGCGCCTGGCCCGCGTCGCGCAGCGAGTACACCCAGGCCGCGGCGAGCCGCGCCCGATCCGGGCCCAGGATCGGTTCCTGCGCCGGCATCTGCCCGTTGCGGCCGTTGGCGATGGTGGCGCTGATGCTGGCGAAGTCGCCGCCGTACAGCCAGGTGCCGTCGGTGAGGTTGGGCGCGCCCAGCAGCGGATTGCCCTTGCCATCGGCGCCGTGGCAGGCCACGCACAGGGTCTTGAAGTGGGTCTCGCCGGCACGTACCAGGCCCGGATCGGCGGCCACGCCCGACAGGCTCTGCACGTACGCGGCGGCGGCGGCGACGCCCTGCTCGCCGAGCGCGCTGCCCAGCGCCGGCATCGCCGCGATGCGGCCCTTGGTCACCGTGGCGGTGATGGCATCGGCATCGCCGCCCCACAGCCAGTCGTCGTCGGTGAGGTTGGGGAAGCCCTTCGCGCCGCGCGCGTCGGAGCCGTGGCAGGTGGCGCAGTTGTTGGCGAACACCGAGCGTCCCAGCGCCACCGCCTCCGCGTCGCGCGCCAGCTGGTCGATCGGCTTGTCGGCGAAGCGGGCGAACAGCGGTGCCAGGCGCGCGTCGTTGGCGGCGATGTCGGCGCGCAGCTGGTCGGCGCTGGTCCACTTGCTGGTGCCGGCGAAGGCGCCCAGGCCCGGGAACATGACCAGGTAGACCGCGCTGAACGCGATCGTGAGGTAGAACAGGTTCAGCCACCACTTCGGCAGCGGCTTGTTGTACTCGGTGAGGTCGCCGTCCCAGGTGTGGCCGGTGGTCTCCGCCGGCGGCGCCCCGTCGCCGCGCTTCTGCGACGTCCACCACAGCAGCCACAGGCAGCCGAGGATGTTGAGGACGGTCAGTACCGTGACGTAGATCGACCAGCCGGTGCTCATGGGGTCTTGCCCTCGCCATCATCCAGCGGCAGGCGCGCCGCCGCGTCGAAATCGTGCTTGCGCCGGCCGCTCCATGCCCATGCGACCACGCCGAGGAAGGTCAGCAGCAGCACGGCGGTCACGATGCCGCCCAGGGTGCCGGTGTCCATCAGCCACCCGCCTGGCTGCGCGGCGCATGCCGGCCCAGCCCCTGCAGGTAGGCCACCAGCGCGTCCATCTCGGTCTTGCCGGCCACGGCCGCGCGCGCGCCCGCCACGTCGGCATCGGTGTACGGGTCGCCGAGCGCGCGCAGCGCGCGCAGCTTGGCCTCGACCAGCGCCGGATCGACCTTGGCCTCGGTCAGCCACGGGAACGCCGGCATGTTGGATTCGGGCACGAGGTCGCGCGGGTTGAGCAGGTGCACGCGGTGCCAGTCGTCGCTGTAGCGGCCGCCGACGCGCGC
>CAZTNB010000325.1:0-2335 GCA_964614825.1 uncultured Gammaproteobacteria bacterium
CTGGCGTGGGCATCGGCGAAGCCGGGGTCGAGCTGGCGGGCGAGCTCGAACTGCTCGAGGGCGCGCTCGCCCTGCAGCGCCGCGAGCTCGGCCACGCCGCGCAGGTAGGCCTGGTAGGCCTCGACCGAGCGCGTGCCCACCCGCGCCATCTCCGCCAGCGCTTCCGGGTCCATGCGGGTCTGCATGGCCGTGGCGATCGCCTGCGCCAGGTCCTCCTGGATCGCGATCACGTCGGCCAGTTCGCGGTCGTAGGTCTGCGACCAGAGGTGGAAGCCGTCCTCGGCCCGGATCAGCTGCGCGGTCACGCGCACGCGCTCCGGGGTGCTGCGCACCGAGCCCTCCAGCACATGCGCAACCTGCAATTCGCGCGCGATCTGCGGGATGTCGAGCGTGCTGCCCTTGTACTTGAACGAGGAAGTGCGCGCGCTCACCAACAGGTCGGGCGTGCGCGCCAGCGCATTGAGGATCTCCTCGGTCAACCCGTCGGCGAACCAGGCCTGGTCGCCGCCGGGGCTGAAATCGGCGAAGGGCAGCACCGCGATGCTCTTGGCCACCGGCGATGCGGGTGGCGGCGGCGAGGCCGCGGCAGCTGGCGCCGACGGCACGGCCGTGTCCGCGGGGACCGCCCCGGGCACTGTCGTGCGCTGGCCCCACAGCACCAGCGCGCCGACCATGAGCAACACGACGATCACGGCCAGGTCCAGGCGGCGCGCGGTGTGGTCGCGGAAGCCGCTGCCTCGCTCGACCGCCTCCTCGCGCCGCAGGCCTTCCGGCGTCAGCTCGAACACCCAGGCGAACACCAGCACCGGGACCAGGCCCACCGCGAGCACGCCCACCAGCACCTTCATCAGCCACGCCGGGGCCTCGAACACCGGCAGCAGCGTGCCGGCGACCTGGATCAGCAGCCAGCTGCTGACCACGTAGAGCGCGGCCACCCGGACCACGTTGCGGCGACGCAGCTCGGCCCAGAGATTCAAGACGAGGCCTCCCCTGGCGGCGCAGCGCTTGCGAACGGCGCCGGCGTGCACGCGAAGTCGTCGTCGCCCTGCGGCTGGCATTGCGGCGGCCAGCCCTTGGCGCGCCAGTAGGCCTCGAAGCCGGCCTCGCGCAGGAACTGCCTGGCGCGCGGGTCGGCGAGCATCGGCGCGGCGACCGGGCAGGCAAGGTGGCGGAAGCTGTCGAAGCGCTTGTCGCGGTCGCGCGGATCGAAGAGCACCTCGAAGTACAACTCGGTCTCGCCCCTTCTCGCGATGAGACTGAGGCCATCGGCCAGGAAAGTGCTGCGCAGGAACTGGCGCGAGAGCGCATCGTCGCTGTCGGCGTCGCCTTGCGCCCAGCGGTTGAGCGCCAGCAGCGATGCGACCGCATCCGGGCTGGCGACGAATGCGCCCTCGATGGCGTCGCGCGCCTCGTCGCGGCGCCCGTGGCACAGCGCCCGCCGGAACGGCGCGGTGAGCCCGAAGAAATACCGCGGATCGATCGACGCGACGCGCGCGAGGGCTTCGTCCAGCAGGGCGGCATCGTCGCGCAGCGTGCCGATCATCGCCAGCCGGAACCAGAACAGCGCGCTGGTCGGTTCCAACTGCACCAGCGCGCGTCCCTCGATCTCCGACTCGCGCAGGTGGCCGACGTCGGTGAGCAGCTCGGTCAGGTCCTCGCGCACGTCGGGATAGGTCGCATCGCGCGCGATCGATTCGCGATAGAGCCGATCGGCGTCGAGTAGCTGGCCCTCGGCGCGCGCGAGGTTGCCCTGCGCGTGCAGGGTGATGGCGGCGCCCGGCGCCAGTTCGGCGGCCCGCGCTGCCGCTTCGCGCATGCACTCGATCCGATCGCCGACCACACGCTGCTGCAACGCCGTCGTATGGTAGGCGGCCACCTCGCAGGCCAGCGCGAGGTTGGCCCATGCGCTGGCGAAGCCGGGGTCGCGCGCCACCGCGGCCCGGAACAGCTGCAAGGCCTGCAGGATGCTGCGGCGCTCCCGGTACAGCGCCCGCGCCTTGAGGAAGTCGTCGTAGGCCTGCGGGTCCACCGCCTCGCGCACCTCGAAGCCCGGCGCGCCCGCGCCCGCCAACGTGGCGCCAAGCTGCTCGGCCAGGCGCTGCGCGATTTCGTCCTGCAGCGCGAACACGCCCTTGAGCTCGCGGTCCCAGGATTCGGACCAGACATGGAAGCCATCGCTGACGCGGATCAGCTGCGCGGTGATCCTCACCTGCTCGCCGTCCCGGCGCACGGAACCCTCGACGATGTGCTGCACTCCGAGCGTGCGCCCGATCTCGCGCACATCGCCGCCCTGGTCCTTGAACTGGAACACCGAGGTGCGCGCGGCGACCTGCAA
>CAZTNB010000326.1:0-2324 GCA_964614825.1 uncultured Gammaproteobacteria bacterium
GCGCGCCGCCTGGCGCAAGCCACGGCTGCAGCGCCACGCCGGGTCGGCAAGGACGCGGCGCGCGAACTGGCCAGCCCGAAGGTCGTCGCGCGGCTGGCGCGCCGGCCGGCCGCCACCGGCTCCGGGAGGACCCGATGAAGCGCATCTCCTCCCGCATGACCGGGCTCCTCAAGCGCGGATTCCCCGTGCTGCTGCTGGGCCTCGTCGCCGCGGTGGTCGGGGCCCTGGCGCTGGGCGGCCACGCGACGCCGGTCCCCTGGGTCGTGCTGGTGTCGCTGCCGGTGATCCTCTTCACGGTCGTCGCGGTGCTGCTCAAGACGCTGGTGTTCGACCTCGCCGACGAGGTGCACGACGCCGGCGACCACCTGGTCGTGCGCAAGGGCGACATCACCGAGCGGATACCGCTGGCGCAGATCATCAACCTGTCCGAGTCCGTGATGATCAATCCGCCGCGGGTGACCCTGACGCTGCGCAGGCCCGGCCGGCTCGGCAAGGAAATCGTGTTCTCGCCGGTGGCGCCGCTGCTGCGCTTCGGGCGCAATCCGCTGGTCGCCGAGCTGATCGAGCGCGTCGACGCGGCGCGCCGCGGCGAGTCCGGCCCGCGCCACTGACCGGCGCGGGCGGCACGAGGACACGGCGATGCGCGGATCGCCAGGGGCGCGCGGCGGCAACTTCGCCCGCGTCATCGGCGCGGCCTGGGCCAGGCGTGGCGGCCCGCCGGACCGCCACGCCTGCCTTGGTCGCGCTCAGGCGGCCTTGGTCCGCGCCAGCTGCGGGAAATCGATCTCGGTGCCGGCCAGGTGGTTGGTGTAGTTGGTGTAGATGTTGTGCACCACGTTCACCAGCACCTCCAGCACGTCGGCATCGCCGAAGCCCTGCGCCTTGAAGTCCCGGATCGCCGCGGCGGCGACGTGGCCGCGTTGCTCGACGATGGCGCGGGCGAGCCCGAGGATGGCGCTGTCGCGGGCGTTGTCGCCGCGGGCCAGCCGCGCCTGGCCGATCTGGTTCTCGCTGAGGCCGACCAGCTTGCCGATCGCGGCGTGCGCGGCGAGGCAGTAGCCGCAGTCGTTGGCCTCGGCCACCACCAGCGCGACCTGCTCGCGCTGCCGGGCATCGAGCTTGCCGCGCGCGGTCACGTCGGCCAGCTGCAGGTAGGCGTCCAGCGCCACCGGCGTGTGGGCGAAGGTCAGGAACATGTTGGGGATGGTGCCGAGCCTGGCCTTGACCGCGTCGAGCTTGGCGCCGGTGGCGGCATCGACCTGCGAGCGGGAGAGGGCGGGGATGAGGGGCATGACGGACTCCGGTTGGGTGAGGTGCGCGGACTGCGCACGGTCCGCAGCTTGCCGGTACCGTTTGGACGCAGGGTAACGTAAAATCCATCAAACATATCCCAGAGTCCAGAAATGCCCATCGACCGCCTGGATGCGCTGCTGCGGCACTTCGCCGTCTCGGCCGACATGTTCCACTCGGGGCCGCTGTGCGGCATCAACGACTTCGCGCCCCGCGCGGGCGTCGGCCAGCTGCACCTGGTGCGGCGCGGACCGGTCAAGGTCCGGCACGGCACGCGCAGGCGCCACGACACGGTCGACGAGCCCAGCCTGCTGTTCTACCCGCGGCCGCTGGCGCATCGTTTCATCACCGACGTCGACCGCGGCGCCGACATGGCCTGCGCCGACCTGGCGTTCCACGCCGGCGCGGTGAGTCCGCTCGCGCTGGCGCTGCCGCCGGTCGTGGTGATGCGCCTGGCCGAACTCGGCGACGCCGCGCCCGTGCTCGAGTTGCTGTTCCGCGAAGCCTTTGGCGAGCGCTGCGGGCGCAAGGCGGTGGTGAACCGGCTGTTCGAGGTGGTGCTGATCCACCTGCTGCGCACGCTGATGGACCGCGGCGCCGTGGACCACGGCCTGCTCGCGGGGCTGGCACATCCACGCCTGGCGCGCTCGCTGGTGGCCATGCACGAGTCGCCGGCGCGGGCGTGGACGCTGCAGGCGCTGGCGCAGGCGTCCGGCATGTCGCGCAGCGCCTATGCGCAGGTCTTCCGCGCCGTGGTGGGCACCACCCCCGGCGACTACCTCGCCGGCTGGCGCCTCACGCTGGCGCAGGACCGGCTCGCGCGCGGCGAGCCGCTCAAGCGCATCGTCGACGACGTCGGCTATGGCAGCGCGGCGGCGCTGTCGCGCGCGTTCAGGGCGCGGCTCGGGGTTTCGCCGCGCGCCTGGCGCGCGCAGGCGACCTGAAGGGTCGGGCCCGCGCCCGGCGCCGCCGCCGACTACCTCAGGGCGTCGCGTCCAGGCGCCCGTACTTGCGCAACTGCGCGCGCAACTGCT
>CAZTNB010000327.1:0-2311 GCA_964614825.1 uncultured Gammaproteobacteria bacterium
CGGGCTCGACGCACGCCACCGGCGCCGGGGCGCGCATGAGCAGGGCCAGCAGCGCCGCCAGCTCGTCGCGCATGTTGCGCCGGTCGAGGATCATGTCGATGGCGCCGTGCTCGAGCAGGAATTCGCTGCGCTGGAATCCCTCGGGCAGGGTCTCGCGCACGGTCTGCTCGATGACGCGCGGGCCGGCGAAGCCGATCAGGGCGCCCGGCTCGCCGATGTTGATGTCGCCGAGCATGCCGAGGCTGGCCGAGACGCCGCCCGTGGTGGGATGGGTCAGCACCGACACGTAGGGCACGCCGGCCTCGCGCAGGCGCGCGATCGCGGCGGCGGTCTTGGCCATCTGCATGAGCGAGTACAGCCCCTCCTGCATGCGCGCGCCGCCGGTGGCGGAGAAGCACACCAGCGGCACGCGGTCGGCGAGGCTGCGCTCGGCCGCCAGCGCGAAACGCTCGCCCACCACCGAGCCCATCGAGCCGCCCATGTACGCGAACTCGAAGGCGCAGGCCACCAGCGGCCGGCCCTTGAGCGCGCCGTGCATGGCCACCAGCGCATCCTTCTCGCCGGTCTGCTTCTGCGCCGCGACGATGCGGTCGCGGTACTTCTTGGTGTCGCGGAACTTCAGCGCGTCCACCGGTTCGAGCGCGGCGCCGATCTCCTCGCCGCTACCCTCGTCGAGGAACTGGCGCAGCCGTTCGCGCGCACCGATCGACAGGTGGAAGCCGCACTTCGGGCAGACCTTGAGGTTGCGCTCGAGCTCGGGCTGGTAGAGGACGGCGGCGCAGGACTCGCACTTGATCCACAAGCCCTCGGGCACGCCACGCTTGGCGCCGCCCTGGGTGCGGATGCGCGACGGCATCAGTTTCTGGAGCCAGGTCATCGGGGCGTGGGGCGGGCGTGGCCGGGTCGAGGCGGAATCGTAGCGCAGTGCGCGGCGGCGTGGCGCCCGGCCCTGCGCGGCCACCTGGCCGACCGCGGTCGCGGCCGCAGCCGCTCCCATGACGTGGACGCAGGGGCGGTCAGGGAGCGGCGTCGATCGCCGCGCGCAGCGGGCGCAGGAAATCGCCGGCGGCGCGGCAGGCCGCGGCCTCGTCGGCGGCGCCGGCGAGCCGCTCGACCAGCGCGCTGCCCACCACCACGGCGTCGGCGAAACGCGCGATCGCCGCCGCCTGCTCCGGCTCCTTGACCCCGAAGCCGACCGCCACCGGCACGCTCGCCGCCGCCCGCAGCCGCTCGACGCGCTCGCGCACGCCGTCGAGCGCGAGCCGGTCGGCGCCGGTGATGCCGGCGAACGACACGTAGTAGAGGAAACCCCGCGCCGCGTGCGCCGAGCGCAGGAGGCGGTCGTCGGCGGTGGTGGGTGCGACCAGCACGATCTGGGCGATGCCATGCGCGGCGAGGCCCGGCGCCAGCGCGTCGGACTCCTCCGGCGGCGCATCCACCAGCAGCACGCCGTCGACCCCCGCGGCCTCGGCGTCGGCGAGGAAGCGCGGGTAGCCGTACATCTCGACCGGATTGAGGTAGCCCATCAGCACCACCGGCGTGGCCGCGTCGCGCTCGCGGAAGCCGCGCACCAGGGCCAGCACCTTGCGCAGACCCACGCCGCGCGCGATCGCGCGCTCGCTGGCGCGCTGGATCACCGGCCCGTCGGCCATGGGATCGGAGAACGGCACGCCGAGTTCGATCAGGTCGGCACCGGACGCGACCAGCGCGTGCAGCACCGGCACGGTCCAGTCCGGATGCGGGTCGCCGGCGGTGACGAACGGCACCAGGCCCTTGCGCCCGGCGGCGCGCAGGTCGGCGAAGCGGCGGTCGATGCGGTTCATCAGAGCGTGATGCCCTCGCGCTTCGCCACCGTGTGCACGTCCTTGTCGCCGCGCCCGGACAGGTTGACCAGGACCAGCCGGTCCCTGGGCAGGTCGCGCGCCAGCTTCATCGCCAGCGCCACCGCATGGCTGGACTCGAGCGCGGCGAGGATGCCCTCGCTGCGCGCCAGCGCGTGGAACGCCGCCATCGCCTCCTCGTCGGTGACGCCGACGTAGCTGGCGCGCCCGGTGTCCTTGAGCCAGGCGTGCTCCGGGCCGACGCCCGGGTAGTCGAGGCCGGCCGACACCGAGTGGGTCTCGATGATCTGGCCGTCGTCGTCGCACAGCACGTAGGTGCGGTTGCCGTGCAGCACGCCGGGCCGGCCGGCGGCGAGCGAGGCCGCGTGCTGGCCGCTGGCGATGCCGTGGCCCGCGGCCTCCGCGCCCCACATCGCGACGCCGCGATCGTCGAGGAACGGGTGGAACAGGCCGATGGCGTTGGAACCGCC
>CAZTNB010000328.1:0-2306 GCA_964614825.1 uncultured Gammaproteobacteria bacterium
TCGGCGCCGCCCATCTCGGTCCGCACCCAGCCCGGGTGCACGACCACCACGACGAAGCCCTGCTTGCCCAGTTCGATCGACAGGTTGCGGTTGACCTGGTTCAGCGCGGCCTTGCTGGCGCGGTAGGCCGGGTAGTTGCCGTTGTTGAGCGTGATGCTGCCCAGGCGCGAGGACATGTTGACGATGTGCTTGCGGCCGCCGGCGCGCAGGTTCGGCAGCAGGGCCTGCGTCACCCGTAGCGGCCCCAGCGTATTCACCGCAAGCGTGCGCTCGAACATCGCGAAGTCCGTGGCCAGGATGCTGGTGTCGTCGCGGTCGCCGATGCCGGCGTTGTTGATGAGCACGTCGATGGGCACGCCGTCGAGCCGCTTGGCGAGGGCGGCGACGCTCGCGGCATCCGTCACGTCCAGGGCCTCGACCTGCACGTCCAGCGCGGCCAGTTCGGCCGCCTCGCCGGGATTGCGCGCCGTGCCGATCACCGCGTAGCCCTTGGCCTTGAACTGGCGCGCGTACTCGAGGCCTAGGCCGCGGTTGGCGCCGGTGATCAGCACGGTGGCGGTCTCAGCCGCGGTCGCGGCCGTGGCAGCGAGCGCAAGCGCGGCGAGGGCGATCCATCGAGTCAGGCGCGTCATGGGGCTTGGCTCCGGGGCCGGGATAGGTGGGTGCCGCGACTGTAGCCCACGCCGCCGGATTGCAGGAACGCGCGGCTGCGCGCCGGCGGATGTCGCCGCGCGGACAAGTCGTCGGGTATCGCCGGGCACGCCCACGCCGGGCCGGCAAGGCCGGCGCGATGGCATGCGTGCGGCGCCTTCAGTGTTGGTGCCCTGCGCGGTATCGTCGGCAGGTGGCCGAACCGCCGGCGCATGATCGGCGACGCCGTGGCCCGGCCTTGCTTTCAATGGAGATCACGATGTCGAACCGTCCCGGGGTCCTCGCTGCGGGCCTTTCCGTTGCACTGGCCGGAGCGGCCGGCGCTGCGCCGGTGGTGGCGCCCTACGGGAGCTGGGCCAGCCCGATTTCCGCCGCGGACCTCGCGAGGTCGGCGGCGGGCATCAGCGACGTGCGGGTGTTCGATGGGCGCATCTACTGGCGCGAGAGCCGTCCGGCCGAAGGCGGGCGCCAGGTGCTGGTCACCTTCGGGGCCGATGGCTCGCCCAAGGTGCTCACGCCGGAAGGCTTCAACGTGCGCACGCGCGTGCACGAGTACGGCGGCAGCAGCTACTGGGTCATGGGCGATGCGGTGGTCTTCGCCAACTTCAGCGACCAGCGCCTGTACCTGCAACGCGGCGACGCGGCCCCCGTGGCGATCACGCCCGCGCACTACCAGTACGCGGATTGCGCCATCGACGCCGGGCGCGGCGCGCTCGTGTGCGTGCGCGAGGACCACACCGAGGCCACGGTGAAGGCCAATGGCGAGGAGCGCAACGAGATCGTCCGCGTGCCGGTGCCGGCGGTGCCCGGCCCGGTCGATGCCGGCACCGTGCTGGTGACCGGCACTGACTTCGTCGCCTACCCGCGGCTGAGCGCCGACGGCAAGCAGTTGGCGTGGATCGAGTGGAACCACCCCGCCATGCCCTGGGACGCGACGACGCTCAAGACCGCGACGCTCGACGCCCGCGGCATGCCCGGCGCGGCCACCAAGGTGGCCGGCGGCGATCGCGCCGTGCTCGAACCGCAGTGGGGCAGGGACGGCACCCTCTACTACATCGACGAGCCCAGCGGCTGGTGGAACCTGTACGCAAGCCGCGACGGCAAGAGCCGCGCGCTGGCGCCGATGGCGCGCGAGTTCGGCGGCCCGCTGTGGACGCTGGGCAACCGGACTTATGTGGTGGACGACGCGGGACACGTCCATGCCCGCAGCAGCAGGGACGCGGTGGACGAGCTGGCGCGGATCGACGGGGAGGACGGCAGCTATCGCCGCATCGACGCGCCATTCGTGACCTTCGGCGATCTTTCGCTGGATCGCCACGGTCGCCTGGTCACCATCGCCAGCGCCGCCACGGACGAGCCCGTGCTGGTCGCCATCGATCCGCAGGACGGCCAGGTGCAGCGCCTGCACCAGGCCAGCACGAGCAGCATCCCGGCAACGCTGGTGTCGATCGGGCAGCCCATCCGCTTTCCCACCACGCCCGGCCCCGCGGGCGAGGCGCGCGTCGCGCATGCCACGTTCTACCCGCCCACCAACCCCGCGTTCACCGGGCCGGAGGGCAGCCTGCCGCCGCTGATCGTCACCATCCACGGCGGGCCCACGTCGGTGTCGAGGCCGGTGTTCTCGCTCTCGCGGCAGTACTGGACCAGCCGCGGCT
>CAZTNB010000329.1:0-2273 GCA_964614825.1 uncultured Gammaproteobacteria bacterium
CGTGCGCGATGCTGCCGGTGCACGCCGACATCATCGGCGTCACCCTGCGCATCGCGCCCGGCGACGTGATCGAGTGCTGCGTGCCGCCGTACGAACCGGACTTCGCCATCGACATCTGGCGCCCCGCCGCACGCTGAGCCGCCGCGCGCCCCGACACCGCGGGAGCGGCCTCAGCCGCGACTGGCGATATCCCGTGCGCGGTCGCGAGTCGCGGCTGAAGCCGCTCCCACAGGAGATGAGAGGAGGGGCAAGGGCGCGACCCGGCGCGCCGATCGCGGCTCAATCGAGTTCGAGTTCCAGCACCCGATAGAGCCCACCCAGCACGGAAATCTGCTCGACCGCCTGCACCCGCCGCCCCACCCGCCGCGCGGCGCGCCGCAGCCCGTCCACCAGGTCCTCGCCGATGAAGCCGCCCAGGAACGGCTCCAGCCGCCCGAGCAGGCGCCGCCAGCGATCCAGGATCCACGAGCCCTTGCCCGCCGCCGATTCGCCGAAATCCACGATCACCATCCGCCCGCCGCGCTTGAGCACGCGCAGCGCCTCGGACAGCGCCGCCGCGCGCACCGTCGGCGGAATCTCGTGCAGCAGGAAGAACATCAGCACGTGGTCGTAGCTGCCGCCCGCGCAGGCCAGCGACTCCGCGTTCATGCGCGCGAGCCGCGCGCTGGCGCCGGCCGCGGCGAGCTTGCGCGCGCACAGCCCGAGCTGCGCCGGCGCCACGTCCACCACGTCGAGCGTGCCGCCGCGCAGGTGCTGCGCGAGCCGCGCCGTGAGCTGCCCGTACACGCAGGCGACCTGGAGCGTGCGCGCGCTGTCCGGATCGATCCGCGCCAGCGCCATGTGCATCAGCCGCCGGTACTGGCCGATCAGGATCAGGTTGACGATGGGCTGCCAGTCGAAGAAGGCGAGGCCGGGCCGCGAGAGGTACGCCCACCAGTAATTGCGGGCGAGATAGTCGGGGATTCCGTCCAGGTGGAAGCGCTGCCAGCGTTGCGGCGGGGCCTCAAGCTCCCTGGGCAGTGCGGGCGGCGCGAGTGCCGCGACTTCGACTTCGGAGGCCATGCAACCGCTCCCGTGGCACGACTGGGTACGCCGATGATGCGGCAATGGGGGTCGGGGGTGCCTTGACCGAGGTCAGGTGGGGTTGCCCTTCGGGGTGTACTCAGTTCGGGACACCCACGTACTCAGTTCGGGACACCCACGAATCCAATGGACTCGGCCAAGCAGCGCATGAACCACGACAGGCTGCCCAATCGTTGGCGGCACAGGGCAAGACGGTCGGGGTTGCCGAGAAGGGCATCGCGGCGTCCGAGGCAACCCCCGGGTCGACCTCGCCGTTCGCGCGAGCCGGGAACAGGCGGACCCAGCGCTCGGCCATCCCGGCATCGGGCCAGCCGGCAACGGCGCCGGGGTCGACATGGATCACGGCATGGACGTGCTTGCTCATCACCGCATAGGCATACAGGCCGAAAGCGAAGTTACCCGCGAGTTCGATCGGGCGGGACTCGATCCAGGCCTTGCGGTGGTCGAAGGATCGGCCGCTGAGCGCGCCGAGGCCGCAGAGGAAGGCGCGGCGGACGCTGCGGGTGATGCAGTGGTAGTAGCCGGGACGGAAGGGTCAGCGAGTTGGTGGCGGGGTGCGGCCATGCGTCCAGGGTGGCATGGCACGACGCAGCTTGGCGTAGGAAATTCGCGGGCCAGCTGGTAGGAGGGCTGAGAATCGTGGGTGTCCCAGTCCCTCTAGTTCTTGTCGTTCTTCGAGTTCTTCGCTCCCTACGCCAGTCCTAATAGGAGCCGTGAACTCGGCTACCGGGTCGTCTCCAGTCGAGACTCAATATCCGCGATCATCTGCTGCGCAACGTGCTGGTGACTCACTCCCCTCTGCAGGATCGCGCGAAATTCTCGCTGTGCATCTGAAAACCGCTTAGCTCGCCAGTACTCACTTGCGAGCATTGCTCGAAACTGATCACGCTCGGTGTCAAGGCGCAGAGCGCCAATCAAGAGCCTGAGAATTTCCTCGATCGCGCTCTCATCGACAAAGCTACCCGAGATATCCATCACGCGACCAACTCCCGATTCTGCCGACCTAGTTGCCTCCAATCGTTTGCTTAGTCTGAGAAACTCGCCAAGTACGGCTCGCGGTGTGCTCAATTCTAGGCTCATGTTTACGGTCCGCACTGAAAACGAGTAGGTGCTGCGGCAACCGGGACAACGGCACCAAACCGGGACACCCACAATTCTTCCACGGCGGATTCCTTCATCACAGCCCACCC
>CAZTNB010000330.1:0-2267 GCA_964614825.1 uncultured Gammaproteobacteria bacterium
TCCGCGAGGGCGGCCGCACGGTCGGCGCCGGCGTGGTCGCCAAGGTCATCGAGTAATCGCAGTCAAACCAACGAGCGTTGCGGGGTGTGCGCGCCCCGCAACCCGGACCAAGGAACAGCAACATGGCAGACCAGAAGATTCGAATCCGGCTCAAGGCCTTCGATCACCGCCTGATCGACCGCTCGGCCAGCGAGATCGTGGAGACGGCGAAGCGGACCGGCGCGCAGGTGCGCGGCCCGATCCCGCTGCCGACCAAGATCGAGCGTTACACCGTGCTGGTCTCGCCCCACGTCGACAAGGACGCGCGCGACCAGTACGAGACCCGCACGCACAAGCGCGTGCTGGATATCGTCGATCCGAACGACAAGACCGTGGACGCGCTGATGAAGCTCGACCTCGCGGCCGGTGTCGACGTCCAGATCAAGTTGTATTGATCGCACGCATTCGCAGGGCATGACCATGAGCATTGGATTGGTGGGCCGCAAGTGCGGCATGACGCGGGTCTTCACCGCGGACGGTACGTCGGTGCCGGTGACGCTCATCGAAGCGACGCCGAACCGCATCACGCAGGTCAAGACCAGCGAGACCGATGGCTACGATGCCATCCAGGTCACGGCAGGGAACAAGCGTGCGGCGCTGATCAGCAAGCCGCTGGCCGGCCACTTCGCCAAGGCGAAGGTGGAAGGCGGTCGCGGCCTGTGGGAGTTCCGCGTCGCCGCCAAGGAAGTCAGCGGCTTCCAGGTCGGCGCCGAGCTCACGGTTGACACCTTCAAGGTCGGCCAGATGGTCGACGTCGCCGGAGTCACCAAGGGCAAGGGCTTCGCCGGCACGATCAAGCGCCACAACTTCACCATGGGTGACGCGACGCACGGCAACTCGCTGTCGCATCGTTCGCCCGGCTCGATCGGCCAGCGCCAGACCCCGGGTCGCGTGTTCCCCGGCAAGAAGATGTCGGGCCACATGGGCGACGTGAACCAGTCGATGCAGAACCTCGAGGTCGTGCAGATCGATGCCGAGCGCCACCTGATCGCGGTCAAGGGCTCCGTGCCCGGCGCGGCCGGCGGCGACGTCGTCATCCGCCCGGCGAGCAAGGGTTGA
This sequence comes from uncultured Gammaproteobacteria bacterium, assembly GCA_964614825.1. Classification (GTDB taxonomy): domain Bacteria; phylum Pseudomonadota; class Gammaproteobacteria; order Xanthomonadales; family Ahniellaceae; genus JAGOEZ01. The sequence continues at coordinate 1,099 of CAZTNB010000330.1, forward strand.
GGAGAGGAGCCATGGAACTGAATCTCGCCGGCTCCAAGAAGGCCCTCGCGGTGTCCGATGCCGTGTTCGGCGCCGACTTCCGCGGGGACCTGGTGCACCAGGTCGTCAACGCGTATCGCGCCGGCGGCCGCGCGGGCACCAAGAAGCAGAAGTCGCGCTCGGACATGTCCGGCACGACCAAGAAGTTCAAGAAGCAGAAGGGCGGCGGCGCCCGCCACGGCGATTACCGCGCCCCGATCTTCGTCGGTGGCGGCGTGACCTTCGCCGCGCGGCCGCGTGACTTCACCCAGAAGGTGAACAAGAAGATGTTCCGCGGCGCGGTGGCCTCGATCCTGTCGGAGCTGGTGCGCCAGGACCGCCTCAAGGTGGTCGAGTCGCTCGACCTCGACGCGCCGAAGACCCAGGGCCTGATCGCCAAGCTGGAAGGGCTCAAGGTCGAGGGGCGCACGGTCATCGTGACCGAGAACGTCAGCGAGAATCTGTACCTCGCGTCGCGCAACAACAAGCGCATCGTCGAGGTGGTGGACGTCAGCGGCATCAGCCCGGCGGCCCTGGTCGGGGCGGACGCGGTGCTGATGACGGTCGACTCCGTGAAGAAGTTCGAGGAGTGGTTGGCATGAGCACCGAGCGTCTTACCAGCGTCCTCAAGGCGCCGCACGTCTCCGAGAAGGCGGCGCGCACGCAGGAGCTGGCCAACCAGTACGTGTTCGAGGTCGCGCAGGACGCGACCAAGGCCGACGTCAAGGCGGCCGTCGAGCAGATGTTCAGCGTGAAGGTCGATCGCGTCACGGTCGTGAACGTCAAGGGCAAGGCCAAGGGTTTCAAGGGCCGCCCGGGCACTCGCGGCAGCTGGCGCAAGGCCTATGTTCGGCTCGGCGCAGGCCAGTCGATCGACCTGATGGCGAAGGCCTGAGGTAGGAACCCATGGCACTGATCACTTTCAAGCCGACCTCGCCGGGCCGCCGCCAGATGGTGCGCGTGGCCACGTCGGGGCTGCACAAGGGTGCGCCGCACGCGGCGTTGACCGAGGCCCAGCACAAGACGGGCGGCCGCAACCACCACGGGCGCATCACCACCCGTCACATCGGTGGTGGCCACAAGCAGCACTACCGTCTCATCGACTTCAAGCGCGACAAGGAAGGCATCCCGGCGCGCGTGGAGCGGGTCGA
>CAZTNB010000331.1:0-2255 GCA_964614825.1 uncultured Gammaproteobacteria bacterium
AGGATGGCGTCACGCCCTCCGATCCCTTCGACCGCGGCTCGGGCCGCATCGACCTGTCGCGCGCGGCCAAGGCCGGCCTGATCATGAACGAGACCGGCGCCCGCTTCCTCGCGGCCAACCCGGCCAACGGCGGCGATCCCAGCCAGCTCAACCTGCCCGGCTTCCAGAACCTGGGTTGCGTCGGCACCTGCCAGTTCCCGCGCACGGTGCTGGGCACGCGGTCGCAGCCTGTGACCTGGACCGCCACGGTCACCGGCCTGCCTGCGGGCGCGGCCACGGTCACGCCGGCCAGTTTCGCGGCCAGCGCGCTCAACCCGGCCAGCTTCACCCTCGCGGTGGACTCGCTGCAGTTGCCCAACAACGCCACCGTGTTCGGCGAGCTGGTCCTGACGCCCAGCAACGCGACGATCCCGGTGTCGCGGATGGCGATCGCGGTGCGCCGGGCGCCGCCCGACATCGCGGTCGCGCCGGCCTCGATCGTCCAGACCATCGTCGGCACCGATCCGGTGAACATACCGGTGACGATCTCCAACGCCGGCAATCCGACCCTCAACTGGAGCGAGGACGCAGTTGGCCTGGGCACCATTCCGGTGCTGGCGCAGCCCAACAACGCCACCAATGGCTTCTCGATGGGCTTCTTCCTCAACCAGGCGCCGGCGCCTGCGGGCATCTACGGCGCCGATGACGTCAATCCCGCGGACACGGTCGTGCTGCGCACGATCCGCGGCGAGGGCTTCCTGACCGGCGCGCCGGCCAACCCGCTGCAGACCCAGGCGCAGTCGATCACCTTCCGGGTCTACGCCGACAACGCCGGTGTTCCGGCCGGCAATCCCGATGCCGGTACCGCAGGCGAGGTCTGGTCGTGCAACCGCACGACCACCGGTCCCAACAGCGCGGGCCTGAGCTTCCTCAGCACCGATGGCGCCCTGTTCCAGCTCAATACGGCCAATGCGACCGGTTGCGCCGCGCCGCCGACGCTGACGGCCGGCACCAAGTACTGGGTGTCGATCACGCCGCACGTCAACAGCACCTCGACCCAGCGGCGCTGGGCGTGGTTCCGCGCGACTTCGGCCTCGGGCAGCCCGTGGCAGATCATCTCGCCCGTGATCTTCAACATCCCGGCCTGGACCGCGGTTTCCGCGCCGCCCAACGACGCCTTTGCGTTCTCGGTGACCGGCGACACGCAATGCGGCGCGCCCTGGATGGACCTGTCGCCGGATGGCGCGGCGCTGGGCGTGGGTGGCCAGTCCGACGCGACGCTGACGATCGATCCCACGGGCCTGGCGCCCGGCATCCACCGCGCGTTCCTGTGCCTCGATACCGCGGGCAGCGATCCGGACGAGCCCAAGCCGGTGGTGCCGGTCACCATCGACGTGCGGCCGGACAACCTGTTCGGCGACGGCTTCGAGGAGCCGCCGCCGCCCTGACCCCGGCTGCAGCACGCGTCATGACCGAGGGGCGCCCAGGCGGCGCCCCTCGGCATTTTCGGCAGCACCGAGGCGGGGATCGCGCTGCGCGCCGCGCAGCGCGCGCCGATCAGGCGCGGCGCGCCCAGGTATCGCGCAGGGTGGCCGTGCGGTTGTACACCGGGCGCTCGGCGGAGTGCTCGTAGCGGTCGGCGACGAAATAGCCCAGGCGCTCGAACTGGAAGGCCTGCTCCGGCGCCGCGTGCGCCAGCGACGGCTCCATCCACGCCCGCACCACGCGGCGCGAGCCCGGGTTGAGGTGGTCGCGGTAGGTCTTGCCGCCCGACTCGTCGTCGGGGTCCGGCACCTGGAACAGTCGCTCGTACAGGCGCACCTCGGCCGCCAGCGCATGGCGCGCGCAGACCCAGTGGATGGTGCCCTTGACCTTGCGGTCCGCGCCCGGCATGCCGTGGCGGGTCTCCGGATCGAGCGTGCAGCGCAGTTCCGACACCCGGCCGTCGGCGTCCCTGGCCAGTTCGACGCAGCGCACGATGCCGACGCCGCGCAGCCGCACCTCGCCGCCCGGCACCAGCCGGTGGAAGCCCTTGGGCGGCACCTCGGCGAAGTCCTCGCGCTCGATCCACAGTTCGGGCGCGAACGGCACCTCGCGCGTGCCCAGCGCCTCGTCCTTCGGGTGGTTGGAGAAGCGCAGCATCTCGGCGTGGTCCGGCGCCAGGTTGGTGATCACCAGGCGCAGCGGATCGAGCACCGCCATGCGGCGCGGCGCGTGCGCATCGAGTTCCTCGCGCACGCAGCCCTCGAGCACGCCGAACTCGATCACGCTGTTCT
>CAZTNB010000332.1:0-2242 GCA_964614825.1 uncultured Gammaproteobacteria bacterium
TCGCGGATGAATTGCGCCAGCTGCCAGATCTGCTCGCCGGTCGCCTCGCCATGGTTGACCAGCACCAGCGCGTGCGATTCGGCCACGCCGGCATCGCCATCGCGATAGCCGCGCAGGCCCAGGTTCTCGATCAGCCACCCGGCCGGCAGCTTGCGTTGCGCGGGATCGCGCGCCGCGAACACCGGCAGGGCGGGAAAACGCGCGGCCAGCGCCTCGGCCACGGCCACCGGCACCACCGGGTTCTTGAAGAAGCTGCCGGCGTTGCCGATGCGCGCCGGATCCGGCAGCTTGCGGCGCCGGATCGCGCAGACCGCGCGCGACACGTCCGCGGTCGTGGGCACGGCCACGCCCAGCGCCGCCAGTTCCTCGCGCACGCCCGGGTAGTGCAGCACCAGCGGACGGTCGTGCGCGAAGCGGAAGCGCACCGCGGTGACGATGTAGCGCAGCGCGCCCTCGGCACGCTTGAAGATGCTGGTTCGATAGTCGAAGCCGCACGCCGCGCGGTCGAGCTCGACCATGCCGCCGGCGTCGCGGTCGTAGGCCTGCACCGATTCGACCAGCGCGTCGAGTTCGACGCCGTAGGCGCCGATGTTCTGGATCGGCGCGGCGCCGACCGTGCCCGGGATCAGCGACAGGTTCTCGAGCCCGGTCAGGCCCTGCGCCAGGCTCCACTCGACGAAGGCGTGCCAGCCATGCCCGGCCTCGACCCGGACCACCGTGCCCAGCGGGTCGCGCCCGATGGTCTCCACGCGGCGCGATTCGACGCGCAGGACCATGCCGGGATAGTCGTCGCGGAACAGCACGTTGCTGCCGCCGCCGAGCACCATGACCGGCAGGCCGGCCCACTCCGGCCGCGCGAGCACTTCCGCCAGGGCGGACGGCTGGCGCAGCCGCACCAGCCAGCGCGCGCGCGCCTCCACGCCGAAGGTGTTGTAGCGCCGCAGCGAGGCATGCTCCTCGACCAGGCACGGCAGCGAGACGCGGTCGCTGTTCACCACGCCATCATCGGCCGCTGGCGGCGCGGCCCGCAAGATAGGGCCGCATCGCGGCCACGCAGTCGGCGATCAGCGCCGGGCCCGTGTAGATCATCCCGGTGTAGAACTGGACCAGGCTGGCGCCGGCCGCCAGCTTGGTCGCGGCGTCGGCGCCGGCGAGGATGCCGCCCACGCCCACCAGCGGCACCGCCCCGCGCAGGCGCGCCGCCATGCCGGCGAGCACCGCAGTGGACCTGGCCAGCAGCGGCGCGCCGGACAATCCCCCGGCTTCGGCGCCATGGCGGTGCGCGGCGACGCTGCTGCGGTCGATGGTGGTGTTGGTGCAGATCAGGCCGTCGAGGCCCGCGGCCAGCAGCACCTCGGCCATCGCGTCCATTTCGGCCTCGGCCAGGTCGGGCGCGATCTTGAGCAGCATCGGCTTGCGCTGCCGGTGCCGCGCCGCCAGCTGCTCCTGCCGCTCGCGCAGGGTGCCGATGAAGCGGCGCAGCGTCTCCTCCTCCTGCAGGTCGCGCAGGCCCTGGGTGTTGGGCGAGGAGATGTTGACCGTGACATAGCTGGCGCGCTCGTACACGCGCTCGAGGCAATGCAGGTAGTCGTCGACGGCACGCTCGTTGGGCGTGTCCTTGTTGCGGCCGATGTTGATCCCGAGCACGCCGCGGTAGCGCGCGCGCCCGACGTTGCGGACCAGCGCGTCCACGCCCTGGTTGTTGAAGCCCAGGCGGTTGATCACCGCGCGGTGCTCGGGCAGGCGGAACATGCGCGGCCTGGGATTGCCGGACTGCGGCCGCGGCGTGGTCGTGCCGACCTCGATGAAGCCGAAGCCCAGCGCGGCCAGCGCGTCGACGTGGGCGCCGTTCTTGTCGAGGCCTGCGGCCAAGCCTACCGGATTGGCGAAGGCCAGGCCGCACACCGTGACCGGCAGCGGCGCAAGCTTGCGCGCCAGCACCGGATTTAGGCCGCTGCGATACGCGGCCTCGATGCCCTTGAGCGCGAGGTCGTGCGCGCGCTCGGCGTCGAGGGCGAAGAGCAGGGAGCGGGCGAGGCCGTACATGGATTTCGCAGGGCGCCTGCGGTGCGGGGGTGCTTGTAACCCGGGTGGGTTCTGCGAGGCCCATCGCGCGCAGAGCGCGCTCCTACAGGGCCGGCTTCGTCGGAGCGCGCTCTGCGCGCGATGGGTTTCGCAGGTCGCAGCTAGAGGTCGAACTTGATGCCCTGCGCCAGCGGCAGCGCGTCCGAATAGTTGATGG
>CAZTNB010000333.1:0-2220 GCA_964614825.1 uncultured Gammaproteobacteria bacterium
TCAGGGCAGGTCGAACAGCAGCAGCTCCGCGTCCTCGATGCCTTCGATGACCAGCTGCGACTGGCGCTCGACGCCGGCGCCGTCGCCGCGGCCCAGCCGCTGCCCGTTCACCGATACCGCGCCGCGCGCGACCTGCAGCCACGCGCGTCGGCCCTCGTGCACGGCGTGCGACACGCGCGCGCCGGGCGAGAGCAGCACGCCATGGATGCTGGCGTCCTGGTGGATGCGGATCGAGCCCTGGCGCCCGTCGGGCGAGGCCAGCAGGCGCAGGACGTCGCGGCGCTCGGCCGCGGGAAAGGCCTTCTGCTCGTAGCCCGGCGCGACGTTGATGCGGTCGGGCTGGATCCAGATCTGGAGGAAATGGACCGGCTCGGTGGCCGAGGCGTTGTACTCGCTGTGCTCGATGCCGCTGCCCGCGCTCATGCGCTGCACGTCGCCGGGCCGGATCACCGAGCCGGTGCCCAGGCTGTCCTTGTGCGCCAGCGCGCCCTCGAGCACGTAGCTCACGATCTCCATGTTGGCGTGGCCGTGGGTGGCGAAGCCGCCGCCGGGCGCGACGATGTCCTCGTTGATCACGCGCAGCGGCCCGAAGCCCATGTGGCGCGGGTCGTAGTAGTGGCCGAACGAGAAGGTGTGCCGGCTGTCGAGCCAGCCCAGGCGCGTGGGTCCGCGTTCGGCGGCGTGGCGGATATGGATCATGTTGGCGTCCCGTCCGGGGGTGGGTCCCGTCGGAGCGGCTTGCGCCGCTGGCGGCCGAAGCGCGGTTCGAGCCGCTCCGACGGGCGCCCTCTGCTGGCCGGCCTATTTGGCCTTGTGGGTTTCGGTGGAGACGTGGATCCGGATGTCGTCGCTGACGGCCGGCGCGTACTTGTCGATGCCGAAGTCGGTGCGCTTGATCGTGGTGGTGGCGTCGAAGCCTGCCGCCGGGCCGTTGCGCATCGGGTGGGTGCCGATCTGGTTGATGGCGACGTCGAGCACCGCCGGCCGGGTCACGCCGCGGATGGTGAGATCGCCGCGCACCTTGAGGGTCTTGTCGCCGGTCTGCTCCACCGCGGAGCTCTTGAAGGTGGCGGTCGGGAACCTGGCCGCGTCGAAGAAGTCGGCGCTCTGCAGGTGGGTGTCGAGCTTGGGCACGCCCGAGCTCACCGAGGCGATCGGGATCTCGACGTAGACCGTGGACTTGGTCAGGTCGGTGGTGTCGAGCTGCAGGTCGGCCTTCACCTCGCCGAAGGCCGCGCTCATGGTCGAGTAGCCGAAGTGGTTCCAGGAGAAGCGCACCTGGGTGTGCATCGGGTCGAGGTCGTAGCGGTCGACGGCCAGCGCCGGGGCGCCGGCCAGCAGCGCGACGAGGAACAGGAGCAGGGTACTGCGCATGGTGGGACTCCGTTGGATGCTCAGGGTTGCGAGGGGGTCGAACCGGGAAGTCGCGGCCTGGTTCGTCACCGCGCCAGTGTAGGCCGCGACGGGGCCCCGGTTAATCGAGTACCGTACGAATCCCGCGTTCACTGGGAGTGAACGATTGGACCACCTTGCCGCGATCAAGACCTTCCTGCGCGTGGCCGAACTCGAGAGCTTCTCCGAGGCGGCACGGCAACTGGGCCTGCCGAAGTCGCTGGTCACCAAGCGCGTGAACTACCTCGAGCAGCACCTGGGCACGCCGCTGCTGGCGCGCACCACGCGCCGCGTGCGCCTGACCGAATCCGGCAGCCTGTACCAGCCGCGCGCGCTGGCGCTGGTGGAGGAACTCGAGGCGCTGGAGCAGTCGCTGGGCGAGGCCCACGTGCAGCTGCGCGGCCTGGTGCGCGTGTCCAGCCCGACCTCGTTCGGCGTGCGCTACCTCGGCCCGGCGCTCAGTGGTTTCCTGTGCGCGCACCCCAACCTCACCGCCGAGGTGCTGCTCAACGACCGCCTGGTCAACCCCGCCGAGGAGGGCTACGACCTGGTGCTCACCGACCATCCGGTGATCTCGGGCCAGTTCCAGGAGGAGCCGATGTGCGACCTGGTCCTGGTGGCCTGCGCGGCGCCCGCCTACCTCGATCGGGTCGGCATGCCCGCCGAGCCGGCGGCGCTGCGCGAACACGACGTGATCCACTATGCATACAACCCCACCGGGCTCGACTGGCGCTTCGAAGGCGCCGCGGGCGCCAGCGCGCGCGTGACCGTGCATCCGCGCCTGACCACCAACAACGGCAGCATCATGCGCGGCGCCGCGCTCGACGG
>CAZTNB010000334.1:0-2218 GCA_964614825.1 uncultured Gammaproteobacteria bacterium
ACAGCAGCACCACCGCGGTGGCGATCTCGGCCACCACCAGCGCGCCGCGCAGGCGTCCGCCGCGGCCGGTGACGCTGCGACTCGCACTGCCGATCACGCGGGCCGGCGAACCGCCGGTGGCCTGCCATGCCGGCGCGAGGCCGAACAGCATGCCGGTGGCCAGCGCCGCCAGGACGCAGAAGCCGACCACGCGCAGGTCGAAACCCAGCGTGACCGCGCCCGGCAGCAGGCCATCGGGCAGCAGTGCCGGCGCGGCGCGCAGGACCGCGGCGCCGAGGCCCAGGCCAAGCACGCAGCCCGCGGCCGCGAGCACCAGGCTCTCGGTCAGCAGTTGCCGCACCACGCGACCGCGACTGGCGCCGAGCGCGGCGCGGATCGCGAGTTCGCGCGCACGCACGCTGGCGCGGGCCAGCAGCAGGTTGGCCACGTTGACGCAGCAGATCAGCAGCACGAAGCCGACCACGCCCAGGAACAGCAAGGCGCTCAGGCGCAGGTCGGCGCCGATGATGGCCTGCTGCAGCGACTCGGTGTGCACGCCACGGCCGGCGTTGCTATCCGGATACTCGGTTGCCAGCGCGGTGGCGATGGCCTCGAGTTCGGCGGTCGCCGCCTCGCGAGAGATGCCGGGCTTCAGGCGACCGACGGCTTGCATGAAGTAGGCGCCACGCGCGCGCGGCGGGATGTCGGCGAGGCCGAACAGGCCCCAGATCTGGCTACGGCCAATCAGTTCGGCTTCACCGGGCATGACGCCGAGGATCGTGTACATCTCGCCGTCGAGCCGCACCTCGCGCCCGACCACGGCCGGATCGGCGCCGTAGCGCGCGCGCCAGAAGGACTCGTTGAGCACCACGGCGTTGCGGTCCGCGCGGTCGTCCTCGGCGTTGAAGCTGCGACCGATGATCGGCTTCACGCCCAGCGCATCGAAGATCCCGGCGGTGACCCACTGCCGCGACACGGTCTCGGCCCGTCCGTCGGCGCCGGCCATGACCATGCTGGCGACGTTGGGAATCGCGCCGGCAATGCGCTCGAAGCTGGTGTTGCGCTCGTCCCAGTCGCGCAGGTTGAGCGGCGACACCGCGCCGCGCGGCGCGGCCGCGGTGCGCTCGAACACGGCGACCACGCGCTCGGGTTCGGGCAGGGGCAGGGGCCGCAGCAGGGTGGCGTCGACCAGCGCGAAGATCGCCGCGTTCGCACCGATGCCCAGCGCGAGCGTCGCGATCGCGAGGACCGCAAAAGTCGGCTGCTGGCGCAGGTTGCGGACGGCATGGCGCAGGTCGTGCCACAGGTCGTGGAGCCAGGAGGCGCCTGGAGCGCCGGCATGGATGGGCTCGGGCAGGCGCGCTTGCCGCAGTGGCTGCATCGCCTGCGCGAGGGTGTCGTGCCCGTGCAGTTCGGCCAGCGCCAGGCGCCGCGCCTCGCGATCGTCGACACCGTCGCGGCGAAGTTCCGCGTAGCGCTCGTCGAGGTGCTGCGACAGCTCCTCGACGATCTCGGCCTCGCGTTCGGCGCCGAGCGCGAGGCCGCGCAGCCGTTCGCGCAGTGCTCGATTCCAGTCAGGCATGGTCAGCTCCGGTGATGAGGTCCATCGCTTCGACGAAGGTCTTCCAGGTCTGGCGCTGGCGCTCGAGCACGCGCAGCCCTTCCGCGGTGATGGCGTAGAAGCGGCGGCGGCGATGTCCGGCCTTCTCGACCCAGCGGCCGTGCAGCCAGCCGCGCTCCTCGAGCCGGTACAGCAGCGGATAGAGCGAGGCGACGTGGAATCTCATGCGGCCGGCGGAACGCTCCTCGATCAGCTTGCTGATCTCGTAGCCATGCCGCGGCCGCGCCTCGACGATCGAGAGAAGCACGAGCTCGGCCGAGCCCTTCTTCATCTCCCGGTCGAGCCCGCGGTCATCGATAGCTGTCATAGCCACATATGTTGCTCCCAGCCATGGGGGCCCGCCATGTGCCGGTCGACAGGGGGGCTCGCGCCCCCACTGCGCGAGATTCAGGACACCCAACCAGGAACAGGGCCAGAGCGAATTGCCGTTTCGAATGGAAATCTACTCTGGCCCCTTTTCTTCGCCGGCTTCCGACTCGGGGTCCTGGAACACGGCTTCGATGCCGACGCCGAAGGCGCGCGCGAGGCGGAAGGCCAGTTCCAGCGACGGCGCATAGCGGCCTGCCTCGAGCGCGATGATCGTCTGCCGGGTCACGCCGACCGCGCGCGCCAGGGCGT
>CAZTNB010000335.1:0-2215 GCA_964614825.1 uncultured Gammaproteobacteria bacterium
TCGGCGAGGTTCCGGCGGACTTCCGCGTGAACCTTTACCGCAGGACCGAAGCCCCCAGCACCGACGTGATCTTCGGCAGCAAGGGCGTCGGCGAACCCCCGCTGATGCTGGCGCTCAGCGTCCGCGAAGCCCTGCGCGACGCCATCGCCGCCTTCGCCCCCACGCCCCCGGCCGCAGTCCCACTCGCCTCCCCCGCCACCCCCGAAGCCATCTTCCACGCCATCACCCGGGTCCGCGCCCGCCCCCTGTAGGAGCGCACCTTGTGCGCGACCGTCCCACCCACGTTGACCGCTGTCCCCATGTCCGAACGCCTCCACGCCCGCCTCGCCCAGCGCCTCGAATCCGAAGCCGTGGTGGTCGCGACCGTGCTCGCCACCCGCGGCGCCACGCCGCGCGAGCGCGGCACCCGCATGCTGGTCACCGCCACCGAAACCGAATCCACCATTGGGGGCGGCGAACTTGAAGCGCGCGTGATCACGGCTGCCCGCGCACTGCTTGCGAGCGGCGGCCACTCATCCGAGCTTCCGATCGCACTCGACGGCCAACCCGGCGCCGCCGGCGTCTGCGGCGGCGCGATGCGGATCGTCCTGCGTCGCTGGGAAGGCGCCGCTGATCACGCGCGCGCAGCGGCGATCGCAGCGCAGCTGCGCGCCGGCAATGCGATGACGCTGGATGCCAGCGACCTCGGCGCGGACGGCGCCAGTGAAGTCCTGCAGCCCGACCCGCGCCTGCTGATCGTCGGCGGCGGCCATTGCGCCGCGGCGCTGCACGAACTCGCCCGGCACCTGGATTTCGAGCTGTGGGCCTATGCGCGCGAACCCGCGGAGCTGCCGTCGGATCGATTCGCCGCGGCGACACGCCTCACGGGTGAGCCACGGCAACTCGCGCTTGCGCTGGATACGCCACGCGAGGTCTACGCAGTGCTCCTCAATCGCGACTACGCCGCCGACGTCGCCGCGCTGGACGTGCTGTGCCGCCAGCCGCCGATCTTCCTCGGCATGATGGGCAGCAAGCGGCGCATCGCCGAAGTGCGCGCGGCGTTGCCGGCGCACGCGCAGGCGCTCGAACGCCTGCAGGCGCCGGTCGGCCTCGACATCGAGGCGCAGTCGCCGCACGAGATCGCCGTCAGCATCCTCGCCCAGCTCATCGCGTTTCGACATGGCCACGACGCTTGAGGACGCGGTTGCCCTGCAGGAGCGCATCTCATGCGCGACCGCGGAACGCCGGGTTGCGGATGCCCGTGGGTCCGCGGTCGCGCATGAGATGCGCTCCTACAGGGGCGGCTTGAAGCCCCGCGCGACGGTCCCGGACCCTCAAGCCAGCGGACGCGCCAGCAACCGCGCTAGCGCATCTCCAGCCCCAGCGCCCGCGCGATCGCTTCCCAGGACACGATCTTGTAGTTCTGGTTCTCGACCGGCAGCACGTTGCGGCCGTCCTGCGCGACCATCGCGCCGTGCTCGTAGCCCGGGCCGAGGTTGCGGCTCGAGACGTCCAGCCCGTCGGTCTCGGAAATCCCGTCGATGCCGCGCGCGCCGTCGGCGACCACCGCGAAGGAACCGACGTAGGCGTGGTCGCCTTCGCGGCGATACACCGCGTAGGTGTCGTTGCCCTGGCTCGACAGCACGAGATATCCGCGCCCGCCTTCCAGCTCGTACATGCCGATGCCCTCGAGGTCGTCCTTGATCGCGGGGTTGTCGCCCACGCGCGCGATCGCGGTGCGCGCGGTGCCGCCGTCGGGCTCGGCCGACAGCTTCCACAGCGCGACGTCCTCCTCGTTGATGAACAGCACGCCGGCCGCATCGTCGGCCACGCAGCCCTCGGTCTGGGTCTCGAACATCAGTTCGCGCACCAGCACGGCGCGCACCCGGCCGTTGCCGGCGTCGACCAGTTCCCACTGGTTGAGCGGGCCCTCGCCGCTGTTGATGAAGACGTAGGTCTTGCCGCTGGTGGCGCTGCGGTACATGCACAGCCCGTAGGGATCGTCCAGGTCGGTCGGCTGCATGCCGTCGGCGACATCGACGAGCCGCCGCGCCTGCGTGTCGAGGCGATAGATCGCGATCGCCTTGCGCGTGCGGTCGCTCGCGGTCACCAGCACGACCTCCTTGCCGCCGAGGGCGAAGCCCTCGCGCAGGTCGATGTTGTTCATCTTGCCGTCGGGCAGGTACTGCAGCACCCGGCCCTGCATGTCGTATACGTGCAGGCCGCTCTTCTTGTC
>CAZTNB010000336.1:0-2192 GCA_964614825.1 uncultured Gammaproteobacteria bacterium
CTGCGTGCGGTCCCAGCGCAGGCCGAGCACCAGCGCCCACGGTCCCCCGTCGAACACGATCTCGTCCTGCGCGTAGAGCCCGATCTCGTCGACCACCGAGGGCGGGAAATCGCGCACCGGGAAGCGCTCGCCCAGGATCACCGGCGTGCTGATGCCGGTCACGAGGTTGGTTTCCTGCCCGTCGCGCGATTGCTCGATGTCGGTGCGGGCGAGGTCGATGCCGGCGACGTAGCGGTGCGCGGTGCCGCCGATGGCGTAGCGTCCGTCGAGCGTGAATTCGAGGCCATCGCTGCGGGTGTCGTAGTCGAAGCGCCGCTCGCGCCGCGTCGCGGGCTGGGATGGCGTGGCGCCGCGCCGGAACTGGTCGGTCGCCTGCACGGTCCGGGTCGACTGGGTGTAGGCCAGCGCGCGCAGGCGCTCCAGCCCCGGCAGGTCCAGCGGCACGGCGCCGTGCAGCGACACGCGCTCGCGGTCGACCGAATCGTCGCCGGTGAGACTCGTGGTGGTCGCGTACTGGCCAGGCCCCGCCACCAGCGAGAGCACGTCGGTCTGCTGCTCGAACTCGGAACGCTCCACAGCCAGCATCCAGCGGCCTCCTGCATCCCAATCGCGCCCCAGCTTCACCAGGCCGTAGCGATCGCGGGTGTCGGCGGGATTGGCCTCGAGGCCGCCGGGCCGCGGCTGGTTGTCGGTCTCGTGCCCGTCCCGGCCGCCGAGCCAGGCCATCGCCGACCACGGGCCCTGCGCCCAAGCGCCGCTGGCGCCCAGCGCGGCGCTGTCGTCGCGCGAATCCACACCCGCGCGGCCGCCCAGCCAGGCCTCGCCCTCGGCGCGGGCCAGCAGGTCGAGCGGATCACGGGTGCGGTAGGCGACCACGCCCGCCAGCGCGTCGGAACCATATAGCGTGGAGGCGGGCCCGCGCAGGATCTCGATGCCCTGCAGAAGCGCCGGGTCGACCACGTCGCGGCCGGCGCGCGAGAAGCTGCCGACCGCGAAGCCGTCGGCGAGCGGGATGTCGTCGAGCTCGATCGCGACGCGGTTGCCATCGAGGCCGCGGATCGAGTAGCCCTGGGCACCGAAGCGGGTCGCATCGTCGCCCACGCCGATGCCGGGGAGGTAGCGCACCACGTCGGCGATGCCCGCGACCAGGGTCCGGTCCAGAGTCTCGCGATCGATCGTGGACACCGTGGCCGGCACCTCGGCCAGCGGCTGCTCGAGGCGGCTGGCGACCACGGTCACCTCGTCGAGCAGCGCGGCGCCATCGGCGGGATCGCCTGTGGGGGGGTCGGGTCCATCGGGTGCGGCGGTGATGGCGGCCAGCAGCAGCCACGGTGCGATCGACACGTTGATATCCTGATTGGGGCTTGGGGCAGGCCTGGCGGGGCGCTACCTTAGCGGGATCGCTCCGGGCGCCGGTTGATCGGCGTCAGGCGATGCGCGTCACGGCCCGCCGGTTTCGAGGCGGCGGGTCGTCGGCGAGGCAGCCCGGCCGACTTGCGCTTTGGTTGATCTGGGTCAAGGGCGACGGTGGCGGCTGCGCGCAGTCTGCCGCCATCCATTTTCGATTGCCATCTGGAGGCAGCCATGCGGATGACCACGGGATTGATGTACGCCGTGCTCGCGTTGTGCGCCGTCGACGCCCGCGGCGCCGACGACGTGGTCAACGAGCGTGTACCCAAGCAGGGCCTCGACGCCGGCAAGGCCGCCTACCTGGCCAACTGCGCGGCCTGCCACCAGCCCGAGGGCACCGGCCTGCCCGGCGCGTTCCCGCCGCTGGCCGGCTCCGACTACATCAAGGGCAAGTCGAAGCAGGACATCGTCTCGAGCGTGCTGCGCGGCATCAGCGGCAAGATCACCGTCAACGGCGTCGAGTACAACAACGTCATGCCGGCGATGAGCCACCTGAGTGACGCCGACGTCGCCAGCATCGTCACCTTCGTGTACGCGAGTTGGGGCAACCCGGGCGGCGAGATCACCGTGGCCGACGTGGCCGCCATGCGCAAGGCCCTGGCCGTGAGCAGCGATCCCTCGCAGGGCGAGACCCACCCCGGCACCTCGCAGGGCGCCACGGCCTACCAGGGCGCGCCCTCGCCGGCCGGCTCGGCCGGCGTGGAAATGGTGGTGAACCCGGATGCGCCGCCGATCAGCAAGGCCGAGTTCAACCAGGCCACCGAGATCTTCTTCCAGCGCTG
>CAZTNB010000337.1:0-2184 GCA_964614825.1 uncultured Gammaproteobacteria bacterium
TTGATGTTCACCGGTGCGCCGGTGGTCAGGAACATGTCCGACGCACCCTTTTCCGTCATCAGCTTGAGGAAATAGCCGATATCCATCCGTCATCCCCGTCGCGATCGTGCCCATCCGTCGGCAAACCGTCGCCAGCCATTGCCAAGGCGCGCGACCGTTCCACACAATGGCGTCCGGCAGCGCACCCGCCCCCAGACGACGCCGCGGACTATATGACACCAAGTCGCCGAAAAATCCATCGTGCAGCGCCGTTTGCGGCCCTGTTCCTCGCGGCCTGCGCGATCACCCCGCCGCCCATGACGGAACTGTCGGCGGCCGATGCCGCGGTGCGCCAGGCGCGCGCGGCCGAGGCCCAGACCTACGCCCCGGTCGAATTGCGTTTCGCCGAGGACAAGCTGGCGCGCGCGCGCAGCGCCGCCGACGCCGAGGAGTACAAGCTCGCGATCGAGCTGGCCGCGCAGGCCCAGGTCGACGGCGAACTGGCCAAGGCCAAGAGCCTGGCGGCCAGGGGCCGCGCCGAGGTGCGGCTCAAGACCGAGGAGAACGCGCGCCTGAGCCGCGAACTGCTCGGCGAGGGGGATCGGCCATGAGCCCGCGTCCGATCGGCCTGTTGCGGCCGGCCCTGCTCGCGATGCTGCTGGCCGGCTGCATGAGCACGCCCAACCGCGACCTCGACCTCGAGCGCATCGAGTCGGCGCTCACGCGCCTGGAAACCGATCCGGCCCTGGCCACGCTGGCGCCGGCCGAGATCGCCCGCGCCCGCGACGCGGTGCGCGAACTCAACGCCGCCACCAGCGACAGCCAGCGCGACCAGCTCGCCTATCTCGCCGAGCGCCGCGTCGACATCGCGTATGCGGCCGCGCAGGCGGCCGGCGAGCGCGAGAAGCTCGAGCAGCTCGAACGCGAACACGATCGCATCCTGCTCGCGGCCAGCCGCCGCGACGCCGAGTTGGCGCGGCTGGAGGCCGAGAAGGCGCGCCTGCAGAGCCTGGCCCGCGCCGAGGAGGCCGAGCGCGCGCGCGAGGAGGTGGCGCAGGCGCAGGCCGCGCAGGCGCTGTCGGTGCAGGACGCCGAGGCCGCGCGCAAGCAGGCCGAACAGGCCAAGCGCGTCGCCGCCGCGCAGGCGGCCGAGGCGCAACTGGCGCGGCAGGAGGCCGACCTCGCGGTGGAGGCGGCCGACAGCCTGCGCTTGCAGATGCAGTCGCTCACCGCGCGCGAGGAAGCGCGCGGCAAGGTGATGACGCTGGGCGAGGCGGTGTTCGCGCCGGGCCAGGCCGCGCTGCAGCCCGACGCGCTGGCCAACCTCGACCGCGTGGTCGAGTTCGTCGGCGCCGATCCCTCGCGGCCGATCCGCATCGAGGGCCACACCGACGATCGCGGCGGCGACAACCTCAACCAGGCGCTGTCGCAGCGGCGCGCCGACGCCGTGCGGCAGGCGCTGGTGGCGCGCGGCGTGGACGCCTCGCGGATCCGCACCGTGGGCCTGGGCAAGAGCCGTCCGGTGGCCACCAACGCCACCGCCGAAGGGCGCGCGCGCAACCGCCGGGTGGAGGTCATCCTGGAGGCTGCCGGGGGCTGAACGGACAGGCCCGGCGGACGCCGGCGTTCTGCCCGGGTTCTCCATTCCTGCGCGTTCCAAGTCATTGATTGGCAAGGGATGAGTGGGTGGTCCTGCCGGCCCCCGGCAGTAACGGAATTTTCCGGTTGCGCGGCTTTTTGGACCGGCGTAGGGTTCAGTCATCCGGTGTTTCCCGCGGTGGGCGATGCCGGAGGAGCGCGTAACCCCCATGAGCTTCCCACTCGCGACCCCGGACGCCGCCGCCGCACACCAGCGGACGGAAGGGCGGCACGCGGGTCGCGGCGCGAAGCCCGCGGTTCCCACCCCCAGTCCCCTCGCAACGCCCCGCAGGCCAACGCCGCGGGGCGTTTGCATTTCCGCACCAGAGGAGGTCGGCTGATGTTCGAAGGTCACCAGCAGGAAGTCGAGACGATGATGCAGAGCAACGCGGAATTCCGGGTGCTCTACATGCGACACCGCGAACTCGACAAACAGGTACTCGACGCCGAGCTCGGCGTGCTGCCGCTGGACGACATGACGCTGGTCCGATTGAAGAAGGAAAAGCTCTGGGCCAAGGACAAGCTCACCCACCTGTGGGACCAGGCGCACCACTAGCGCCCTGATCC
>CAZTNB010000338.1:0-2179 GCA_964614825.1 uncultured Gammaproteobacteria bacterium
CAGCCGCACTTCGCCAACGCGCGCTCGATCCGCAACGCGCTCGATCGCGCGCGCCTGCGCCAGGCCAACCGGCTGTACGCGCAGGCCGCCGGCGGCGCGGCCGCGCCGGATCGCCAGCAGCTGATGGTCATCGCCGCCGAGGACATCCGCGCCAGCCGCGTGTTCCGCGGCGGCCTGGCCGGCACCGAATCCCCCGCTCCCCCGGCCAGGTGAAGACATGCTCCACGGACGCACCACACTGTCGAAGTTCCTGATCGAGCAGCTCAAGGGCCCGGCCGACGCCAGCGACCTCGCCGCGTTGCTGGTCGACGTCGCCGCCGCGATCAAGGCCATCAGCGCGATGGCGGCCAAGGGCGCGCTGGGCGGCTACCTCGGCGCCACCGAGGGCCACAACACCCACGGCGAGGTGCAGAAGACCCTCGACGTGCTGACCAACGACGCGATCCTGCGCCACTGCGAATGGGGCGGGCTGGTGGCCGGCATGGCCTCGGAGGAGATGGAGCGGCCCTTCGACATCCCGCCCGAGTACGCGCGCGGGCGCTACCTGCTGCTGTTCGACCCGCTCGACGGCTCGTCCAACATCGACCTCAACGTGGCCGTGGGCACGATCTTCTCGGTGCTCGCGCACGCCGGCGACGCGGCGCCGGTCGAGGCCGACTACCTGCAGCCGGGCCGGCGCCAGGTCGCCGCCGGCTACGCGATCTACGGGCCCTCGACCGTGCTGGTCATCAGCGTGGGCCGCGGCACCCACGGCTTCACCCTCGACCGCGAGATCGGCAACTTCGTCCTCACCCATCCGGACCTGCGGATCCTGGAAGAGACCAGCGAGTTCGCCATCAACACCTCCAACGAGCGCTTCTGGGAGCCGCCGGTGCAGCGTTACGTCGAGGAGTGCAAGGCCGGCCGCACCGGCCCGCGCGGGCGCGATTTCAACATGCGCTGGATCGCCTCGATGGTGGCCGAGGTGCACCGGATCCTGGTCCGCGGCGGCGTGTTCATGTATCCGCGCGACAACAAGGATCCGAAGAAGCAGGGACGCCTGCGCCTGATGTACGAGGCCAATCCCATGGCGATGCTGGTCGAACAGGCCGGCGGCGCCGCCTCCACCGGCCGCACGCGCCTGCTCGACGACCAGCCGCGCGAGCTGCACCAGCGCGTGCCGGTGATCCTGGGCTCCAGGCGCGAGGTCGAGCGCATCGAGCTGTACCACCGCGAGTTCGACAGCGGCACCGACCAGCCCTTCGCGTCGCCGCTGTTCAACGATCGCTCGCTGTTCCGCCCCGAGGCCCGCGGCTGACCCCGACGAGGAAACGACGATGTCGATCCAGCATCCCGTCATCGCCGTCACCGGATCTTCCGGCGCCGGCACCACCACCGTGATGAGCAGCTTCGCCAACATCTTCCGGCGCGAGGGCATCAAGGCGCAGATGATCGAGGGCGACGCCTTCCATCGCTACGACCGCCTCGAGATGCGCGCGAAGATGAAGGAGGCCGCGGCGCAGGGCAACCATCACTTCAGCCACTTCGGGCCCGAAGCCAACCTCTTCGCCGAACTGGAGGCGCTGTTCCGCGAGTACGGCGAGCGCGGCGCCGGGCGCTTCCGCAAGTACCTGCACGACGACGCGGAGGCCGCCCCGTACAACCAGCCGCCGGGCACCTTCACCGCGTGGGAGCCGGTTCCCGCCGACACCGACCTGCTGTTCTACGAGGGCCTGCACGGCGCGGTGGTCGATGGCGCGGTCAACGTGGGCAGGCACGCCGACCTGCTGGTCGGCGTGGTGCCGATCCTCAACCTGGAGTGGATCCAGAAGCTGCAGCGCGACCAGAAGACCCGCGGCTACAGCCAGGAGGCGGTGACCGACACCATCCTGCGCCGCATGCCCGACTACGTCAGCCACATCTGCCCGCAGTTCTCGCAGACCCACGTCAACTTCCAGCGCGTGCCGACGGTGGATACCTCCAATCCCTTCGTGGCGCGCTACATCCCCACGCCCGACGAGAGCTTCATCGTGATCCGCTTCGCCAAGCCGCGCGGCATCGACTTCCCCTACCTCCTGTCGATGCTGCACGACTCGTTCATGAGCCGGCCCAACACCATCGTCGCGCCGGGCGGCAAGATGGGCCTGGCGATGGAGCTGATCTTCACCCCGATGATCCTGCAGTTGCTCGATCGCAAGCG
>CAZTNB010000339.1:0-2171 GCA_964614825.1 uncultured Gammaproteobacteria bacterium
AGGCGCCGTGGGTGGCGGTGTGGCTGTCGCCGCAGACGATGGTCATGCCGGGCTGCGTGTAGCCGAGTTCAGGCGCCATCACGTGCACGATGCCGCGGTCGGGCGAATCCCAGCCGGCCAGCGCGATGCCGAATTCGCGGCAGTTGCGCTCGAGTTCCTCGACCTGCGCGCGGGTGGCCGCATTGGCGTAGGGGCGGGTGCCGTCCGCCGCGGGCGGCAGCGTGGGCGTCGAATGATCGAGCGTGCCGACGGTGCGCCCGGGCCGGCGCACGCGCAGCCCGCGCTCGCGCAGCACGGTGAAGGCCTGCGGCGAGGTCACCTCGTGGATCAGGTGCAGGTCGATGTACAGCACGGCGGGACGGCCGTCGTCGGGTTGCTCGACGAGGTGCGCGTCCCACAGCTTGTCGAACAGGGTGCGTGCGGTCATGGTCGGTCGGGTCCGGGTCGTACGCGGCGCGGGCGCCGGCTCAGGTTCCGGTGGGGGCGAGGCGCGCGGCGCGCGCCCGTTCGGTGGAGGCGATGCGGTTGGCGGCCTCGAGCAGCGCGCGCGCCGAGGCCTCGATCACGTCGGTGCTGATCGCGCCGCCGCGGTACTCGCGGCCGTCGAGGGCCAGGCGCACGCTGGCCTGGCCCTGCGCATCGCCGCCGGCGGTGACGCTGCGCACCTGGTAGTCCTTGAGCTCGAAGCGCAGCCCGGTGGCGCGCGCGATCGCCTGCGCGATGGCGTCGACCGGGCCGTCGCCGCTGGCCGCCTCGCGCATGCGCTGGCCGCTGCCCTCGCGCAGCACCACGCTGGCCGACGGCGGCGCGCCGGGACCGATGCCGGTGGAAACCTGCAGCGATTCCAGGTGCCAGGGCCCGGCGGCAGCCGGATCGACGCCCAGGTAGAGCGCCTCGAGGTCGGCGTCGAACACTTCCTTCTTGCGGTCGGCGAGCTGCTTGAAGGCGACGAACAGGGCGTCGAGCCCGGACTCGTCGATGCCGTGGCCCATGCCGGCCAGGCGGTCGCGCAGCGCGGCGCGGCCGCTGTGCTTGCCCAGCACCAGCTGGGTGCCGGGGAAGCCCACGTCCTCGGGCCGCATGATCTCGTAGGTGCTGCGGTCGGCGATCATGCCGTGCTGGTGGATGCCCGACTCGTGCGCGAAGGCGTTGTCGCCGACGATGGCCTTGTTGCGCGGGATGCCGGCGCCGATCATGCCGGCCAGCAGGCGCGCGGTGCCGTACAGGCGCTGGGTGCGGATTCCGCTCTCGACCCGGTAGCGGTCGGGCCGCGTGCGCACCGCCATCACCACTTCCTCCAGCGAGCAGTTGCCGGCGCGCTCGCCGATGCCGGTGATGGTGCACTCGACCTGGCGCGCGCCGGCCTCGACCGCGGCCAGGCTGTTGGCGACCGCGAGGCCGAGATCGTCGTGGCAATGGGTGCTGAGGGTGACGCCGCCGATGCCGCGCACGTGCTGGCGCAGGTAGCGGATCAGCTCGCCGTACTCGGCCGGCGTGGTGTAGCCCACGGTGTCGGGCACGTTGACCGTGGTGGCGCCGGCCTCGATCACGGCCGCGAACAGGCGGGCGAGGAAATCCGGTTCGCTGCGGGTGGCGTCCTCGGCCGAGAACTCCACGTCGGGGCACAGGTCGCGGGCCATGCGCACGCCGGCGATGGCGCGCTCGACCACCTGCTCGGCCGAGAGCTTGAGCTTGTGCTCGCGGTGGATCGGGCTCGAGGCGATGAAGACGTGGATGCGGCGTCGCGCGGCCGGGGCCAGGGCATCGGCGGTGGCGCGGATGTCGGCCTCGTGGCAGCGCGCCAGGCCGCAGATCACCGGGCCGTCGATCTGGCGCGCGATCTCGCGCACCGAGCGGAAGTCGCCGTCGGAGGCGTTGGGGTAGCCGGCTTCGATCACGTCCACGCCGAGCTGGGCCAGCGCATGGGCCATGCGCAGCTTCTGCGCCTGGTCGAGGCTGCAGCCGGGGCTCTGCTCGCCGTCGCGCAGCGTGGTGTCGAATACGATCAGGCGCTCGCTCATGTCGGGTCCTTGGTCAAAAAAAAGCCCCGCACCGTTGCCGGTGCGGGGCCGTTGGAGACTCTGGGATCGAGTTCGAACTAGCCGTTCCGCACCGGTGAGGGCGTAAGGAGGAGGCCGGCAAGGAGCGCGAGCGACAGCGCCGCGCGCGCG
>CAZTNB010000340.1:0-2167 GCA_964614825.1 uncultured Gammaproteobacteria bacterium
GGCCGCGATCCCGAGCAGGACAAGGTCGAGCGCGCCGAGCGCGCGAAGTCGCACCTCGACCGGCTGGCGGCGATGCTCGGCGACTGAGCGAGTCGGTCGACCGAGCCGGATCATGGCGAGCGGATTCCCGCACCAGCGCACGGACGTGACGCCCAGGCGCGTCCTCGTGCTGGGGGCCACCGGCACGATCGGCCGCGCGACCGTGCGCGCGCTGCTGCAGCGCGGCCACGAGGTCGCGTGCCTGGTGCGCGCGCGCGCGGCCGTCGACCACGCCGTGGCCCTGTCCGGCGCCAGCGTCCGCATCGGCGACGTCCGCGATCCGGCATCGCTCGTGCGCGACGGCTTCCGCGGCGAGCGCTTCGACGCGCTGGTCTCGTGCCTGGCCTCGCGCACCGGCGTGCCGGCGGACGCATGGGCCATCGACCACCAGGCGCACGTGCATGCGCTGGCGGCGGCGCGCGATGCGGGCGTGGCGCTCTTCGTCCTGCTGTCGGCGATCTGCGTGCAGAAGCCACTGCTCGCCTTCCAGCACGCCAAGCTCGCGTTCGAGCAGCAGCTCGTCGAGTCGGGCCTCGCGCACTGCATCGTGCGGCCCACTGCGTACTTCAAGTCGCTGTCGGGGCAGGTCGAGCGCGTGAAGCAGGGCAAGCCCTTCCTGGTGTTCGGCGACGGCATGCTGACCGCGTGCAAGCCGATCAGCGACGAAGACCTCGGCGACTACCTCGCGGATTGCCTCGACGACGCGAGCCGCCACAACCGCGTGCTGCCGATCGGCGGACCCGGTCCGGCCATCACGCCGCGGCAGCAGGGCGAGCAGCTGTTCGCGCTGCTGGGGCGGGCGCCGCGCTTCCGGCAGGTGCCGGTCGCCCTGCTGGACCTCATCATCGCCACCCTGGGCACCGCCGGCCGGCTGGTTCCGGCGCTGGCGCGCAAGGCCGAGCTCGCGCGCATCGGGCGCTACTACGCGACCGAGTCGATGCTGGTGCTCGACCCCGCCACCGGGCGCTACGATGCCGACGCGACGCCCTCCACCGGCACCCGCACGCTGTTCGACTACTACGCCGAGCTGGTGCGCGGCACGAAGGCGGCCGAGCGCGGCGACCACGCGGTGTTCTGAAGCGCGGACGGGCACCGTTGCCCGCCGAGCCTCGGTGCCGGCGCGGCTCAGTCGCCGGGCTGGAGCGCCTGCGCGTCGTCCTCCGGGACCGGCTCGTCGCCGTCCTCCAGCTCGCGCGCCTCGCGCTCCCACGGCGTTTCGACCACGTAGCCGCGCTCGCGCAGGGGCGCGAGCCAGCCGTCCTCGCGCAACAGCAGCGGGATCGGCAGCATGCCGAAGCTGGTGGGGTGGCGCGCGAGCGCCGCCTCCACCGCCTGCAACCACTGCGAACGCAGCCGTGCCTCGAGGTCGTCCATGCCGCTGCGCTGGGCGAAGCCGGTGTCGA
The DNA here is from genome assembly GCA_964614825.1 of uncultured Gammaproteobacteria bacterium. Classification (GTDB taxonomy): domain Bacteria; phylum Pseudomonadota; class Gammaproteobacteria; order Xanthomonadales; family Ahniellaceae; genus JAGOEZ01. The sequence continues at coordinate 1,443 of CAZTNB010000340.1, forward strand.
ACACCGCGTCGAGGCAGGCGCGGGTGGCATCGGTGAAGGGCATGCCGCGCAGCAGCTCGAGATCGCCGACGGCCCAGGCGTTGGCGCGCTGCTGCAGGGTGCCGAGGTCGGACTCCACCTGCGAGAGCGTGCGCCGGAAGCACTCGAGGTCGTCGAGCGGGGTGCGCGCGAAGTCCTTGAGCGTCGCCCCGGGCTTGTCCAGCACGATGCGCACCTCCGGCCGCGTCAGTGGCACGTCGTGGCGCTTCGCCGCGCGCTCCACCACCTTGGACACCGGCACGCGCACGGTCAGCCCGGCGCTGTCGAGCGCCTCCTCGTAGAGCTTCCAGGCGGCGAACAGCGGGCGGCGCTTCTCCACCGCGCGGCTGCGGCCGATGTAGCGCGCCTTGAGCGGAGTCCAGCGCGCGTAGTCCGCCGCGGGCAGCACCTCGGCCAGGGTCTGGTCGTCGGGGTTGTTGCGCGCGCCGAGCGCCGCGGGGATCAGGAACACGCCGCGCAGGGCGCCGCCTTTCCAGTCCAGGTCCGCCGTCGGCGGCAGCACCACCTCGCCCGAGCGCGCGATGGTGGCTTCCACCTCTTCCGCCGCCCATTGCATGCGCCGCGGCAGCGGCGCCAGCGTGCCCAGGATCCAGAACTCGCGACCCTCGCGCGACACCCGCCACAGGCCCGGACCCGGTTGCGTGCCCGAGACCACCACCGTGTCGAGCACGGTGTCGCCCGGCGCC
>CAZTNB010000341.1:0-2165 GCA_964614825.1 uncultured Gammaproteobacteria bacterium
GAGGATGCGACCGGTGATGTCTTCGGACGAACCGTTGCCGCGCTCGAGGTGGAAGGCCTCGCGCGGGAACAGCGGCGTCAGGTTCTCGAACAGGACCTTGTTCTTCGACGCCTCCGGCGGCTCGCCGTTGATGGTGTCGACCTTGAGCAGCGCGAAGTAGCGCTCGCCGTCCTTCGGCGGGCGGATCTTGCCGATCAGGTAGTCGCCGGTGCGCAGGTTGAAGCGGCGGATCTGCGAGGGCGAGACGTAGATGTCGTCGGGGCCGGCGAGGTAGCTCTCGGCCGCCGAGCGCAGGAAGCCGAAGCCGTCCTGCAGGATCTCCAGCACGCCTTCGCCGCCGATGCCCTCCTGGGTGCGGCACAGAACCTTGAGCAGGTTGAAGATGATGTCCTGCTTGCGCTGGCGCGCCACGCCTTCGCCGATGCCGCAGACGTCGGCCAGTTCGACCAGGCCCTGCGCGTTCATCGCCTTGAGTTCGGTCAGCGAAGTCGGCGCATTGGGCGGCAGGGGCGGCAGGGGCAGTTGCGGGCCGCGATCGCGCTCGCCGCCCTGGTTGCCCCGCTCGCCGCCCTGGTTGCCGCGGTCGCCGCCACCCTGGTTGCCGCGCTCGTCGCGGTTGCCGCGTTCGGGCCCGCCGCCCTGGTTGCCGCGCTCGCCGCGATCACGGTCGCGATCGCGGTGGCGGTGCCGGCCGTCGCGGTCCCGATCGCGGCGGCCACCGCCACCGCCACCACCGCCGCCGCCACCACCGCCCGGTTGCTGCGGCGGTTGCTGTTCGGCGCGCGACTCGTCGCCATTGCGCGGCTCGCCGGCGTAGTCGCCGCCGGACTCGGCAGGCGCCGGCGCCGGGGCGCGCGCTTCCTCGGGGGGAGACGATTCGTGGCGGGTTTCGGGGGCGGCCATGTCCTGGCCTTCGGACAAAACGGGATCGCGCGGTTTGCGCATGGGTATCGCGAATCAGGGGGGAGGAAGAGAGCGGCGCCGCGAAGGGCGTCCGTGGGATGGCGCGGACGTTAGCACCGTGCCGAGGGCGTGGCAACGCCCGCCGCCTGCTGATGCCCCGGTAGGAGCGCATCTCATGCGCGACCGCGGAACCGCGCCTTGCCGCGACCCGCGGTTCCGCGGTCGCGCATGAGATGCGCTCCTACACCGGAGCGCCGCCGGATCAGACGTTCTTGTCGATGAACTGGGTCAGCTGGCTCTTGGTCACCGCGCCGATGTGGGTGGCCTGGACCTTGCCGTCCTTGAACACCATCAGGGTCGGGATGCCGCGGATGTTGTAGCTGCGCGGGGTCTTCTGGTTGTGGTCGATGTTGACCTTGGCGACCTTCAGGCGCCCGGCGTAGGTGCCCGCGACCTCGTCGAGCAGCGGCGCGATCATCTTGCACGGCCCGCACCACTCCGCCCAGAAGTCGACCAGCACCGGCTCGCTGGACTTGAGGACCTGGTCCTCGAACTCGGCGTCGTTGATGTGGCTGATCTGTTCGCTCACGGCATTCTCCAGTGGCGCCGGGCACGGGGCTGCGCCGGCGTTCGGGCGGGGACGGGCCCGGATGGGCTACACTCGGGGGTCAGAGGCCCGCAGCCAGCGGGCTGTTGCGGCGTCGGCCAGCGGTTCAGGGCCATGGCGCCATTCTCGGCGCAAGCCCCGTGGGCGATCAAGCCAACGACGGTGACGACGCCACTCCAGCGCCCGATCTTGGGGCGCAGGCACGGAATTCAATGGATCACATCACCGAATCCCCCGACGCCGGTGCCAGCGCCGACACCCGTCCGCTGACCGACGTCTGCTTCGAGAACTTCGATCTGCACCCGCTGCTGCTCAAGGGCCTGGCGGAAGCCGGCTTCGTGCGCTGCACGCCGATCCAGGCCCTGACCCTGCCCGAGGTGCTGGCCGGGCGCGACGTCGCCGGCCAGGCCCAGACCGGCACCGGCAAGACCGCGGCCTTCCTGGTCGCGCTGGCCAATCGCCTCCTGACCCGCCCGGCGCGCGCCGAGCGCCGCGGCAACGATCCGCGCGCGGTGATCCTGGCCCCGACCCGCGAGCTGGCGATCCAGATCGACAAGGACGCGCAGCAGCTGCTCAAGCACACCGGCCTGCGTTTCGCCCTGATCTACGGCGGCGTCGACTACGAGAAGCAGCGCGAGCGCCTGAGCCAGGACGT
>CAZTNB010000342.1:0-2147 GCA_964614825.1 uncultured Gammaproteobacteria bacterium
CGCAACATCTACGCCGGCGCGGTCGGCTACCTGGGCTGGTGGGGCGACATGGACACCGCGATCGCGATCCGCACCGCGGTGATCCACGGCGGCATGCTCCACGTGCAGGCCGGTGCCGGCATCGTCCATGACTCCGACCCGGCGCGCGAGTGGGAAGAGACCCTGAGCAAGGGGCGCGCCCTGTTCCGCGCGGTGGCGCAGGCCGCCGGCGGCCTGTGAGCGGCCGCGGCCCGGTTGCCGCCTTGCTGCCGCTGGCGTTCGTCGCCGTCGCGCGTGCCGCCGTGCCGGCCGGGATCCCGCCGCCGATCCTCGACCTCGACACCCTGTGCACCGAGCTCGGCAGCTGGCAGGCGAAACTGAGCGACCGCACCCTGGGGCCCGCCGGGCGCGCCAGCGCGACCAGCGCGGCCTGGATCCTGCCGCTGGGCGAGCGCCTCGGCCTCGGCATCCCGCGTACCACCGTGCTCGAAGTCGTGCTGGAGGCCACCGGGGGCCGGCTCGACACCGTGGTGCTGCGCCTGGCCGGCGAACGGCCGCGGTTGCTGATGCTGAGTCCGGCGGGCGCCGAGCGCCTGGCCACGCGCTGGTTCGACGACGGCCCGACCTACTACGAGCTGCTGGGCGAGGCCATGGCGCGCCACGGCGAGCGCCGCGCCTGCGCCATCGACGAGGGCGCGCAGGTGCGCGCGGCGCTGGGCGAGATGACCGCGGCCATGTTCCTGCGCGTCGGCGGCGAGGGCGAGGTGTTCCTGCGCGATGCCGCGACCGGCTACCTGGTGCGCGAACGCACGCGCTTCGACGACGGCACCGCGCAGCTGGACTGGAACGCCGTGCTGGTCGCCGGCCCCGGGCCCGTCTACCTGCTCGCGCAGTGGCAGCTGCCGGACGACGACGTGCTGGCGATGGCGCCGGCGGCCACCGGCCCGCGCGAGGCCGAGGCGCCGGAGGGCCAGCCGGGTTGGGTCGCCGACCTGGGCGCGGCGCTGGCGCGGCGCGACGTCGCGGCCGTCGTCGCCCTCGCCGGGCGGCAGGGCTGGGATTGCCGCCTGCGCCAGGGCGAACTTGCGCCGCAACCCTGCGCGACTCCAGCCGCGATCCCGGCGCGTTGACCGACACGCCCCCGCCCGCACGGATTAGAATCTCCCCATGCTGCTGATGATCGACAACTACGACAGCTTCACCTGGAACCTCGTGCAGTACCTGGGCGAGCTGGGCCAGGAGGTGCGCGTCGTGCGCAACGACGAGCTCACGGTGAAGCAGATCGAGGCGCTGCGCCCCGAGCGCATCGTGATCTCGCCCGGCCCGTGCACGCCCAACGAGGCCGGCGTCTCGCTCGAACTGCTGGCGAGGCTCGGCACCCGGCAGCCGATCCTGGGCGTGTGCCTGGGCCACCAGAGCATCGGCCAGGCCTTCGGCGGCAAGGTGGTGCGGGCGAAGAAGATCATGCACGGCAAGACCTCGATGATCCGCCATGCCGGGCAAGGCGTGTTCGCCGCGCTGCCGGATCCCTTCGAGGCGACCCGCTACCACTCGCTGGTGGTCGAGCGCGCAACGCTGCCGGAGTGCCTGGAGATCAGCGCCTGGACCGAGGACGCCGACGGCGGCTTCGACGAGATCATGGGGCTGCGGCACAAGGCCCTGCCGATCGAGGGCGTGCAGTTCCACCCGGAGTCGATCCTGACCCGGGTCGGCCACGACCTGCTGCGCAACTTCCTCAACGCGCCGGTGCGCGCAGCCGCCTGAGCCGTCGCGCGCCGCGGCCCGCCGGCCGGGCCACCCGTCCCGAATCCCTGGATGCCACCGCCATGCCCATCACGCCGCAGGAAGCGCTACAGCGCACGATCGAGCACCGCGAGATCTTCCACGACGAGATGGTCGACCTCATGCGCCAGGTCATGCGCGGCGAGGTCAGCCCGGTGATGGTGGCCGCGATCATCACCGGGCTGCGGGTCAAGAAGGAGACCATCGGCGAGATCGCCGCCGCCGCGAAGGTGATGCGCGAGATGGCGGTGCGGGTCGAGACCGCGCCGCACCCGCACTTCGTCGACATCGTCGGCACCGGCGGCGACGGCGCGCAGACCTTCAACATCTCCACCGCGTCGATGTTCGTGGCCGCCGCGGCCGGCGCGCGCGTGGCCAAGCACGGC
>CAZTNB010000343.1:0-2124 GCA_964614825.1 uncultured Gammaproteobacteria bacterium
ACGCCAGCATGTCGGCGCTGGCGGCGCCGATCTCCGAGCAGGATCGCTTCGCCGAAGTCCTGCGCGGCCGCCACACGCTGGCGGTGCTGGGCCTGTTCTTCGTTGTCGGCCTCGGGCTCGCGTTCACGCCCTGCGTGCTGCCGATGCTGCCGATCCTGTCGGGCATCCTCACCGGCGCGGGCGAGGGCCTGACCACGCGGCGCGCGCTGTGGCTGTCGCTGGTCTACGTGCTGGCCAGCGCGGTGGTGTTCGCGATCGTGGGCGTGATCGCCGGCGTGGCCGGCGAGAACCTGCAGGCCACGCTGCAGAAGCCGGCGGTGCTGGTCGCCTTCGCCGCCCTGTTCGTGGTGCTGGCGCTGAGCATGTTCGGCTTCTACGAACTGCAGATGCCGGCCTGGCTGCAGAACCGCGTCAACGCGATCTCGGGCAAGCAGAAGGCGGGCTCGGCGACCGGCGTCGCGGTGATGGGCCTGCTCTCGGCGCTGCTGGTCGGCCCCTGCGTGGCGCCGCCGCTGGCCGGCGCGGTGCTCTACATCAGCCAGCAGAAGGATCCGGTGCTGGGGGGCTTCGCGCTGTTCGCGATGGGCCTGGGCATGGGCGCGCCGCTGATCGCGCTGGGCGCGGGCGCGGGCCGCCTGCTGCCGCGCGCGGGCGCGTGGATGGAGTCGGTCAAGAAGGTGTTCGGCGTGGTGTTCCTGGCGCTCGCGCTGTGGATGCTCGAGCGCGTGCTCGACCCGGTGTGGGTCATGTTCCTCGCCGGATTGCTGCTGCTCGCCTGCGGCGTGCACCTGGGCGCGCTCGAGCGCCTGCCCGAGGACGCGAACGGCTGGCGCCGCACGGCCAAGGCGGCCGGCCTCGCCTTGCTGGTGCTGGGCGTGATCCAGTTCCTCGGCGTGGCCTCCGGCGGCCGCAACGTGCTGCAGCCGCTGTCGGCGCTGGCCGCCCGCGGCGGCGGCGCGGCGCCCGTGGCGAGCGTGCCGTTCCAGCGCGTGGCCAGCGGGGCGGAACTCGACGCCGCCATCGCCCGCGCCAGCGCCGCGGGCAGGCCGGTGCTGTTCGACTTCTATGCCGACTGGTGCGTGGAGTGCAAGCGCATGGAGGCGACCACCTTCGCCGACGCCGGCGTGCGCAGCTCCCTCGGCGACTTCGTCCTGCTCAAGATCGACGTCACCGACCAGACCGACGAACAGGAAGCGCTGCAGCAGCGCTTCGGCATCATCGGGCCGCCGGCCACGCTGTTCTTCTCCTGCCGCGGCGAGGAGAACCGGCCGCTGCGCCTGATCGGTTTCGAGGAACCGGAGCCCTTCGCGCAGCGCGTGCAGCAGGCCTCGAGTTGCTGAGGCGCCGGTACCGGAGCGCGTCGTGCCGGCGGCGAAAGCCGCTCCCACGCGCTTGCCGCGCGGGAGCGGCTTCGGCCGCGACGTGCGACGACCTGCCATGAATCGCACCACCCTGCTCATCATCGCCGTCGCCATCCTCGGCGCCCTCGCCGGCTCCTGGGCCGGCGGCGCCCTGCGGACGCGTCCGGCTCCCGCGCCGATCGAGCGGCCCGCGCCGGTCGCCGTCGGCGATCCCGCCCCCGACTTCGCCCTGCCGGACCTTTCCGGCACGGTCCGCACGCTCGCCGACTACCGCGGTCGCCCGCTGCTGATCAACTTCTGGGCGACCTGGTGCTCGCCCTGCGTCCGCGAGATGCCGCTGCTGGCGGCACTGCGCGCGCGCCAGGGCGAGGACGGCGTGGAAGTGGTCGGCATCGCGATCGACGATCCGGACGCGGTGCGCGAGTTCGTGGCGAAGCTGTCGATCGACTACCCGATCCTGCTCGACGTCCCCAGCCGCGCCGACACCTCGGCGCGCTACGGCGACACCCAGGGCGTGCTGCCGTACACCGTGCTGGTGGACGCGCACGGCCGCATCGTCGCCAGCAAGGCCGGCAGCTTCAGCGAGGCATCGCTCGCCGACTTCGTCGCGACGGGACTCGCCGGGCGCTGAACCCGCACGAGTCCGCTGCCGCGCGCCGGCCCCGGGCGGCATGCTGCCCTGCAGCAGCGCGCAGCGCCCGGCCGCCGACGCCGGGTGGAGCGCCGGTCCAAGCCATTGCACAGGCTCGGGTTTCTGCCGCCC
>CAZTNB010000344.1:0-2123 GCA_964614825.1 uncultured Gammaproteobacteria bacterium
GGATCGAGGTTCTCGATCGAGCACACGATGATGCAGTTGTCCGCGCGGTCGCGGACCACCTCCATCTCGAACTCCTTCCAGCCCAGCACCGATTCCTCGACCAGCACCTCGTGCACCGGCGACAGCTCGAGGCCGCGGCCGACGATCTCGATGAACTCGGCGCGGTTGTAGGCGATGCCGCCGCCGGACCCGCCGAGGGTGAAACTGGGCCGGATGATGGTCGGGAAGCCGACGCGCGCCTGCGCCTCCAGCGCCTGCTCGAGGCTGCGCGCCACCTCGGCCGCCGGCACCGCGAGGCCGATCTCGATCATCGCCTTGCGGAACAGCTCGCGGTCCTCGGCCATGCGGATCGCCTCGCGCGAGGCGCCGATCAGTTCGACGCCGTGGCGCTCGAGGACGCCCTTGTCGGCCAGTTCCAGCGCGCAGTTGAGCGCGGTCTGCCCGCCCATGGTGGGCAGCAGCGCGTCCGGCTTCTCCTTGGCGATGATCTGCTCGACCGTGGCCGCGTTGATCGGCTCGATGTACACCGCGTCCGCGGTGTCGGGATCGGTCATGATCGTGGCCGGGTTGGAGTTGACCAGGACCACCCGGTACCCCTCGGCCTTGAGCGCCTTGCAGGCCTGCGCGCCCGAATAGTCGAACTCGCACGCCTGCCCGATCACGATCGGGCCGGCGCCGATGATCAGGATCGAGCGGAGGTCAGTCCTTCTTGGCACCGTCGGCCCCCGGGTCGGCAAAGAACGGTTCGTCGACCGGGATCGGCGCGCTGACCTTGACCACGGTGTTGCGCGGCATGTTGAGCTCGATGCCGCCCTCGCGCGCCGGCAGCTTCACGATCAGGCCGTTGTCGGTGTACTTGAGCAGTTCGCCGGTGCGGGTGGTGTTGAACTTGGTCCGGATCGTGACCGTCTTGCCGACGTAGCGCGCGAGGTCCGCGTACTCGAGATCCTGCTGGATCACGCGCCCCTTGGTGGCGTCGCCCTCGGCGGCGTGCGCGGACGAGAACAGCGCCAGCGTCGCGGCGAGCGCGGCGCCGGCGCGGGAAATGCGGCGGGAAGTCTGGTTCATGTCGTGTCTACGCCGCGGCGGAGCGGCGCGCCTCCATCATGCCGACGAAACGGTCGAACAGCTCGGCCACGTCGTGCGGACCCGGGCTGGCCTCTGGATGGCCCTGGAATCCGAACGCGGGGGTATCGGTGAAGGCGAGGCCCTGCAGCGAGCCGTCGAACAGCGAGCGGTGCGTCGCGCGCAGGTTCTTCGGCAGCGAGGCCTCGTCCACGGCGAAGCCGTGGTTCTGGCTCGAGATCATCACCCGCCCGCTGGCGAGGTCGATCACCGGGTGGTTGGCGCCGTGATGCCCGAACTTCATCTTCAGCGTGCGCGCCCCGCCCGCCAGGCCCAGCAGCTGGTGGCCCAGGCAGATGCCGAAGGTGGGCACGCGCAGGCGCAGGAACTCGCGGATCGCCGCGATCGCGTAGTCGCAGGGTTCCGGGTCGCCGGGGCCATTGGAGAGGAAGACGCCGTCGGGACGCAGCGCCAGGGCCTCGGCCGCCGGCGTCTGCGCCGGCACCACGGTCAGGCGGCAGCCGCGATCGGCCAGCATGCGCAGGATGTTGCGCTTGACCCCGAAATCGTAGGCCACCACGTGGCGCACGCCCGCGGTCGTCGAGAATGCGGTGGCGTCGAGGTCGTAGCTGCCCTCGCGCCACTCGTAGGCCCTGGCGACGCTCACCACCTTGGCCAGGTCCATGCCCTTGAGGCCGGGGAAGGCGCGCGCCTGCGCCAGCGCCGCCTGCGGGTCGATGCCCTCGCCAGCCACCAGGCAGCCGTTCTGGGCGCCGCCGTCGCGCAGCAGGCGGGTCAGGCGCCGGGTGTCGATCTCGGCGATGCCGACCACCCCGTGGCGGGCCAGCCAGGCATCGAGGGCTTCCTCGCTGCGCCAGTTCGACAGGCGTCGCGGCACGTTGCGCACGATCAGGCCCGCGGCCGGCACGCCGCCCGATTCCGCGTCGGCGGCATTGATGCCGGTGTTGCCGATGTGCGGATAGGTGAGCGTGACCAGCTGCCGCGCGTACGAGGGATCGGTCAGGATCTCCTGGTAGCCGGTCATCGCCGTGTTGAAC
>CAZTNB010000345.1:0-2095 GCA_964614825.1 uncultured Gammaproteobacteria bacterium
TGACGATGCCGCGCGAGAAGGAGCCGTCCGGGATCTTGAGCACGATCGGGAAGCCCAGGAGGTCCGGCAACTCCGCCAGGCGCTTCGCATCCTCGCGATAGATGATCTCCGTGCGCGGCGTGGCCAGCTTGCGCGACTTGAGCAGGTCGGCGAGGTAGATCTTGTTGGTGCACTTGAGGATGGAGCCGGGGTCGTCGATGACGACCATGTCCTCCTTCTCGGCCCGCAGCGCGAAGCGGTAGGTGTGGTTGTCGACCGCGGTGGTCTCGCGGATGAACAGGCCGTCGTATTCGGCCAGGCGCGGATAGTCGTTCCTGCCGATCGGGTCGACCTCGATGCCGAGGTCCTTGCCGGCATCGATGAAGCCCTTGAGCGCCTTCTTGTTCGACGGCGGCATCGCCTCGTTGGGATCGTGCAGCAGGGCGATGTCGTAGCGGAACTTGCGCCGCGCGCGCGGCTTGCGCCACATCTTCTTGGCGAAGGCGTCGAGCGCGTTGGCGAAGGCGTCTTCCTGCGGATCGGTCAGCGCGTGCAGGGTGCCGGGCTTGATCGCGTCGATCTGCCACACCTTCTGCCGCTCGAACTCCAGGCGCAGGATCGGGCAGGGGAAGATCTCGAAGGCCTGGCGCGCGAGGTCGGCCAGCGGCGCGTAGTTGGTGGTGCCGAAGTACACCAGCAGGCCGAAGTCGGTGGTGTCGCGACCCTCTTCCGGCAGGTACTTGGTCAGCTTCTGGTTGAGGTCGTCGATGTCCAGGCCGTACAGCGAGCGCTTGCGCAGGTCGTTGATGGTGCGCACCGAGGGGATCACGCGGTGGCCGCGCGCTTCCGCCAGCAGCGACACGTAATAGCCCACGCCCAGGTACTTGTAGGTGCGGCAGAGGTTGATGACCTGGGTGCGTTCCTCCTCGTCGCCGCCGATGGGCTGCTTGAGGTAGTCCATCGCCGTCACGACGTTGTCGGAGGGGTAGAACGAGCCCCAGTCCGAGGCCTTCTCGACCACGATGACGAGGCGGCTCATGGCGCCTCAGCCGCGACGCGTGCGCGGCGCCCGGGGAGCGGGGTTCGTCGTGGGGAAGGGTCCATCGGCGGCGCGCAGTGTGCCATGCGCGCCGGCGCTCCACCATGCGCCGGTGGGCGGATTGCGGGGCCGCGCCGGCCGCACTAGCCTGCGTGGCGGTGCCGTCCCGATCCGTCTCCGCCCGCGTCCGCCTGCGTCCCGCGCGCGCCGCCGACCTGCCGGCGCTGCTGGTGCTGGAGCGGCGCGCCTTCCGCGGCGATCGCCTGAGCGCACGCCAGTTCCGCCACCACCTGGAGAATCCCGCGGCCTGGTTCGTGGTGGCGGGGCCGCCGGGCGCGCCGCTGGGCATGGCGCTGGTGTTCTTCCGCCGCGGCAGCACGGTGGCGCGGCTGTACTCGATCGTGGTCGCGCCGGCGGCGCGCGGCCGCGGGCTGGGCCTGCGCCTGCTGCGCGCGGCCGAGGCCGCGGCACGCGCGCGCGGCTGCCGCGAACTGCGGCTCGAGGTGCGCGCCGACAACGCCGCGGCGTTGGGGCTTTACGCGGGCGCGGGCTATCGGCGGCTTGCGCGCCTGCCGCGCTACTACGACGATGGCGCCGACGGCTGGCGCCACGCCCGCCCGCTGGGCCCGCCGGCCCGCCACCGCCGACCGCCGCCCCGTCCATGAGCCTGATCAACGACTATCCGGCACTGCTCGCGCTCGCGATCTTCCTCACCCGCGTGGTCGACGTCTCGCTGGGCACGGTCCGCGTGCTGGTGGGCTTCCGCGGCTACCGCCTGCTCGCGGCCGGGATCGGCTTCTGCGAGGCGGCGATCTGGGTGGTGGCGGTGAGCAAGGTGATCCAGCACATCGACGCCTGGTACCTCGTGATCGCCTATGGCGCGGGCTTTTCCGCCGGCAACTATCTCGGCCTGACGCTGGAGCGGCGCCTCGCCGTGGGCCGCGAGCTGGCGCGGATCATCTCCTACCGGCCGGACTCGGCATTGGCCCAGGAGCTCACCCGCCGCGGCTGGCCGGTGGTGGAACTGCACGGCACCCGGCGCAACCACGAGCCGGTCGAGGTGATGTACGTGGTGGC
>CAZTNB010000346.1:0-2082 GCA_964614825.1 uncultured Gammaproteobacteria bacterium
ACCAGCGGCGGATCGTGCGGCACGTGCAGGTAGTCGGCGAACAGCAGCTGCAGCGTGTGCTTGCCCGGCGGCAGGGTCAGCACGGTCTCGGTCTGGCCGCCGCCGAAGTGCTTGTGCTGGTCGTCCATGGGGATGGGCTGGTCGAGCGCCGGCAGGGCCCCGACATCGATCAGCAGGTGGTGGTGCCCGGTCTTGTCGACCTGGATCCCGGCCGGCGCCACCCCCATGCCGGTGAGGCCGAAGCGCACCGTCACCGGCCCGCTCACGGTGGCGCCGTCGGCGGGCGCGATGAGGTAAACGCTGGCGCCGGGCACCGACGGCGTGCGCTTGGGCGCCTCCGCCGCGGGCGCAGCCAGCGGCAGCAGCAACGACAACGACAACAGCCATGCACGCGCCATGGGATTCTCCGCGGGAAGTCCGTCCGCGCGATCATAGCCCCACCACCGCGCGGGCGCCCGCCGCCCGGCACGCGAGGAGCCCGCCTTGAACACCAGCGCCGAATCCCTGCCCGCCGCCGGCGGCCGCCCCGAATCGATCTGGCGCACGCTGGCGCTGTTGTGGCCCCACGTGTGGCGCTACCGGGCCCGCGTCGGCATCGCCTTCGTCTTCCTCGTGGTGGCCAAGCTGGCCGTGATCGGCGTGTCGCTGGTGATGGCGCGCCTGGTCGACTCGCTCAACGTGGCCCAGCGCCCGCTGCTGCTGCCGCTCGCGCTGCTGGGCGCGTACGGCCTGCTGCGCCTGTCGGGCACCCTGTTCCAGGAACTGCGCGGCGTGGTGTTCGCGCGGGTGATGGCGCGCACCTCGCGCCAGGTCGCGCTGCGCGTTTTCGAGCACCTGCACGCGCTGAGCCTGCGCTTCCACCTCGACCGCCGCACCGGCGCGGTGTCGCGCGACCTCGAGCGCGGCATGGGCGCGATCAGCGACCTGCTGGACTGGACCATCTACACGATCCTGCCGACCCTGCTCGAGATCGTGCTGGTCACCACCATCCTGGTGGTGCGCTTCGACTGGGGCTTCGCCTTCGTCACCCTGGGCACGCTGGCGGCCTACATGGCCTTCACCTTCTCGGTCACGGAGTGGCGCCTGCGCTACTACCGCGCCGCCAACGAGGCCGACACCCGCGCCAACGCCGCCGCGGTCGATTCGCTGCTCAACTACGAGACCGTCAAGTACTTCGGCAACGAGCGTTACGAGTCGCGCCGCTACGACGCGTCGCTGGTTCACCTCGAGGAGGCCACGGTCAAGAGCCTCAAGACGCTGGCGGTGCTCAACATCGGCCAGAGCGCGATCATCGCCACCGGACTGACCCTGCTGTTGTGGCGTGCCGCCGCCGGCGTGGTCGAGGGCCGCATGAGCATCGGCGACCTGGTGCTGGTCAACGCCTTCCTGCTGCAACTCGCGGCGCCGCTGAATTTCCTCGGCATGGTCTACCGCGAGGTCAAGCAGGCGCTGACCAACATCGAGCGCATGTTCGGCCTGCTGGCCGAGCCGATGGACGTCAAGGACGCGCCCGATGCGCCGCCGCTCGTCACGCGCGGCGCGCGCATCGAGTTCGACGGCGTCGACTTCGCCTACGACGAGCGCCGGCGCGTGCTGCATGGCGTGAGCTTCGAGGTGCCGGCCGGCGCCACCGTCGCCGTGGTCGGCCAGACCGGCTCGGGCAAGTCGACGCTGGCGCGGCTGCTGTACCGCTTCTTCGACGTGCAGCACGGCGCCATCCGCATCGACGGCCAGGACCTGCGCGCCGTGGCGCAGGGCAGCCTGCGCGCGGCCATCGGCATCGTCCCGCAGGACACGGTGCTGTTCAACGACAGCATCTACTACAACATCGCCTACGGCCGGCCCGAGGCCAGCCGCGAGGACGTGATCGCGGCCGCCCGCGCCGCCCACATCCACGACTTCATCGCCAGCCTGCCCGACGGCTACGACACCTCGGTGGGCGAGCGCGGCCTCAAGCTGTCGGGCGGGGAGAAGCAGCGCGTGGCGATCGCCCGCACCGTGCTCAAGGACCCGCCGATCCTGATCCTCGACGAGGCGACGTCGGCGCTCGACACTCGCACCGAGCGCGCGATCCAGGCCGAG
>CAZTNB010000347.1:0-2068 GCA_964614825.1 uncultured Gammaproteobacteria bacterium
CGTGCCGACGTTCACGTGCGGCTTGGTGCGCTCGAATTTGCCCTTTGCCATGACTAATCCCTCGAATTCTGGTTTGTGACGACCGGTCAGGACTTCTTGATCACTTGCTCGGCGATGTTGTTCGGCGCCTCGGCGTAGTGGTCGAACTCCATCGTGAACGTGGCGCGACCCTGGCTCATCGAGCGCAGGCTGGTCGCGTAGCCGAACATCTCGCCCAGCGGAACCAGGCAGTTGATCAGCTTGCCGGACGGGGAATCGTCCGAGCCCTGCAGCACGCCGCGCCGGCGGCTGAGGTCGCCCATGATGTCGCCCATGTAGTCCTCGGGCGTCACCACCTCGACCTTCATGATCGGCTCGAGCAGCGCCGGGTTGCCGCGCCGCATGCCTTCCTTGAAGGCGATCGACGCCGCCGACTTGAACGCATGCTCGTTCGAGTCGACCTCGTGGTACGAGCCGTAGTGCAGCGTGACCTTGACGTCCACGACCGGGAAGCCCGCCAGCACGCCCGAGGTCAGGTTCTCGTTGATCGACTTCTGCACCGCCGGGATGAACTCGCGCGGGATCGCGCCGCCCTTGACCGCGTCGACGAACTCGAAGCCCTTGCCGCGCTCCATCGGCTCCATGTTGATGACGACGTGGCCGTACTGGCCCTTGCCGCCCGACTGCTTGACGTGCTTGCCCTCGACGTCCAGCGCGGCCTTGCGGATCGTCTCGCGATACGCGACCTGCGGCTTGCCGACGTTCGCCTCGACGCTGAACTCGCGCTTCATGCGGTCGACGATGATCTCGAGGTGCAGCTCGCCCATGCCGGCGATGATGGTCTGGCCCGATTCCTCGTCGGTGCGCACGCGGAAGGACGGATCCTCCTGCGCCAGGCGCGACAGCGCCACGCCCATCTTCTCCTGGTCGGACTTGGTCTTCGGCTCGATCGCCATCGCGATCACCGGCTCCGGGAAGATCATCTTCTCGAGCGTGATCACGTTGTCCTGCGCGCACAGGGTGTCGCCGGTGGTGACGTCCTTGAGGCCCACCGCCGCGGCGATGTCGCCCGCGCGCACTTCCTTGATCTCGTCGCGCTGGTTGGCGTGCATCTGCAGCAGGCGGCCGATGCGCTCCTTGCGGCTCTTGATCGGGTTGAACACGGTGTCGCCCGAGTTCAGCACGCCCGAGTACACGCGGAAGAAGGTCAGCGTGCCGACATACGGGTCGGTCGCGATCTTGAACGCGAGCGCCGAGAACGGCTCGCCGTCGCCGGCCTTGCGCGTCTCTTCCTTGTCGTTCTCGTTGGTGCCCTTGACCGGCGGCCGGTCGCTGGGCGACGGCAGCAACTGCACGACCGCGTCGAGCATCGCCTGCACGCCCTTGTTCTTGAACGCCGAGCCGCAGAACACCGGGATCAGCTTGGTGCCGATCGTGCCGGCGCGGATGCCGGCCAGGATCTCCTGCTCCGACAGCTCGCCGCTCTCGAGGTACTTGTTCATCAGGTCGTCGCTGCCTTCGGCGGCGGACTCGACCATGAACTCACGGGCCTTCTTGCACTGGTCGAGCATGTTCGCCGGGATTTCCCGGTACTCGAACTTCATGCCCTGGGACTCCATGTCCCACACGATCGCCTTCATCTTGAGCAGGTCGACCACGCCTTCGAAGTGGTCCTCGGCGCCGATCGGCACCTGCATGGGCACCGGGTTCGCGCCCAGGCGCGACTTCAGCTGGCCGACCACCTTGTCGAAGTCGGCGCCGGCGCGGTCCATCTTGTTGACGAAGGCGAGGCGCGGCACGCCGTACTTGTTGGCCTGGCGCCAGACGGTCTCCGACTGCGGCTGCACGCCACCGACGGCGCACAGCACGAACACCGCGCCGTCGAGCACGCGCAACGAACGCTCCACCTCGATGGTGAAGTCGACGTGGCCCGGGGTGTCGATGATGTTGAACCGGTGCTCGGGGAAGGACATGTCCATGCCCTTCCAGAAGCAGGTC
Source organism: uncultured Gammaproteobacteria bacterium (assembly GCA_964614825.1). Lineage (GTDB taxonomy): Bacteria > Pseudomonadota > Gammaproteobacteria > Xanthomonadales > Ahniellaceae > JAGOEZ01. The sequence goes on from CAZTNB010000347.1 coordinate 1,978, forward strand.
GTCGCGGCCGACGTGATCGTGATGCCGCGCTCCTGTTCCTGCTCCATCCAGTCCATGGTGGCGGCACCCTCGTGCACCTCGCCAATCTTGT
>CAZTNB010000348.1:0-2048 GCA_964614825.1 uncultured Gammaproteobacteria bacterium
TCGGCGAAGCCGAGCAGGAAGGCGATCTCGCCCAGGCTGTGGCGGTCGTCGGCGAGGTGCTGCAGGGCCAGCGCGTGGCGGGTCTGGTCGAGCAGGGTCGAATAGCGCGCGCCGGCGGCGGCGAGGTGGCGCTGCAGGCTGCGCGGGCTGAGGTTGAGCGCGGCGGCGATGCGCGACTGCGAGGGTTCGCCGGCGGGCAACTGCAGCGCCAGCGCCTCGCGCACGCGGGCCACGATGTCGTCCTCCTCGCGCCGCTCCAGGTAGCGCGCGGCCAGCGCCTCGCTGGCCCGCGCCAGCTCCGGATGCGCGCCCTCGATCGGCAGGTCGAGCGTCGCCGCGTCGAGGTCGATCGCGTTCTCGGCGGCTTCGAAGGTGATCCTGGCGCGGAACGCGCGCTCGTACGGCGCCGGATCGGCCGGCGCCGGGCGCGCCAGCCGCAGCGCGAGCGGCGCATGGTCGCGGCCGAGCAAGGTGCGGCAGGCGCGCACGATCACCAGCGCGAAGGCATCCACCGCCTCGTGCGGCCGCGCGGCGATGCCGGCCGGCAGCTCGATGCGACAGGTGAAGCGCCCGCCCTGCCTGGTCGTGCGCAGGGTGAAGCCCTCGGTCACCAGGGCGAGGTAGCGGCGCAGGCGCTCGAAGGCCTCGCCCAGCGTCGCGCTGGCGTCGATCGAGTAGCCCAGCGCATGGAAGGTCTTGTGGTCCGTGTGCTTCGCCACGCTGAGGCCGAAGGCGGGATCGCCGGTGGCCTGCACCGCCAGGGCCCAGAGCTTGTCGGTGGCGGCGACCGGGTAACGCGCCTCGCGGTCGGACAGCGCCGCGGGATCGAGCCCGGCGGCGCGGAACAGCGGCACGGCGTCGACGCCGGCCGCGGCCAGGGCGTCGCGGATCGCGCGCGCCCAGCTGGTCAGCATGGTGGCCGTGTGCGGCATCGGCGTTGGCGGCTCCGGACAAGGGAATGGCGCGCCGGCCCAAGCGCCGGGCGGGCATCGCCGCTAGATTGGCGGGGCCCCAGGCTGCGAGCAAGCCCGATGGATGCCATTGCCCCGGCGACGATGACCGACGCGCAGAAGACCGCGCACATCAAGACCGTGGTGACCGCGGCCGGCCAGGCCCTGCGCGAGCGCCACCCGTGGCTGCGGCACCAGGACGCCATCGGCGTCGCGATCCTGGGCTTCGCCCTCGCCGGCATGCTCGGCTGCGCGTGGCTCCACGGCACCGGCCTGATGCCGGCCTGGCTTTGCATCCCGCTGGTGGCCGTGTTCGCCTCGCTCACCCACGAGCTCGAGCACGACCTCATCCACTGGATGTACTTCCGCACCACGCCGTGGGCGCACCACGCCATGATGGCGCTGGTGTGGCTGGCGCGGCCCAGCACGATCAATCCCTGGATCCGGCGCGAGCTGCACTTCCACCACCACAAGCATTCGGGCACCGCCAGCGACCGCGAGGAGCGCGGCATCACCAACGGCGAGCGCTGGGGCCTGCTGCGCGTGCTGATGATGGGCGACCTCGTGGTGTCGATGGCGGTGCGGGTGTGGCGCGCGCCGGACCGCAGGCAGGCGCTGCGCGTCCTCGGTCGCAGTCTCGCGGTGCTGTTCCCGCTGACCTTCGTCCACTACGGCCTCTGGTACGCCTTCCTCGGCTTCCATGGCGCCACGGCCGTCGCCAACCTGGCCGGCGCGCCGATCGCGTGGTCGGCGGCGACGCTCGAGGCGATGCGCGTGGTCGACTTCCTCGCCGTGGTCTGGATCGTGCCCAACGTGCTGCGCGGCTTCTGCCTGCACCTGGTGAGCTCCAACATGCACTACTACGGCGACGTCGAGGATGGCAACGTGGTGCAGCAGACCCAGGTGCTGGCGCCATGGTGGATGGCGCCCTTCAACCTGTTCTGCTGCAACTTCGGCTCCACCCACGCGATCCACCACTTCGTGGTCAAGGAACCGTTCTACGTGCGCCAGGCCACGGCGGCGCAGGCGCACCGGGTGATGCGCGAGATGGGCGTGCGCTTCAACGACTTCGGCACCTTCCGCCGCGCCAACCGCTGG
>CAZTNB010000349.1:0-2038 GCA_964614825.1 uncultured Gammaproteobacteria bacterium
GCTTGAGCTCCACGTGGGCGGCGGTGGACTCGAGCGTGCTGGCCGGCGGCCGTGCCGGATCGGGCAAGGCCGGCGCCGGCGCGCGCGCGCCGTCCGCGGCCGGCGGGCCGGCTTCGCGCGCCGACCACAGCTGCCTGAGCGCGTAGGCGCCGAGCCCGCCGCCGATCAGCACGCAGGCCAGCAGCCAGGGACCGTCCTGGGCGCTGCGCAGGGCGGCGGCCAGCAGCGCCAGGATCAGCAGCAGCAGCGCGGCCGCCAGCAGCAGCGGCAGCTGCGGCGGACCCTCGCCGCTGCGCGCCGGCGCCGGCGCGGCGGGGGTGGGGGCGGTCGCGTTGCCCTTCGGTGCCCGGTTCACGTGCGCTGCCTGCTCCTGTGGTCCATGGCTCACATCGACGCGGTCTTGAACTCGAAGTCGAGGTCCTGCCCGGCCTGCTGCACGAAATTGCCCTGGATGAAATCGACCCCGGCGCTCCACAGGCCGGCCGCGGTGCGCGCGTCCTCCACCAGCGGCGCCACCACGCGCATCTTCTGCTCGTGCGCGTGGGCGACGATCTGGCGCAGCTCGGCGCGCACCTCGCGCTGCTCGGCCTGCGCGCCGACGTACTTGGCGCCGACCTTGAGGTAGTCGGCCGGCAGGTGCTGCAGCACCTGGTAGGCGGCCATCGAGGCCTCGAAGCCCGACAGGCACACGTGCAGGCCGGCCTGGCGCGCCTCCTGGCAGAACGCGATCGCCTGGCGCAGCCGCGGCACCACCTCGGCAAAGCGGTATTCGAGCACGATCTGGTCGGCGCCGATGTGGCGCGTGTCCAGCACCTGGCGCAGCCAGGCCAGGCGCTGCGCATCGTCGAACGAGGCTACCGACTGGCTGGCGAACAGCCGCACCGGCCGGTCCAGGCGGTCGCGTTCCTGCACCACCATGGCGCAGCGCGCGAGCACCCAGCGGTCGATGTCGTTGATGAGCCCGTGCTTCTCCGCGATCGGCACCAGTTCCGCCGCGCTGAGCACGCGGCCGGCGGCATCGCGCAGGCGCAGCAGCACCTGGAACTGCTCCTCGGCGGTGCCGCGCAGCGAGGCGATGGGCTGGAACAGGAGCTGGAAGCGGTCGTGGCGCACGGCATCGCGGATCGAGCCCAGCACGGTGTCGGCCTCGGACTGCACCTGCGGCGCCTCCGCGTCGGCGAACACGCGCACCTTGCGCTCGCCGCCGCTGCGCGCCTGCGCCGCCGCGCGCTCTGCGGCATTGAGCATCGCGCCCGCGTCGGGCCAGCCGTGGGCGAAGGTGGCGATGCCGATGCTCACCGCCAGCGCCAGCGACTTGTCGCCGACCTCGAACAGCTGCTTGTCGAAGCGGGCGCGGATCTCCTCGCCGAAGCGCGCCAGCTCCTGCTCGGCGCGGCCCGGGCACAGGGCGAGGAAGCTGCTGTCGCCGTAGCGCGCGGCGAAGTCGGTGCCGCCGATCAGCTCGGCCAGCAGCGCGCCGGCCTGGCCGATCAGGGCGTCGAAGGCCGACAGGCCGATGCGCTCGCGGATCGCCTGCGCGCCGTCGATGATCAGGAACAGGGCGCCGCCCAGGTGGGTGGCGTTCTCGTCGCCGGCCAGGGTCTCGGCCAGGCGCTCGATCAGGTAGCCGCGCTCGTACAGGCCGGTGGCCGGGTCGCGCGGGCTGTGCGCCTGCACGCGGCGGTTGACCGCGCGCGCGCGGCGCACCCGGTTGGTGACGGCCGAGATCAGGTACTTGGGCCGGATCGGCTTCTCGAGGTAGTCGTCGCCGCCGGCCGACAGGGCGTCGAAGCGCTTGTCGGTGTCGTGCTCGCCGGACAGGAACACGATCGGCGTGTTGATGAAGCGCTCGCGCTCGCGGATGAGCGTGGTGAGTTCCATGCCGTCGCAGTTGGGCATGTACAGGTCCATCAGGATCAACTCGGGATCGAACTGCTCGAGCGTGTCCAGCGCCGACAGCGGGTCCATCACCGCCACCGTCTGCATGCCGGCCTTGCGCAGGATCGACTCGGCGAACAGCGCCTGCGAGCGGTCGTCC
>CAZTNB010000350.1:0-2038 GCA_964614825.1 uncultured Gammaproteobacteria bacterium
ACGCCGCCGGCGCAGGCGCTGGGCTGGATCACTGACCTGTACCGGGACGACCGCGACCTGCTGGGCCACGACCAGACCATCGTCTATGCCACACACGACAGCATTGGCCACCTGGGCATCTTCGTGTCAGGCGCGGTGGGCGACAAGGAGCACCGCAAGTTCGCCAGCGCCATCGAGCAGATCGAGCTGCTGCCGGCCGGCATCTTCCACGCAACGGTCAAGGACACGCCACCCGGCTCTTTGCTGCAGGACCCGCATCTGCTGGGGATACGCCGCAGCAGCATTGACGAGGTGCGCGCCATCGTGCAGCCCGACGCCGCCTCCGAGCGCCGCTTCGCCGCCGCCGCGCGCGTCTCCGAGATCAACCTGGCGCTGTACCGCAGCCTGCTGCAGCCCTGGGTGAGGGCCTGGGCCACGCCACAGCTGGCGCAGGCGCTGCAGACCCTGCACCCGATGCGCGTCAGCTTCGCGCACTGGTCCAGCTCGCACCCGCTGGCGCCCCGCGTGCAGGCGCTGGCCGACAGCGCGCGCACGCAGCGCGTGCCGGTGACGCCGGACAACCCCTTTGTGCAGTGGCAGGAGCAGGTTTCGCTGGCGATCGAACGGGCGCTAGACGCCTACCGCACGCAGCGTGACGAAGGCTGGCGCATCGCCTTCGAGACGCTGTACGGCTCGCCGTGGCTGCAAGCGCTGACCGGCGGCGACGCCGCCGCCCCCGTGCGTCCGCACCCGGGCGAATCGCCCGAGCACCGCGCCTTTATCCGACAGGTCGAGTCCTATCTGCAGCAGCAACTGCATGTCGGCGGCCTGCCAGAGGCCGCATTGCGCGCACTGTTCTACATCTTCGGCCATTGCGGGGAGATGGACGAGCGCTTGCGCCACGAGGCCGCGCGGCTGCTGCATGAAAACGTCAGCGATCACGTCATCGACACGTCGGAGCATCGCCGCGTGCTGCGCGAGCAGGCGCTGATCGTGCTCTACCACGGCCCGGCCATCGTCGACGCGCTGCCGGCCATGCTGCGCGGCACGCCCGCCAGGACGCTGCAGGCGACGGCGCGCTTCATTGAGCAGCTGGTGCACAGCAGCGGCGGAGGGCTGACAGACCAGGGCGAACAGGCGCTGGCACTGGTACTCGACGCCCTTGCGACCGCAATCGCGGCTGCAACTGCGACAAATACCGAAGCCGAAGCATCAGCACCGGCCACGCCGGTTCACCAGCCCCCCACCAAGACAACTCGCCCATCGCCGCGGGTCAAAAAGAAAAGCTACACATGAGTGACATACAACCCATCGGGATCCTGCGCAACCGCACCTTCGATGAATTGCAGATCGGTGACAGCGCCAGCATCGAGCGCCAGCTGACGCAGCAGGACATCGCGTTGTTCGCCGTGATGTCGGGTGACGTGAACCCCGCCCACCTCGATGCCGAATACGCCGCCGCCTCCCAGTTCCACGGCGTCATCGCCCATGGCATGTGGGGCGGCGCGCTGATCTCGGCCGTGCTCGGCACGCGGTTGCCCGGCCCCGGCACCGTCTATCTGAGCCAGACACTGAAATTCCGCGCGCCGGTGCGCGTGGGCGACCGACTCACGATCAGCGTCACCGTCAGCGCCAAGGACGAGGCCAGGCGTCGCGTCACGTTGGCGTGCCGTTGCGTGAACCAGGATGGCCAAGCCGCGATCGAGGGCGAGGCCCTGGTGCAGGCGCCCGAGCAGAAGATCGAGCGCCCGGCCACCACCCTGCCCGAGGTGCGGCTGCTGGCGGCCAGCGGCCTGCCGCGCCTGCTGGACCACGTCAAACCCCTGGGCCCGATCCGAGTGGCCGTGGTCCACCCCTGCGATGCCCTGAGCCTGGGCGGCGCGCTGGATGCGCGCGCGGCCGGCCTGATCGAGCCGCTGCTGGTGGGGCCGCGCACCCGGCTGGAAGCGGTGGCCGCCGAGGCCGGGCTGAGCCTGGCCGGTATCGACATCGAGGACGTGCCGCACAGTCACGCCGCCGCCGCGCGCGCCGCCGAGCTGGGCGGCCAGGGTGTGGTGCA
>CAZTNB010000351.1:0-2024 GCA_964614825.1 uncultured Gammaproteobacteria bacterium
CCGCCGGCCTGGTGCTGTACTGGACCGTCAACGGCCTGCTCGGCCTGCTGCAGCAGTGGTTCATCACCCGTCGCGTGGAAGGCGGCGCCAAGGTCTAGCCGCTCGCGCGCACCACGCCCGGGCCGCCACGTAGACTGCGCCCGTGCCCGCCCAGCGCGACACCATCGCCGCGATCGCCACCGCCGCCGGCAGCGGCGGCATCGGCGTGGTGCGCGTGTCCGGTCCGCGCGCAGCCGCCATCGCGCGCGGGCTGCTGGGCCGCAAGCCGCGCCCGCGCCGCGCCGTGTATGCCGCGCTGCGCGACGCCGCGGGCGCCGCCATCGACCGCGGCCTGGTGCTGTATTTCCCGGGGCCCGGGTCCTACACCGGCGACGACGTGCTGGAACTGCACGGCCACGGCAGCCCGGTGGTGCTGGCCGCCCTGCTCGAGCGCTGCATCAGCCTCGGCGCGCGCCCCGCGCGGCCCGGCGAGTTCACCGAACGCGCGTTCCTCGCCGGCAAGCTCGACCTCGCCCAGGCCGAGGCGGTGGCGGACCTCATCGCCAGCGGTTCGATCGCGCAGGCGCGGGCGGCGTTGCGGTCGATGGAGGGCGTCTTCAGTTCCCGCGTCAACGCGCTCGACGAGGCGGTGACGCGGCTGCGGATCTGGGTCGAGGCCGCGATCGACTTCCCGGAGGAGGAGATCGACTTCCTCGCCGATGCGCGCCTGCGCGCCGAACTCGAGGGCGTGCGCGCGGCACTCGATGCGCTGCTGGTCGAGGCGCGCCAGGGCCAGCGCCTGCGCGATGGCCTGCACGTCGTGATCCTGGGCGCGCCCAACGCCGGCAAGTCCAGCCTGCTCAATGCGCTGGCCGGCAGCGATCGCGCCATCGTCACCGCGACCCCCGGCACCACCCGCGACGTCCTGCGCGAAGCCGTGCGCGTGGCCGGCGTCGAACTCACCCTGGCCGACACCGCCGGCCTGCGCGAGACCGGCGACGAGATCGAAGCCGAAGGCATGCGGCGCGCCCGCGCCGAACTGGCGCGCGCCGACCTCGCGCTGCTGGTGATCGACGCCAGCCTGGCCCCGGCGCAACAGGCCGCCGACCGCGCCGCGCTCGAACGCGAATGCCCCGCCACGCTGCCGCGGCTGTGGATCGAAGCCAAGGCCGACCTGCGCGCCCCGGCGCAAGCCGCTGCTCTGGTGGGAGCGGCTCCAGCCACGACTCGCGCCGCGCCCGTCGCGGCTGGAGCCGCTCCCACGGCACCAGCGCCCGGCGACACCACGACCCTGCCCGTCTCCGCCCTCACCGGGGCCGGCCTCGACACCCTGCGCCAGGAACTCGCCCGCCGCGCCGGCGCCGGCAGCGACGGCACCTTCAGCGCCCGCGCGCGCCACGTCGCCGCGCTCGAACAGGCGGCGGCACGGCTTGCCGCCGGCATCGACGCGCTGCAGGCACGGCGCGCCGGCGAACTGCTGGCGGAGGAACTGCGCCTCGCGCATCAGGCGCTGGGCGAGATCACCGGCCAGACCACGGCGGATGACCTGCTGGGCAGGATCTTCGGCGAGTTCTGCATCGGAAAGTAGCATTGGGGTTCACCTGGTGCTACCGGGGTTCGGAAATCCCTGCAAACAAGCCAGTTCCGTGCAGATCAGGGTGGCACCGGGTAGCATCTGGATTCGTGCAGTCGCGGCAGGATTGGCCCACGGGCTGGCCCACAGGCCGGCAATGGCCCACGACATGGGCCCTGGTGGGCCAATTCTCGCGACAGCATGCCCGCACTGGAGCTGACGCCATGGCGTTAACCGACTCGATGCTGCGTGGAAAGGCGGCCAAGCCCGGAGCGAAGCGCTTCGAGCTCCATGACAGCCTCGGCTTGTCGCTGGAGGTGCATCCCTCTGGTCGCAAGACCTGGCGCTACCGCTACATGCGGGCGGGCAAGCGCGAGAAGGTGACCTTGGGCTCCTATCCAGCAGTCACGCTGCTGGACGCCCGCTCGCTACGCTTGGACGGGCCCGAGGAAGGTGAGGGATGGGGACGCGA
>CAZTNB010000352.1:0-2002 GCA_964614825.1 uncultured Gammaproteobacteria bacterium
GCCTCAACTGCGGGCGCTGGGACTACATCTTCTCCTACCTCAAGACCTTCCGCGCGCACCGCGACCGCGTGCTGCCCGAGCGCGGCCAGGTGACGATGGCCGCGCCCTTCCTCAAGGCCTATTCGGAACTGCTGATCCAGACCTGCCACCGCCGCGGCGCGCATGCGATGGGCGGCATGGCGGCGCAGATCCCGATCTCCGGCGACGAAGTCGCCAATGCCAAGGCGCTCGAGCGCGTGCGCGCCGACAAGCTGCGCGAGGTCAAGGCCGGGCACGACGGCACCTGGGTCGCGCATCCGGCGCTGGTGGCGGTGGCGCGGCAGGTCTTCGACGAGCACATGCCGACGCCGAACCAGGCCTCGCGCCTGCGCGAGGACGTCAAGGTCACGCGCGACGAGCTGATCGCGCCGGCCGCCGGCACCATCACCCGCGCGGGCTTCCTCAACAACATCGACGTCTGCGTGCGCTACCTCGCGGCCTGGCTCGATGGCCTGGGCTGCGTGCCGATCCACCACCTGATGGAGGACGCCGCCACCGCCGAGATCAGCCGCGCGCAGCTGTGGCAGTGGCTGCACGTGGGCGGGCAGCAGCTCGACGACGGCACGCCGATCGACTTCGCGCTGTTCGACAAGGCGGTCGCCAGCGTGGCCGAGCGCCTGCCGCGCCACGGCCTGCCCGGCCAGGAGCGCATCGGCCAGGCGGCGTGGATGCTGGCCGAGCTCACCCATTCGAAGCAGCTCGCCGAATTCCTCACCTTGCCGGCCTACGAACACCTCGCATGAGCCCCCATCCCACGACGCCCCCTGTAGGAGCGCATCTCATGCGCGACCGCAGCCTGTCAGATCGCAGCGCACTCAATGCAGGCCGTCGAATGCCGCCAGGCCGCGGTCGCGCATGAGATGCGCTCCTACAACAGCACGCTTCGAACTACCGATTCCTCCAACCACCGCGACACCGCAGGGGACGACACCATGAAGACCACGCTGCCCACCGCCGAACAGCTCGCCCTGGACTGGGCCAACAACTCCCGCTGGCAGGGCGTCAAGCGCACCTACTCGGCCGAGGACGTGGTGCGCCTGCGCGGCACCGTGCACGTCGAGCATTCGCTCGCGCGCCGCGGCGCCGAGCGCCTGTGGCGCTCGCTGCACGAGGAATCCTTCGTCAACGCGCTGGGCGCGCTGACCGGCAACCAGGCCATGCAGCAGGTCAAGGCCGGCCTCAAGGCCATCTATCTCTCGGGCTGGCAGGTCGCGGCCGACGCCAACACCGCCGGCGCCATGTATCCCGACCAGTCGCTGTACCCGGTCGACTCGGTGCCCAACGTCGTGCGCCGCATCAACAACACCCTGCTGCGCGCCGACGAGATCCACCACGCCGAAGGCAAGGACGAGATCGACTGGCTGGTGCCGATCGTGGCCGACGCCGAGGCCGGCTTCGGCGGCGTGCTCAACGCCTACGAGCTGATGAAGCACATGATCGACGCCGGCGCCGCCGGCGTGCACTTCGAGGACCAGCTCGCCAGCGCCAAGAAGTGCGGGCACATGGGCGGCAAGGTCCTGGTGTCGACCCAGGAAGCGGTGCAGAAGCTGGTCGCCGCGCGCCTCGCCGCCGACATCGCCGGCGTGCCGACCGTGATCGTGGCCCGCACCGACGCGATGGGCGCGGCACTGCTGACTTCCGACATCGATCCCAACGACAAGCCGCACCTCACCGGCGGCCGCACCGTGGAAGGCTTCTTCGAGACCCGCCAGGGCATCGAGCAGGCGATCAGCCGCGGCCTCGCCTACGCGCCCTACGCCGACCTCATCTGGTGCGAGACCTCGACCCCCGACCTCGCGCAGGCGAAGCAGTTCGCCGACGCGATCCATGCGAAGTTCCCGGGCAAGCTGCTGGCCTACAACTGCTCGCCCAGCTTCAACTGGAAGAAGAACCTCGACGACGCCACCATCGCCCGCTTCCAGAAGGAAATCGGCGCGATGGGCTACAAGTTCCAGTTCATCAC
>CAZTNB010000353.1:0-1914 GCA_964614825.1 uncultured Gammaproteobacteria bacterium
GCTTGAACTCCTGCTTGGGCTGCTTCTGCGCGTAGCCGCGCAGGTGGATGCCCTGCCTGAGGTAATCCATCGAGGCGAGGTGGTCCTTCCACTGGCCGTCGAGCACCGACAGCAGCACGTGGCGCTCGAGCTGGCGCATCACGTCGCTGCCGACCATGGCCTCCTTCTCGCGGAAGTGGCGCTCGACGTCGGCCTGCACGCCGGCCCAGATCGCGCTGGCCGGGACCTCCTCCTTGCCCTCGAGGTAGCGCTTGCTGTCGACCTTGATGCCGATGTCGGATTCCAGCGCGCGCTCGAGACCGGGCAGGTCCCACTGCTCGTCGATCGAATTCTCCGGCACGTGCTGCCGGCAGATGCCCTCGACCACGTCGTTGCGGATGCCGACCAGGGTCTCGGAGACGTCGGTGGCCTCGAGCAGCTCGTTGCGCTGCTCGTAGATCACCTTGCGCTGGTCGTTGGCGACGTCGTCGTAGTCGAGCAGGTGCTTGCGCAGGTCGAAGTTGTGCGCCTCGACCTTGCGCTGCGCCTTCTCGATCTGCCGCGTGACCAGCCGGTCCTCCAGCGCGTCGTCCTCCTTCATGCCGAAGACCTGCATCCAGCGCGACACCCAGTCGGGGGCGAAGATGCGCATCAGGTTGTCTTCGAGCGAGAGGTAGAAGCGGCTCGAGCCGGGGTCGCCCTGGCGGCCGGAGCGGCCGCGCAGCTGGTTGTCGATGCGGCGCGACTCGTGGCGCTCGGTGCCGATGATGTGCAGGCCGCCGGCCTGCAGCACCTGCTCGTGGCGCTGCTTCCACTCGGACCGCACCCGCTCGCGCTCGGCCTCGCCGGCCTCGGGCGGCAGCGCGGCCAGCTCGGCCTCGGGGTTGCCGCCGAGCACGATGTCGGTGCCGCGGCCGGCCATGTTGGTGGCGATGGTCACCGCGCCGGGGCGGCCGGCCTGGGCCACGATGTGGGCCTCGCGCTCGTGCTGCTTGGCGTTGAGCACCTCGTGCGGGATCTGCTCCTTGAGCAGCAGCTTCGACAGCAGCTCCGAGGTCTCGATCGAGGTGGTGCCCACCAGCACCGGCTGGCCGCGCTGGTGGCAGTCGCGGATGTCGGCCAGGATCGCGTCGTACTTGGCCTTCTGCTTGAGGAACACCAGGTCGGGCGCGTCCTTGCGGATCATCGGCCGGTGGGTCGGGATCACCACCACCTCGAGGCCGTAGATCTGCTGGAACTCGTAGGCCTCGGTGTCGGCCGTGCCGGTCATGCCGGACAGCTTCTTGTACAGGCGGAAGTAGTTCTGGAAGGTGATCGAGGCCAGGGTCTGGTTCTCGCGCTGGATCGGCACGTTCTCCTTCGCCTCGACCGCCTGGTGCAGGCCCTCGGACCAGCGCCGCCCGGCCAGCGTGCGGCCGGTGAACTCGTCGACGATGATGACCTCGCCGTCGCGCACGATGTAGTCCACGTCGCGGTGGTAGAGCTGGTGCGCGCGCAGCGCGGCGTTGAGGTGGTGCACCACCATCAGGTTCTTGGCGTCGTACAGGCTCTCGTCCTCGCCCAGCAGGCCTGCCTCGCGCAGCAGTTGCTCGGCGTGCTCCATGCCCTCCTCGGACAGGTGCACCTGCTTGGCCTTCTCGTCGACGTAGAAGTCGCCGGCGCCGTCCTCCTTCTGCTGGCGCACCAGCTTGGGCACGACGCGGTTGACCTTGAGGTACATCTGCGGCGATTCCTCGGCCGGGCCCGAGATGATCAGCGGCGTGCGCGCCTCGTCGATCAGGATCGAATCCACCTCGTCGACGATGGCGAAGAACTTCTCGCGCTGGAACCGGTCCTCCTTCGCCAGCGCCATGTTGTCGCGCAGGTAGTCGAAGCCGTACTCGTTGTTGGTGCCGTAGGTGATGTCGGCGGCGTAGGCGGCGCGCTTGACCTCGG
>CAZTNB010000354.1:0-1913 GCA_964614825.1 uncultured Gammaproteobacteria bacterium
ATCGGCTTGCCCCGCCGCAGTCGAGGTGGCGCTCGGGCAGGTCGACGATGCGGCAGCCCTCCGGAAAGCCCTTCTCGCGCCAGTACGCCAGCAGGCCCGCGCGCTCGGCGATCTCGAGGTAGCGCGGCTTGGCGAGCATCCCGCGCGCGGTCGGGAACCAGATTTCGCGGCCGAACCAGTCGCCGAAGGGCAGGTCCGGATCGAGTTCGACGTCGATGGCCTCCTCGTGCAGGCCCAGCGCCGCGAGCGTCGAACCCCAGCCGGTGGATTGCAGGCCGGTGCGGTCGGCGCGCACGGCTTCGGTGAGCGCAGCCGCCTTTCGCGGATCGAGGATTGCGGCATGGCCGGTGTCGGCGACCGCGCGCGCGCTGGGCGCGAGATTGGGCACCTGATCCATGAAAGCACGGAACCGCCGCGCCGCGTCCTCGCGATCGCCATCGGCGATCGAGAAGCGCCAGGCCAGCCAGTTGGCGTAGTTCCAGCCCAGCGCCGCCGCCCGTTCCAGCTCGGCGTCACCTCGCACACGATCGCCGCGCAGGCCCAGCACGGTGCCCAGCCAGCCGTGGGTGATGCCGATCAGCGGATCGATCTCGACCGCGCGGCGGATGTCCTGCTCGGCGCGCGCGAGGTCGCCCGCGCGCAAGTAGACCAGGGCGCGCCAGATCCACGCGGTGGAGTCGTTGGGATCGCGGCGCAGGGACTCGCTGAGCAGGCGCTCGCCGGCCAGGAGATCGCCGGCGGGTACCGCGAGGTAGCCCAGCACCGCATACGGCAAGGCCAGGGCGTCGTCGAGCCCGCGTGCGCGCTCGGCGGCAGCCATCGCGCGTTCGTACATCGGCTTGCGCGGCTCGCTGAGGTAGTCGGGCGCCACGGCCGAGGCGGCCGCGAGCACCGCCCAGGCCTGCGCGAACGCCGGGTCGCGCGCGACCGCGTCCTCCAGCAACTGGATCGACGCGCGCAGCGCCTCGCCGCGCTGGTAGAACAGTTGGCGCCCGCGCAGGTAGGCCTCGTACGCGCCGAGGTCCGCGGTGGCCTGCGCCACGCGCACCGGTTGCGCGGCGGATTCCAGCCCCAGGGCACCGCCCAGCGCAGTGGAGATCGCCTGCGCGATCTCTTCCTGCACCGCGAAGATGTCGACCAGCTCGCGATCGAAGTTCTGCGACCACAACGGGAATCCCTTGGTCGCGTCGACCAGCTGCACGGTGATGCGCACGCGCTGGTCCTGGCGCCGCACCGAGCCCTCGAGCAGGTGGGCGACGTTGAGTTCGCGCGCGATCTCGGCCAGCGGCGCGTCGCGGCCCTTGAAGGCGAAGGCCGAGGTGCGCGAGGCGACCTTGAGACCCTCGACGCGCGACAGCACCGCCAGCACTTCCTCGGCCATGCCGTCGGCGAAGTATTCGTTCTCCGGATCGGGGCTGAGGTTGGCGAAGGGCAGCACCGCGATCGATCGCGGGTCCGGCGGCACCGCGGGCGGCGCAGGTGGGGCCGGTGGCGGAACCGGCGCGGCGACGGGCGCAACGGCAGCGGTCTCGCTGCCAGGTCGCTTGGGCGCGACGAAGCGCTGGAACGCCACCAGGCCCAGCGCGACCAGGATCATCGCCACCGTGACCTGGTCGATGCGGCGCGCGGTGTTGAGGTTTTCCGAGCCCTCGCGCCCGGGACCCCGGTCGCGCACCATGCCCTGTGCGGTCAGCTCGTAGCGCCAGGCCAGGAACAGCAACGGGAACAGGCCCAGCGCGAGCCCCAGGATCAGCCACTGCAGCGCGCGCCGGCTGAAACCCAGTTCCGGGAACATGATGTCGGCGATCTCGATCAGCACCCAGGACGAGACCAGGTAGGCGATGCCGACGCGCACCACGTTGCGGCGCTTGAGTTCGCTGAAGAAGTTCATGGCGGCGTCTCCTTCGCGCGCA
>CAZTNB010000355.1:0-1888 GCA_964614825.1 uncultured Gammaproteobacteria bacterium
TCCAGCGCCTGGTCGCGGGCGACGTGACCTGGTCGTACGCGGTGTTCAGCAACCGCTCCGGCCTGCTGGGGCGCCCGGTGGCGATGGCGAGCTTCGCCGCCAACGCGCTGGCGACCGGTCTCTCGGTCACGCCATTCCGCCTGGTCAACCTCCTGCTGCATGCGGTGTGCGGGCTGCTGGCGTGGCGCCTGGCGCAGCGCGTGGTCGAACTCGATCCCGCGCTGGAGGGCGCCAGGCGCTGGCTCGGGCCGCTGATCGGCGTGGCCTGGGTGCTGCTGCCGATCCATGTCAGCACGGTGCTCTACGTGGTGCAGCGCATGGCGGTGCTGAGCGCGCTCTTCACCCTGCTGGCCCTGCTCGCCTACCTCGCCGGCAGGCAGCGCGCGCAGGAAGGCTGGCGCGGCGGCCCGGCCCTGCTGTTCCTCGCGTTTCCGGCCTGCGCCGCGCTGGCCGCGCTGTCGAAGGAGAACGGCCTGCTCGCGCCGCTGTATGCGCTCGCGCTGGAGCTCGGCTGCTTCGGCTTCGCGCTGCGACGGGCGCCCGCCATCAAGCTCTTCCACGCGGCGTTCCTCGGCGTGCCGGCGTTGCTGGCGCTGGCCTGGCTCGCGCTGCACCCGGACTTCATCACCGCGGGCTATGCCAACCGCAGCTTCAGCCTGGCCGAGCGCGTGCTGACCGAGCCGCGCGTGCTGTGGGACTACGTGCGCGGCATCCTGCTGCCGGTGGGGTCGACGCTGGGCGTGGTGCAGGACGACTATCCCTTGTCGCGATCGCTGCTCGATCCGCCGACGACGCTGGCCGCGATCGCGGCATGGGGCGCCGCGCTGTGGGTCGCCCTGCGCTCGGCGGCGCGCCGGCCGGCCCTGTCGGCGGGCATCCTGTTCTTCCTCGCCGGCCACGCCATGGAATCGACCGTGTGGCCGCTCGAGATCCGCTTCGACCATCGCAACTACCTGCCGGCGCTGGGCGTGCTGCTGGCGACCGCCGGCGCGGCGGGCGTGGTGCTGCAACGTCTGTTGCCGCAGCGGACGCGGGCATTCGCCCTTGCCGGCCACGGCCTGCTGGCCTGCGTGGTGGCCGCGTACGCCTTCGCCACCACGGCCCGCGCCGCGCTGTGGTCGGACGAGGACGCGCTGTACCGGCAGATGGCCGCGACGCGGCCGAACTCGCCGCGCCTGCAGGCGATCCTCGCGGCACGGTCGATGGAGTCCGGCGACCTGCCCGGTGCGCTGGGCCACATCGACGCCGCGGAGCGACTGCAACCGGACGACGCCCTCGCGCCGGCCGTGTGGCGCGTGCTCGCCCATTGCGTGACCGCCACGCCCGTCCCGGCCGCACTGGTGGCGCGCATCGGCGAGGTCGACCCGGGGCGCCTGAGCATGCCGGCGATGAAGGCGATCGACCTGGTCGCGAGCCGCGCCGAACCGGGCGATTGTCCGGGCCTCGACCGCGGGTCGCTCGCGCATGCGCTCGCCGGCGTGCTGGCGCGGACCACGGCCAGCGCGACCGACCATGGCGTCTGGCGCGTGCGCTACTACCAGGCACGCCTGCTGGCGGCGGAATCGCGATGGCCCGAGGCGATCGCCGCGGCGCGCCAGGCCTGGCACGACAGCGGGTACAACAGCGGCGTGGGCGTGCTCCTGTTCCAGCTCAACGCGAGCGTCGAGGACAAGGCCGCCTGCCGCGAGGTGCTGGAGCGCTTGCGCCGCGATGCCGACCCGCGCGACCTCGCGCTGGCGAGCGCGCTGGCGCAGTTCCAGGCCTTCGTCGATTCCTGACCGACGGCGTCCCTCGCGACCACGCCCCGCGGATGCCGACGCCGCCCGCCACGCCCTCGAACGCAGTGTCCGCCGCGCGCTGGGCCCTGGCCTGGGCGTGCGTGGCGCTG
>CAZTNB010000356.1:0-1885 GCA_964614825.1 uncultured Gammaproteobacteria bacterium
GCTGAAAGCCGCGAAGCAACCGAACGAAGCCACGCAGGCCGACTTCGACGCGCTGAAGGAGCACTTCGACGACGGCCAGATCGTCGAGATCGTCGCTTCGATCGCCTTGTTCGGTTACCTCAACCGATGGAACGACACGATGGCCACCGAACTCGAGCCGCTGGCGGTGGAAGTGGCCGAGCGCACCATCGGGCCGGTGGGGTGGGAGCCGGGCAAGCACGGCTGAAGGGGACGATCGCTGGCCGGATCATCGACCTCGGCTGGCTAGAATCGAAGGACACGACTGCTTCCCTTGAACTCGCCGACTCCCGCCTTCGCTGCCGTTGCTCCGGCCCGTGCCGCCGACGAGATAGCGCGGCAGATCCGGGAGCTCGTCGCCAGCGGCCAGATCAAGCCTGGCGACCGCCTGCCTTCCGAGCGCGACCTGGCACAGCGACTGCACGTGAGCCGCAACACCTTGCGCGAGGCGTTGCGGGCCCTGGAGCACGCCGGGATGATCGAGATGCGCAAGGGCGCGGCGGGTGGCGCCTTCGTACTGCCCGGCGACTCCGGCGCCATCGTCACGGGGCTGAAAGACCTCTATCACCTCGGCGCGATCACGCCGCAACAGCTGACCGATGCGCGTATATGGCTCAGCGACGTCGTGGTCCGCGTGGCCTGCCAGCGCGCGACCGAGGAGGACTTCGAGCAGTTCGAGGCCAACGTCGCCGCCTCGGCGCAAGCGCAGCGCGCCGGTGACTTCGGCACCCGCCAGCGCCTGAACCGCGAGTTCCACGTGCTGCTGGCGCGCGCCACCCGCAACCCCATCATGGCCAGCATGATGGAAGCGCTGATGGAGGTGATGGGGGAGTTCATCGGGCGCATCGGCCCGAGCGACAACCCCTTCGTGCTGCCGTCGCGGCGGCGGCTCCTGCGCCACCTGCGGGCCCGGGACGAAAAGGCGGCCGTGGCCGAGATCGTCACCAGCCTGACCCGGCTGCAGGACAAGTACCTCGCGCTGGCCGACCGGCAGCGGGCCCAGGCGGCCAGCACCCGCGATGCAACGGCGGCTGCGCTAGCCGCGCCAACGGCCAAGCGCGTCCGCCAGGTCCCCGGCGGCAGCGGCCGGCGCTGACTGGATGGCTGCCGGCGTCCGCGAGAAGCGCGGCGCCGGTGCGGGATGCGTGACGCCATCCAGCACCACGAATGCGCCACGCGCGACGTTGTGCGGGTGCCGGGCGGCTTCGCTGAGCGGCAGCACGGGCGCGAAGCAGGCGTCGGTTCCTTCCAGCAGCTCGCGCCAATGGGCCGCGGGGCGGCTCTTGAAGAGCTGCGCCAGCGCCTCGCGCAGGGCCGGCCAGCGCGAACGGTCCGAGGGCGCGGACTGCCACTCGGGACCCAGTTGCAGCAACTCGCACAAGCGAGCGAAGAACTGCGGCTCCAGCGGCCCGACGCTCACGTGCGGTCCATCGGCGGTTTCGTACACCCCGTACCACGGCCATCCGCCGTCCGGCATGTTGCTTTCGCGGCGTTCGACGAAGGCACCGCGCTGGGATTGGCCGATGAACTGCGCCATCAGGTTGACGACGCCGTCGGTGATCGCCGCATCCACCACCTGCCCCAGCCCAGACCGCCGCGCCTCGTGCAATGCGGCCAGGATGCCCATGACCAGGTAGAGGCTGCCCCCGCCGTAGTCCCCCAGCAGGTTCAGCGGCGGCACCGGCCGGTCGGCCGTGCCGATGGCGTGCAGCGCACCGGTGAGCGCGATGTAGTTGATGTCGTGCCCCGCGGCCTGCGCCAGCGGCCCATGCTGGCCCCAGCCCGTCAGTCGGCCGTAGACCAGCCGCGCGTTGCGACGCGCGACCGCCTCCGGCCCCAGCCCCAGGCGCTCCATGACGCCCGGGCG
>CAZTNB010000357.1:0-1867 GCA_964614825.1 uncultured Gammaproteobacteria bacterium
TCGCGCAACCCGCTGTTCATGCTCGACGAGATCGACAAGATGTCGATGGACTTCCGCGGCGACCCGTCGGCGGCGCTGCTCGAAGTTCTCGACCCGGAGCAGAACCACGCCTTCAACGACCACTACCTCGAGGTCGACCTCGACCTCTCCGAGGTGATGTGGATCGCCACCGCCAACTCGCTCAACATCCCGGCGCCGCTGGCCGACCGCATGGAGATCATCCGCATCCCCGGCTACACCGAGGAGGAGAAGATCAACATCGCGCAGCGCTACCTGGTGCCCAAGCAGCTCAAGGCCAACGGCCTCAAGGCCGAGGAGCTCAAGGTCGAGGAAGAGGCGGTGCGCGACATCATCCGCTACTACACCCGCGAATCGGGCGTGCGCAATCTCGAGCGCGAGCTGGCCAAGATCTCGCGCAAGACGGTCAAGGAACTGTCGCTCGAGGAGGGCAAGCGCAAGCGCGCGCAGAAGGCCAGGGAAGCCAAGCCGGGCAAGGAGGCCAGGGCGGCGAAGCCGGCCAGGCCGCGCCGCGTGGTGGTCGACGGCGCGCGTCTCGAGCATTTCCTCGGCGTGCGCCGCTTCAACTACGGCCGCGCCGAGGTGCAGAACGAGGTCGGCGTGGTGACCGGCCTGGCCTGGACCCAGGTCGGCGGCGACCTGCTCAGCATCGAGGCGACCGTGGTGCCGGGCAAGGGCAAGCTGCTGCACACCGGCCAGCTCGGCGAGGTGATGCAGGAGTCGATCCAGGCCGCGCTCTCGGTGGTGCGCTCGCGCGCGGACCGCCTGGGCGTCGACCCGGATTTCCACCAGAAGCTCGACGTGCACATCCACGTGCCCGAGGGCGCCACGCCCAAGGACGGCCCCAGCGCCGGCATCGCGATGTGCACCGCGCTGGTCTCCGCGCTGACCAAGGTGCCGGTGCGCGCCGACGTGGCCATGACCGGCGAGATCACCCTGCGTGGCCGCGTGCTGCCGATCGGGGGCCTGAAGGAGAAGCTGCTGGCGGCGCATCGCGGCGGCCTCAAGACCGTGATCATCCCGGACGAGAACCGCAAGGACCTGGCCGAGATCCCGCAGAACATCACCGATTCGCTCGAGATCCGCGCGGTGAAATGGATCGACGAGGTGCTCGATCTCGCGCTGGAGAAGCCGCTGGTTCCCAGCGCCCGGCCCGAGCCGGCGCCGGTGGCCGCCGAGCCGGCGAAGGCCGAGGCCGGCGAGGCCGACGAGTCCGGCAACGCGCCGGCGCGTCCGCACTGAGCAGTCGACGGCGACGCCGCCCGTGCGCGTTCGCGCATGGGCGGCGCGTGCGAAAAAAATTTCGGTGACGCAGGCCGCAAAGCCGCATGGCGCCTTGTTGCGCGGGCATGGGGCCACTGGTATAAAACCCGTCCGCCGCGAACGCGCTGCGATCCACCAGCGGTCCAGCCCGGCGGCTCCGGACCCGTCCCGCAAGTACCCCAGGGTTCCGCCGCGGCGTCGGGTGCAGGCAACGCGGGTCGCAGAAAATCATCCAGAGGGAGTGACAATGAACAAGAGTGAGTTCATCGATGCGCTCGCCGACGCCGCTGGCGTCACCAAGGTCGATGCCGGCAACGCGCTCGAGGCCTTCATCAAGGTCGTCAAGAAGGCGCTGAAGGCGGGTGACAGCGTTTCGCTGGTCGGCTTCGGCACCTTCGCGGTGCGCAAGCGCGCGGCGCGCACGGGCCGCAACCCGCGCACCGGCGCCACGATCAAGATCAAGGCCTCCAAGGTCCCCGGTTTCAAGGCTGGCAAGGCGCTCAAGGACGCTGTAAACTAGCGCGCTTTGCCAGGGTGCTTAGCTCAGCGGTAGAGCGTCGCCCTTACAAGGCGAGGGTCGGGGGTT
>CAZTNB010000358.1:0-1863 GCA_964614825.1 uncultured Gammaproteobacteria bacterium
CCGCCACCAGGCATCGCTGCCACGCGGGGCCTGGGCGCGGCTGAAGCCGCTCCTGCAGGCGGGCTTCTACGCGATCCAACGATCGGCAGCTCGAAATCGCCCCGCCGCGTTGCCTTTAGCGCACCGAAAATCCATTCACCAAGGAACACGATAGACAGAAACAAACTTGTAAAACAGTTGTTTAGCAACACATAATCAATGCTAATATCCATTCATGCCAGGCACCCAAGCCCTCCGCCTCGAAGCCTATCTCCGTGCCGCCGGCCCCACCCCCGCCGCCGTGCTGACCTCGGCACTGCGCATCAGCCAGCCCACCCTTTCCCGCGCGGTCACCGCCCTCGGCCCCGCCGTCGTTCGCCTCGGCCACGCGCGCGCCACGCACTACGCCCTAGCGCAATCGATCGGTGCCCACGGCAGTACCTGGCCGGTGTATCGCATCGATGCCCAGGGTCGCGCGAGTCCGCACGGCAGCCTGACCGCGTTGCATGGCGACGGCTGCGCCTGGTGGGCGGCCGCGGCGGCTGAATTCTGGACCGCTGGCAGTCGCCCGCCCGGCGCCTTCCCGAACCTCCCCTGGTTCCTCGCCGATCAGCGCCCGAACGGCTTCCTCGGCGAGCAATTTGCCCGCGCGCAGGGCGCCGCACTGGGCGCCCCGGCGTCGCTGGCCCAATGGCGCACGCCACACGTGCTCGCCGCGCTCCTCGCCCACGGCGATGACCTGCCCGGCAATTTCGTCCTCGGCGCACCGATGCTCGAACGCGTGCAACGCGCCCGCCTGCAGGCACCCGAAGCCATCGACGTGGCCGATCGCGCCGCGCGCTACGCCGAACGCGCCGCCGCTGCCATGGCGGGCAACATCGGCACCTCGTCGGCGGGCGGCGAGTTCCCCAAGTTCCTCGCCTGCTTGCGCACGGCGCCCGGCACCTGGCGCCACGTGCTGGTGAAGTTCAGCGACAGCACGAACTCGCCGGCCAAGCGCCGCTGGGTGGACCTCCTCATCGCCGAACACCACGCCGCGCAGACCCTGGCCGCGCAAGGCCTCGCCGCCGCGGCCACCGAGTTGGTGGTGGCCGGCGAACGCCTGTGCCTGGAAGTCACCCGCTTCGACCGCGTGGGCGTCCACGGCCGCCGCGGCGTGGTCTCGCTCGCCGCGCTCGATGACGCCCTGCATGGCCAGCGCGACCACTGGCCGCAAGCCGCCGCGCGCCTCGCCCGCGACGGATGGATCGATGGCCCCACCCGCGCCACCATCGAACTGCTGCACGACTACGGCCAGCTCATCGCCAACACCGACATGCATTTCGGCAACCTGTCGTTCCTGCTCGACGATCGGCGCCCGCTCGCGCTCGCGCCGACCTACGACATGCTGCCGATGCTCTACCGCCCCGCCACCACCGGCGAGGTCGTCCCGCGCGAGTTCCAGCCACCGTTGCCCGCACCCGATCACCGCGAAACCTGGCACCTCGCCGCCCAACTCGCCATCACGTTCTGGCGTCGCCTCGAGGGCGACGCTCGCGTATCGGTTCCGTTCCGCAAGACCTGCGCCGAGAACGTCGCACGGATCGAGCGCGCGCGCGCCGTCGTCTAGTCACACCCACACCGCGACGGCACGGCGCTGCAACCCGCAACGACGCCTCGCGGCCCATCGCGCGCAGAGCGCGCTCCTACGAAGCCGGCCTTGTAGGAGCGCGCTCTGCGCGCGATAGGCCTGGTCGCGGCTGAAGCCGCTCCTACACGGGCGCTGCACGTTTCGGGTGTCCCGTCCTGTTCTATAATCCCCGGTCCTACCGCAAACCCGCGAGCGCCATCCCATGAGCATCGAACAGCTGCCCGAAATCGCCCTGGCGATGGTCGCGCCCGGCA
>CAZTNB010000359.1:0-1844 GCA_964614825.1 uncultured Gammaproteobacteria bacterium
GACGGGCGCGCGGTCGGCGCGCGGCTCGCCACGCCCCGTGGCCAGCCACTCGAAGCGCACGACGCAGCAGCCCGCGATCGCGGCCAGGTGGTCGATGGTGGGCGTGGTGCCGGTGGGCAATTCCCATTGCGCGACCGCGCTGGGGCCGACCCCGACCTGCACCGCGAGCACGGCCTGGCTGATGCCAGCGAGGCGTCGCGCGCGACGGATGCGATCCGACAGGCATTCCAAGCGGCCATCCCCCAACGGCCTCGATTCCACCAGTCCCATGCTCACCCCCGCCAGCGCCGGACGAACCGACCCGGTCCGATCCCGCCCCCCCGCAGGCCCGGACTCCGCCCCTGTCGCGTCCGCGTCGGGCGGACACCAGGCAACACGGCGAACGCGGCGTGGAAGCGCCATCGCCGTTGGAACGGGGCCCGGCCGGCGCCGGGGCGGCGCTCAGCGCGCGCTGTGCGAGCGCAGCAGCGCTTTGCGCCGGGTGAGTTCCATGGTGCCGCGCTGGGTGGCGCTGTAGCGCCCGGCGCGCGACTGGATCAGTCCCAACGAGACCAGCCGCGCCAGCACCATCTCGTCGGTCATGCCGCTGTCGGGCTGCCCGCGCGCGATGCGCTCCAGGGTCTCGATCTCGACCTTCTTCAACGGGCTTGCCATCGGCTGCGCTCCTGCCTGGACCGGTGCCGTCGCGCGATGCGACGGCTGCCCGGGACCGGCAACGCAGGCTAGCACGCGCGATCCGGGCGGCAACGCGCGGATCGTCCCTACGGGGCGCCGCCGCTGCCCGGCTCCTGCAGGATCTGCATCCCGCCCACGCCCGCGTCGGGCTCCAGCGGCTGGTCGAGGCGGATGCGCAGGCCGAGGTCGGTGCGCGAGTCGGCATTGTCCAGCGCGGTGTCGAGCGTGATGCGGCCGGCCTTGTAGAGGCGGAACAGCGCCTCGTCGAAGGTCTGCATGCCGCGGTCGACGCCCTGCTTCATCGCCTCCTTGAGCTGGTCGATCTCGCCCTTCTCGATCAGGTCGGAGACGTACGAGGTCTGCAGCAGCAGTTCCACCGCCGCCACGCGCCGGCCGTCCACGCCGCGCACCAGGCGCTGCGAGATCACGGCCTTCAGGTTGAGCGACAGGTCGATCAACAGCTGGTGGCGCGCGGTGTCGGGGAAGAAGTTGATGATCCGGTCGAGGGTCTGGTTGGCGTTGTTGGCGTGCAGCGTGGACAGGCACAGGTGCCCGGTCTCGGCGTAGGCGATCGCGTGCTGCATGGTCTCGCGGTCGCGGATCTCGCCGATCATGATCACGTCCGGCGCCTCGCGCATGGCGTTCTTGAGCGCGGCGGCGTAGGACTGCGTGTCGAAGCCGATCTCGCGCTGGTCCACGATCGACTGCTTGTGCTGCTGCAGGTATTCGATCGGTTCCTCGATGGTGAGGATGTGCCCGGTGCGGCGCTCGTTGCGGTAGTCGATCATCGACGCCAGCGTGGTCGACTTGCCCGAGCCGGTGCTGCCCACGACCAGGACCAGGCCGCGCGGCACCATGATCAGCTCCTTCAGCCGCTCGGGCAGGCCAAGCGCGTCCAGCGGCGGGATGTGGTTGGTGATGTAGCGCACCGCGACCGCCACCGTGCCGCGCTGGCGATACACGTTGATGCGGAACCGGCCCACGGACTTGAGCGCGATGGCGAGGTTCATCTCCATCGTCGCCTCGAACTCCCGCTGCTGGCGCTCGTTCATGAGCGAGTACGCCAGCTCCTGCACGTCCTGCGCCGACACCGGCTGGTCGCCGAGGCGCATGGTGATGCCCTCGATCTTGATCCCCGGCGGCGCCTCGGCACTGAAGAACAGGTCGGA
>CAZTNB010000360.1:0-1841 GCA_964614825.1 uncultured Gammaproteobacteria bacterium
CGAGATGGGCGTGCGCTTCAACGACTTCGGCACCTTCCGCCGCGCCAACCGCTGGAACGAGCCCGGCGCCGGCGCCGCGGTGGCCGGATGAACCGCCACGAGCTGGCGGGCTACGCGCGCCTGGGCGTCGACGCCGTGACCGGCGCGTCGCGCGTGGCGGAGGACCTGCACGGCACGATCAGCGGGCTCGCCGGCGTGTTCGAGCGCGCCGCGCCGCGCTCCACCCGTGGCATCACCGGCCTGGTCTACCGCAGCGTGCGCGGCGTGGCCGGCCTCGTCGGCCGCGGCATCGACCTCGCGCTGGCCCTGCCGGGCGGCACGACCGCGGAGTCGTCCGCCGGCCCCGACACCGTGCGTGCCGTGCTCAACGGCGTGCTCGGCGACCACCTCGACGCCAGCGGCAACCCGCTGGCCATCCGCATGCGCCTGCGCCACCGGGACCAGGCGCCGGAACTCGAGCCGCGCGCGCTGGCCGCCGCGATCGCGGCCCCCGCGCGCCACGTGGTGGTGCTGGTGCACGGCCTGTGCATGAACGACCGCCAGTGGCGGCGCAAGGGCCACGACCACGGCGAGGCGCTGGCGCGCGACCTCGGCTGCACGCCGCTGTACCTGCACTACAACTCGGGCCGGCGCATCTCGACCAATGGCCGCGAGTTCGCCGCGCTGCTCGACGCGCTGGCGCGGGCGTGGCCGGTGCCGCTGGAGCGCCTGGCCCTGGTCGGCCACAGCATGGGCGGCCTGGTGATCCGCAGCGCCTGCCACGTCGCGCGCCAGGAAGGCCATGCCTGGCTGCGCGCGCTCGACGACCTGGTGTTCCTCGGCACGCCGCACCACGGCGCGCCGGCGGAGCGCGCCGGCAACGGCTTCGACCGCCTGTTGCGCAAGACCGCCTACACCGCGCCCTTCGCCCGCATCGGCGGCCTGCGCAGCGCCGGCATCCGCGACCTGCGCCACGGCAACCTGCTCGATGCCGACTGGCAGGCGCTGGACGAGACCCACGCGCACGATCCGCGCACGCCGGTGCCGCTGCCCGCCGCGGTGCGCAGCCACGCGGTGGCCGCGACCCGGCGCGAAGGCCACGGCACGCTGGCCGACGGCTGGATCGGCGACGGCCTGGTGCCCGTGGCCAGCGCGCTGGGCCGGCACGACGACGCGCGCCACGCCTTGCGCATCCCGCGCGGGCGGCAGTGGATCGCCACCGGCGCCAGCCACTTCGACCTGCTCGACGATCCGCGCGTGTACGCGCGCCTGCGCGACTGGCTGGGCGCGACGCCGGGGCCGCGCCGCGCGCGCAGGGCGCCGTCGCGATGACGGCCGCCGTCGCCTCCGGGCGGGTGGACTACCCGCACTTCCAGGCCATCACCACGCGCTGGAAGGACAACGACCTCTACGGCCACGTCAACAACGTCGAGTACTACAGCTACTTCGACAGCGTGATCAACGCCTACCTGATCCGCGCCGGCGGCCTCGACATCCACGCCGGCCCGGTGATCGGCGTGTGCGCCGAATCGCACTGCAAGTACCTCGACTCGCTGGCCTTCCCCGACGGCGTCGACGCCGGCCTGCGCGTGGCCCACCTGGGCCGCTCCAGCGTGCGCTACGAGATCGGCCTGTTCCGCGCCGGCAGCGACCGTCCGGCGGCCGAGGGCTGGTTCGTGCACGTGTTCGTCGACCGCGCCACGCGCCGGCCCACCGAGCTGCCGGCGCCGCTGCGCGCCGCGCTCGAGCGCCTGCTGGCGCCGGTGGCGCCCGGCACATGAGGGTGCGCGGCGCGGTGCTGCGCGCGATGGGCCTGCCCGCGCCCTATGCGCGTTCGCAGCCGCTGCGGATCGAGGAACTGC
>CAZTNB010000361.1:0-1821 GCA_964614825.1 uncultured Gammaproteobacteria bacterium
CCGCACGGCGGCGGCGGCCCCGGCATGGGCCCGATCGGCGTGCGCGCGCACCTGGCGCCGTTCCTGCCCGGCCATCCGGTGCTCGACGGCGGCCAGTCGGCGGTGGGCCCGGTGTCGGCGGCGCCCTACGGCTCGGCCTCGATCCTGCCGATCAGCTACGCCTACATCCTGATGATGGGCGGCGCCGGGCTCACCCGCGCCACCGAGGTGGCGATCCTCAACGCCAACTACATCGCGGCGCGGCTCGATCCGCACTTCCCGGTGCTGTACCGGAACCACAACGGCCGCGTCGCGCACGAGTGCATCGTCGATCCGCGGCCGTTCAAGGACGCCTGCGGCGTCACCGTGGACGACATCGCCAAGCGCCTGATCGACTACGGCTTCCACGCCCCCACCATGAGCTTCCCGGTGCCGGGCACGCTGATGATCGAGCCCACGGAGTCGGAATCGAAATACGAGATCGACCGCTTCTGCGACGCCATGATCGCGATCCGGCGCGAGATCGCCGCGATCGAGCAGGGCCGCCACGCGGTCGAGGACAGCCCGCTGCGCCACGCGCCGCACACCGTGCACGACCTCGCCGACGAGCACTGGAACCGCAAGTACACCCGCGCCGAGGGCGTGTTCCCCGAGGGCGTGTCGCGCAGCGACAAGTACTGGGCGCCGGTGGGCCGCGTCGACAACGTCTACGGCGATCGCAACCTCGTGTGCATCTGCCCGACGCCGGACGAGTACCGCGACGAGGCCGCGTAGCCAGCGCCGCGCCAATCACGCCCACCGCATCCCTGTAGGAGCGCATCTCATGCGCGACCGCGGAATCGCAGCTCGCCGTAGCCGGCGATTCCGCGGTCGCGCATGAGATGCGCTCCTACAGGAGTGCGACCAGTTCCAGCGGGTCGGTGATCGGGGCCAGGCAGCTGGTGCCGCGGCAGACGTAGGCAACGCCGCCGGGTTGCGGGCGGCGTTGCGCGAGGAGGCCGGGCAGGGCATCGTGCGCGGCGTCGATGAGGTAGATGCGATGGCCGGCGCGACGCAGCGTGTCGATGCTCGCGACCCAACTTGCGCGTGATGCCGCATCCACTCGCACGACCACCTGCGCCGGCGGCTGCAGCCACTCGTGCAGGGCCAGCAGCACGCCGGCGCTGCCCTGCGGCGCCTGGGCGAGGGCCGGCATGAAGGCGCGCAACGCCCGTTCGGCCGCGTCGATCCAGCGCTGCTCGCCCACGAGATGCCCCAGCCGCAGCAGCGCGCGGATCGCGCTGCCGTTGCCCGACGGGGTGGACTCGTCGTGCAACGGCTTCTGGCGCCCGATCAGGGCCTCGTGGTCATCGGCGGTGAACCAGAATCCGCCGTGCGCGCGATCCTCGAATCGCGCCAGCAGCGCATCGGCCAGCACCTGGGCGAAGGCCAGGTGCGCCGGGTCGAAGTCGGTGGCGAGTTGCTCCTCGAGCGCATCGAGCAGCCAGGCGTGGTCGTCGAGGTAGGCGGGAAAGCGCGCCGTGCCGTCCTTCCAGGATGCATGCAGGCGGCCGTCGCGCCAGGCCTCGCGCTGCAGGAACGCCAGGGTGCGCGCCGCCAGCCGCGACCACTCCGGCTCGCCGAGGTAGCGCGAGGCGCGCGACAGGCCGGCCGCGAACATCGCGTTCCAGGCCGTCAGCCGCTTGTCGTCGGTGCCCGGCCGCACGCGCTTCGCGCGCTGCTGGCGCAGCACGAGGCGCGCGTCCTCCACCAGCCGCACCGCCTCCGCCAGCGGCACGCCGCGCTCGGCCGCCACCTGCGCCAGCGGCCGCGCCCTGACGGGATTCCAGGCATGGCCCTCGA
>CAZTNB010000362.1:0-1790 GCA_964614825.1 uncultured Gammaproteobacteria bacterium
GTTGCGGCGCTTGAGTTCGCTGAAGAAGTTCATGGCGGCGTCTCCTTCGCGCGCAGTTGCGCAACGTACTCGGCGCGAGCCTGCGCGGCGGTCATGCCGGACTTGCGCAGGCGTTCGAGCTCCGCCAGCTGGGCGTCGCGGTTGGCCGTCATGCGCGCCAGGATCTGCTGGAACCGCGGGTCGGATTCGAACAGCCAGGCCGGCTCCATCGGATTGCCGAAATACCAGAACCCCGCATCACCGGTGTCCACCAGGCGCGTGAAAGCCGCGACCGCATCGTCGGTCCGCTGCTCGAGCAACGCGACCAGGCCGAGCAGGTACCAGTGCGAGGCATCGTGCAGGGGGCTGGACTTCGCGGCCATGGCGGCCAGCGCCGGCATCAGCTCCGGCGCGCGGCCGATCCGTCCTTCGCGCTGCAGCATCGCGGCGAGGAAAATGCCCTCGATCGAGCCGAACGTGGCGCCGATGGCCTTGGTCGGAAGCTCCTGCCATTTCCTCAACAGCAACTCGGCGACCTTCGCATGGTCGCCCAAGGCGTAGTAGCCGTAGAACTCCACCCAGCCGCGCGCCACGGGATCCTCGAGCTTGGCCAGCGCCGCGCTCATCCCGGCCAGGGCGGCGTCCCGCCGGCCGAGCACCGCGAGGCTGAGGTAGCCGTCGCGTGACCGCGCCACGAGCGGATTGTCGTGCAGGCCAAGTCCCTGGTAGTACTCGGCGAGCCGGTTGACGCGATCGGCGTCATCGGGGTGTTCGCGCAGGTCCAGTTCCAGCACGTAGACCGAACGCGCCACCTCGTTGTTGTCCCGATACAGGTGCGCCTCCATGCCCAGCGCACGCGCGGGATTGACCGAGTACAGGCGCTCGATGGTGGCGAAGGCCTCGACCTTGCGGTCCTGCAGGTTCTGCAGGTGGGCGAGGTCGGCCAGCACGCCCGGATGCAGCGGATCGATCGCACGCGCGGTTTCCAGGGCCTGCAGGGCCTCCGGCACGCGGCCTGCCTGCACCAGCAGGTTCTGGCGCACGAGGTACGCGTCGACCAGCGCCGGATTCAGGGCCAGCGCCTTGTCGACGGCGGCCAGTGCCTGTGCTGCGTCGTCCGCCTGCCACCACAGCTGCGCCTGCACCAGGTGCGCGAGGGCTTCGCCCGGGTCCAGCGCCAGCGCGCGGTCGATGGCCTTCTGCGCGGCGGGTCGCGCCACGGCCGGCGGCACGTCGCCGCCGCGCGACTGCTGCACGGCGAGCCAGCTGCGCGCCAGCCAGGCATGCACCGGCGCATGGTCCGGCGCCGCCTCGGCGATGGCGAGGAACTCCTGGTGGGCGTGCCTGGCGCTTTCCGGCGTGCCGTCGTAGAACTCGCGCCGCGCGAGCAGGAAGCGCTCGTGGAGCTCCGGGCTGATCCTGCCGCCGCCGCTGGCGAAGACCGGCTGGTCCGCCGCGCCCAGCTTCGGCAGCAGCGCCTTGACGATGTGGCCCGCGATCTCGTCCTGGACCACGAAGATGTCGCTCATCTTGCGGTCGTACTTCTCCGACCACAAATGGGTGCCGTCGCTGGCGGCGATGAGCTGCGCGACCACGCGGATGGTGTCGCCGGAGCGGCGTACCGAGCCTTCGAGCACGGTGTCGACCTGCAGGGCCTTGGCGATGTCGGCGATGGTCGAGTCCTTGCCCTTGAAGTGGAACGAGGAGGTGCGCGCGGCGACTTTCAGCTCGGGGACCTTGGCCAGGAGGTTCAGGAGTTCCTCCGAGAGGCCGTCGCCGAAGTGCTCGTTGGCTTCGTCCTCGCTCATGTT
>CAZTNB010000363.1:0-1782 GCA_964614825.1 uncultured Gammaproteobacteria bacterium
TGGCGGCCTTGGTCCGCTCCCACTGGTCCCAGGTGTAGACCTTGTCGCCGAACTCGCGCTCGGCCAGGGCGTAGCCCCAGTTGCGGAACGCGCCCTCGGTGAACTTCATGATGTTGCCCTTGTGCACGATGGTCACCGACTTCTGCGCGTTGCGGATCGCGTAGTCGATGGCCGCGCGCACCAGGCGCTCGGTGCCGTCCTTCGACACCGGCTTGATGCCGATGCCGGAGGACTCGGGGAAGCGGATCTTGCCGAACTCCTTGGGGAAGTTGGCCTTGAGGAACTCGAGGATCTTGCGGTTGTTGTCCGTGCCGGCCTCGAACTCGATCCCGGCGTAGATGTCCTCGGTGTTCTCGCGGAAGATCACCATGTCGACCTTGCCGGGGTTCTTCACCGGGCTGGGCACGCCCTTGAACCAGCGCACCGGGCGCAGGCAGACGTAGAGGTCGAGCATCTGCCGCAGCGCCACGTTGAGCGAGCGGATGCCGCCGCCCACCGGCGTGGTCAGCGGACCCTTGATCGACACCAGGTAGTCGCGGCAGGCCTGCACGGTGGATTCCGGCAGCCAGGTGCCGTAGAGGTTGTTGGACTTCTCGCCGGCATAGACCTCGAGCCAGTGGATCCTGCGCTTGCCGCCGTAGACCTTGGCCACCGCCGCATCGAACACGCGCACGCTGGCGCGCCAGATGTCGGGGCCGGTGCCGTCGCCCTCGATGTAGGGAATGATCGGCTGGTCGGGAACGGTCAGCTTGCCGTTCTTGATCGTGATCTTCTCGCCGCCGGCCGGCGGGACGATGACTGGGTCGGCCATGGGGTTCCTCCGAAGAAACGGGCGGAACCGGACGGCCCCGCCTTGAAAAGGGCCGCTAGTGTAGTGCCTCGCCGTTGCGGCGCGGCGCGATTTCCATGCTGCGCCGCGGGGCCCGCGCCCGGCGGGCCCCGCGGGGGCCTTACTTGACCTCGAACTCCCGGCTGCCGGCCGGCGCGCCGTTCAAGCTGATCTCGACCTTGTACTTGCCCACCGGCCAGCCGTCGGGCTTGCTGAGGGTGAAGTCGGTCCAGGCATCGGCGGTGGGCGCGATGGTGCGGCTGTCCTCGTTGACGGTCTGGCCGTCCTCGAAGGTCCACTTGGCGGCCAGCACCGCGTTGGTGGCGGCACCGGTGGTCGCGACCACCGCGTGCAGCGCATCGGTGGGCGCGAACACCGTGGCCGGCGCGCTGACCTTGCCGTCCATGCCCACGGCATTGCCGAGCTCGATCGAGGCGACGGCGAGGGCGGGCGCCGGCGCCGGCGGCGGCGGCGTGGGCGCCGGCGCGGGCGCGGGCGCGGGCGTGACCACCGGCGCGGGCGGCGGGGCTTCCTTCCTGCCGCAGGCGGCGAGGCCGAGGGCGGCAACCAGTGCAGCGGCGATCAGGTGGCGAGTGCTCATGGCAACGGCTCCGTTCGGGTTCTGGATCAGGCGCGGGGCGGCAGCTTGAGGACCTGGCCCGGGTAGATCTTGTCCGGGTCCTTGATCTGGTCCTTGTTCGCTTCCCACAGCGCCTTCCACTTGTTGGCACTGCCGAGCGTCTTCTTCGCGATCTTCGACAGCGAGTCGCCCGACTTGACCACGTAGGTCGCCGGCGGCTGCGGGTCCAGGATCGGCGCGGTGGAGGCCACCGCGGCGCTGACCTGGGAGAAGTCGGCCTTGGGCTTGGCCGGCGCGGTGCTGGTGACGCTGGACTTCACGTTGCCGAAGTCGGCCTTCGGCTTGTCGGTCGCCATGGCAACCCTCCTCGACG
>CAZTNB010000364.1:0-1769 GCA_964614825.1 uncultured Gammaproteobacteria bacterium
GGTACGCATTCGAACGGTTTCCAAGTCTGGTCCGTGAAGCCTTGGCGCTGCCGAGCGGGCACGCGTTCGGAGGTGGTAGCCTTTGGATTGAACGGCTCTAATCGCCGGTAGCCAAGGCGGCGACTGATGGCTACAGAATCGGGGTAGAACCCCTCCGAGCCGAGAGGTACATGGATCGGATCCGGCGAGATTGGCCCAGATGGCCGCCCGACAGGAAACAACGTTTCCTACTTCCGATTCATGAAGATTGGACAGGGGGCAGGCTTCATCTGGCAGTATCAGGACTTCACCAACGGCCAGAGCGCGTGCCTGATCCGAAATGAGAGCGTCACGACAAAGCAGTAGCGTGGTCGCCAATTGCAACGCCCACCGATCGTGCATCGCGCGATCGGAGGCTTCAATCTAGCCGATCGGCTCCGGGCGCCGATGGAGCACGAGCAAGTCGACCCGTTCCAGCGCGGCGCACTCGACGGCGTCCAACGTGCGCCACGGGCTGCCATGATCGAGGGGCCTTGCGTTTCCGCAGTCATGCGGCGGTTTGTGCGCCTTGTGTGACTCAGTGAGGGATGTTGGTGCATCAGTAGACGGTTGCGGCACCCGGCGGCCGGCGCTTGAAGCGCCGATGAAGCCACAGGTACTGGTCCGGGGCTTCGCGCACCATGCGCTCGACGATCGCATTGATGCGCGTGGCGTCGGCTTCGAGGTCGCCGGAGGGGAAATCCTCGAGCGCAGGCTCGATCCGGATCACGTAGCCGCGGCCGTCGTCGCTGCGGCGATGGAAGAAGGGCAGCACCGCGGCGCCTGAGAGGCGCGCGAGCGGGCTGGTGCCGGTGATGGTGTTGGCCGGCACGCCGAAGAAGGGCGCGAACACGCTGTCGCGGCCGCGCATGTCCTGGTCGGGCGCGTACCACAGGCCGCCGCCGCCGCGCAGGAAGCGCACCGCGCCGCGCAGTTCGTCGCGGCCGTACATCGCCGCCGCGTAGCGCAGGCGGCCGCGCTTCACCGCCCACTCGAAGGCCGGGTTGGCGTAGGGGCGGTACATCGCGGCGCAGGGCGTGCGCGTGGTCAGCAGGCGCCCGCACATCTCGAACGGGAGGAAATGGCCCGAGAGCAGGATCACGCCGCGACCGGCCGCGCGCGCCGCGTCGAAGTGCTCGATGCCCTCGATGCGCGAATGCGCCGGCACCCGGCCCAGCGGGCCCCACCAGGCGCGCAGGAACTCGAAGGCGCCGATGCCGAAGGAGCGGAAGAAGCGCCGCCGCAGCTGGTTGCGCGCCGCGAGGTCGAGCTCCGGAAAGCACAGTTCGAGGTTTCGCGTCACCACATGCCGCCGGGTGCGGGCGAACAGGCCCGCGAGGGTGCCGGCAGCGCCGAACAGCGGACGCGCGAGCGGCAGCGGCAACTGCGCCAGCAACCACAGCGCGCCGATGCCGATCCAGCTGGGCCACGTGCGCGGGCCCAGCGGGGGCGGGCCTAGGTCCTGGGGTCGCATCGGGCAAGCGTAATCGCGCAGGCAGGGCCCGCATAGGGCGCGGCAGCGACCCGGACGGCCGTCCCGCATCCGTGCGGGCACCGCTCGCGGACCGGGTCCTGCACAGAGTCGAGCCATCGCCGGCCGGGGTCGACGGGAGCCGTCGTGGCGCCGGGCGGGCGCAGGGGTCGCCGTCCACCGCCCCGCGCATCTACCATCGCCCGGTGCCCATCGCCCGCTTCTTCTACACGCTCGGGATGTACCTGCTCACGCCGGTGATCCTGTATCGCCTGGCGAT
>CAZTNB010000365.1:0-1747 GCA_964614825.1 uncultured Gammaproteobacteria bacterium
GAGTGGGAATAGGCCCCGGGGCGCATCGCGATCGACGCGGCGGATTCGGGCGGCCGTTCCGCTGTACGCTCCGGCGGCCGCCGTCCGACGACCGATTCGCCGATACGCCATGCAGAATCTGATCAGGAAGCTCCAGGTCTACTGGCTCGGCGATGCGAGCTTCGTCACCTTGCTGGTCATGCTCATCACGGCGGTGTTCGTGCTCCCGGTGATCATGGAGATCAGCGGCCACGGCGTGCTGCTGTTCAACATCCTGCTGCTCGGCGTGTTCTTCTCCGGGATGTTCTCGACCCGCAGCAGGGTGCTCATGTCGGTCGCCGCGATCCTGTTCGCCACCCACCTGGTGCTGAGGGTCATCCGCTTCGGCGAGAACCCGTATTCGTTCTTCGTCCTGGAGAACATCGTGGGCATCGCCAATGCCCTGGTCCTGATCTTCATCAACCTCCAGCTGCTGTTCCGCGACCAGAGCGTGAACACGTACCGGATCATCGGCGCGGTCAACGTCTACCTGCTGCTGGCGCTCATGGGGGCGCTGACCCTCGAGGTCATCCATGCCGTGACCGGTGCCTCGCTGGGCGGCAATGTCGTGCTCAGCGGCAAGGACGACGACTACGGCCACTTCATCTACTTCAGCCTGGCCTCGCTGACCACCGTCGGCTTCGGCGACATCTACGCCGTGAGTACGGCCGCCAGGATGCTGGCCACTTTCCTCTCGACCCTCGGGGTCCTGTTTCCTGCCATCGTGATCGCCAGGCTGGTCGGACTGGCTTCCAGTCGAAGCTGACCGCGGGTGGCGCATTCCGTCCTGCGGGCGCCCGGGCGCCGCCGCGGCGCGTGACCGGCTGCGCGCCTCGACCGTATCATCGCCCCGATGGCCATCGACATCGACCAAACCCTGATGCGACGCGCGCTGGACCTCGCGCGTCACGCCGAGGCTTCCGAGGACGAGGTTCCGGTGGGCGCCGTGCTCGTGCGCGGCGACGAGGTCCTCGGCGAGGGCTGGAACCGGACCATCGGCGGCTGCGATCCGACCGCGCACGCGGAGATCGTGGCCCTGCGCGCCGCGGGCCAGCGCGTGCGCAACTACCGGCTGCCGGGCACGACGCTGTACGTCACGCTCGAACCCTGCGCGATGTGCGCGATGGCCCTGGTGCATGCGCGCGTGCAGCGCGTCGTGTATGCGGCGGCGGACCCCAAGACCGGCGCGGCCGGCAGCGTCTTCGACATCCTGGGCTCCGACCGGCACAACCACCGCATCGTGGTGACGGCGGGCGTGCTCGCCGCCGAGGCGGGCAGCCTGCTCAGCGACTACTTCCGGGCCAGGCGCGGCAAGCGGCCGAAGTAGCCGCTTGCGGAGTCAGTTGGCGGGCGCCTTCGGCACCTTGCGGCGCGAACGCTCCAGCAGGATCTCCAGCGACTTCACCGACAGGCCGGCCTCGCGCCACATCTCCAGCGTGCCGCCGAACAGCAGCACCACGCCGACCATGGCCAGCACCGTCGGCAGCAGCGGCATGTGCAGCTGGGCCACGGCGTCGACCGAGATGGCGAGGCTGGTGGCCACGAAGGCGCAGATCGCGAGCTGCAGCAGGCGGATCGAGCGCAGGATGGCGGTGGTGCGCCGGTGCAGGATGTCGCGGCGCGGCTCGGCCAGCTCGACGTCGCCGGCCTCGATCTCGGACAGCAGCGCGCGCAGGCGGTCGCTGATCCGCGCCAGGCGGTTGTTGGCGTTGGTCAGCAGGGCGGCGGA
>CAZTNB010000366.1:0-1742 GCA_964614825.1 uncultured Gammaproteobacteria bacterium
GCTGGTCATCGAAGGCATCGAGGACGCGGAGCTGCTGCTGTTCGACCTGCCCTGAACGACGCGTGGTGCATGGACCCCGCCCGGCGGGGACGGCTTCAGCCGCGACCGGCCGAGTGCTGCGCCAGTCGCGGCCGAAGACGCGCCCGCGAGCCGGCGGGCGCGTCGATGGCTTCCGCGCTCAACCCTTCTGCACGCCCTGGTCCTTGAGCGCCTCGATCGCGTCGAGGTCGATGTCGTCCAGGGCTTCCTTGAGGGTGTCCATGTCGACGCCGTTGCCGGTGACCTTGACCGAGAAGCGCTCGCCCACGATCAGGCCGTACTCGCCCCACTTCGAGTCGCCGTTCCACTGCTCGTGGACCATGCGTCCGCCTTCCTTGCGCACGCGCTCGTAGCCGGAGCTGGTCTCCTTGTCCATCTCGACCATGGCCCAGCTGGCCAGGCCCATCAGGCCCTTGGCGCTGCCCATGTCGACGATCTCGAGGTCGAGCGTGCGCCCGCTGTCGTCGCCGTAGCTGGCCTTGGCCTCGCTGATCTGCATGCCCATGGCGGCGTTGCGCTCGGACGAGAAGCTGGTGCGCGGCAGGTCGCCCAGGGTGTTGGGCAGGAAGCCCTTGAGCACCGACGGCTCCAGCGCCTCGACCTTGCCGCCGGCGCCGATCAGCGTGCCCATCATCTGCCCCATCGCCTCGGCCTGCGCCTGCGCGTCGCCCGACTTCTCGGCCGCCTCCATCTGCGCGCCGGCCTTCTCCATCTGCTTGCCCCAGGCCTCGAGCTGGCCCAGCGCGCTGTCGGCGTCGACCGTGACCTCGGTCGAGTCGGCGCCGGTGCCGGAGAGCGAGAGCGACGCGCCGCCGAGCCTGCCGGCGGCGAACATGACGGCGAGGATCGCGCCCAGCACCACGCTCAGCACCAGCCAGATGACCGCGACCAGCGCGGTGTAGCCGGCGGCCTTGTCGGGCGGGCACTTCATGGTGTGCTGCAGGCCGACGTGGAGCAGGAAGATCGACCAGATTATGCCGATCCAGGCCAGCATGCCGAGCGCCGGCAGCAGCGCGAAGATCCCGAACAGCCAGGCCGCGGTGCTGGCGTAGACCGAGGTCTTGAGCGCCTGCACCGGGTTCTTCTCCGCGCCGAAGGTGCCGGCCAGGGCGTCGATGACCAGGCCCATGATGAACACGAAGCCCAGCGCCACGCCGTAGCCGACCACGGCCTGCGCCAGGCCGATCCCCACGCCCGTGCGCACGGTCACGCCGAGCATGCTCAAGCCGAACAGCGACATGCCGATGAAGCCGGCGATGGGGCCGATCGCGGCCAGGATCAGCGCCCAGTCGCGGTAGATGGAGGCGGTGGTCGCGGGCTCCGCGGCGATCGCCGGCCACTCCTCGCCGGGCTTGAGCATGAGGTTCTTTGCACGCGCGATGAGCTTGCCGAAATCCATGACCAGGCCTCGAGTCCGGGCTGCACGCTGCAGCGAGTCTGCAATTGTACGCGGCCGCGCCGCCGTTGCTACGCGGCGGATGCGGCGCGCGCGCCGGCCCGCTGTTAGACTCCGCGCAAATCCGCCGCCGCGCCGCCATGCCCAGACCCGATCCCGCCGCCGAGCGCCTGCCGCCCGCCAACGCCGAGAACCGCTACGAGGTCGGTCGCGGCGACCTCCCGTTGTCCTGCCCGATGCCGGGCATGGCGTTGTGGAATTCGCATCCGCGCGTGTACCTCGCGGTCGAGGCCAGCGGCAGCGCGAA
>CAZTNB010000367.1:0-1739 GCA_964614825.1 uncultured Gammaproteobacteria bacterium
GGAAGTCCATCGACATCTTGTCGATCTCGTCGAGCATGAACAGCGGGTTGCGCGAACCGGCCTTGGACAGGTTCTGCACGATCCGTCCCGGCATCGAACCGATGTAGGTGCGGCGATGCCCGCGGATCTCGGCCTCGTCGCGCACGCCGCCGAGCGACATGCGCACGAACTTGCGGTTGGTGGCCTTGGCGATCGACTGCCCGAGCGAGGTCTTGCCCACGCCCGGCGGCCCGACCAGGCACAGGATCGGGCCCTTCATCTTCTTCACCCGCTGCTGCACCGCGAGGTACTCGAGGATGCGTTCCTTGACCTTCTCCAGGCCGAAGTGGTCCTGGTCGAGCACCTTCTGCGCCTCGGTCAGGTCCTTGCGCACGCGCGCGCGCTGCTTCCACGGCACCTGCACCAGCCAGTCGACGTAGTTGCGCACCACGGTCGCCTCGGCCGACATCGGCGACATCTGCTTGAGCTTGGCCAGCTCGGCCTTGGCCTTGGTCTCGACCGCCGGCGGCATGCCGGCCTCGGCCACCTTGCGCGCGAGCTCCTCCATCTCGTTCGGAGCCTCGTCGAGGTCGCCGAGCTCCTTCTGGATCGCCTTCATCTGCTCGTTGAGGTAGTACTCGCGCTGGCTCTTCTCCATCTGCGACTTGACCCGGCCGCGGATGCGCTTCTCCAGCTGCTGCACGTCGATCTCGCCGTCGACGAAGCCGATCAGGAGCTCGAGGCGCTGGGCGACGTCGGTCGCCTCCAGCACGCGCTGCTTGTCCTGCAGGCGGATGCCGATGTGCGCCGCCACCGTGTCGGCCAGGCGGCCCGGGTCGTCGATGCCCGACAGCGTGGTCAGCAGCTCCGGCGGCAGCTTGCGGTTGAGCTTCACGTACTGCTCGAACACGGCCATCAGCGACTTCGCCGCGGCCTCGACCTCGCGCGCGTCGCGCGCGCTGCCGACTTCGAGCGTGCGCGCATTGGCGCGCAGGTAGCCGTCGCCCTCGGCGTAGTCCTCCACCGCGCAGCGCGACACGCCCTCGACCAGCACCTTGATGGTGCCGTCGGGCAGCTTGAGCAGCTGCAGCACGGTCGAGACCGTGCCGACCGTCCACAGGTCCTCGGCGCCTGGGTCGTCGACATCCGGGCTCTTCTGCGCCACCAGCAGGATCTGCTTGTCGCCCTCCATCGCGAGGTCGAGCGCCTTGATCGACTTCTCGCGACCGACGAACAGCGGAATGACCATGTTCGGGTACACGACCACGTCGCGCAGCGGCAGGACCGGCAGCGGATTGGTCTTCGGGGTGCTGGCGGAAGCAGTCATCGATTCGAGTCCGGCAAGGGTCGGGGGCCGCCGCGCGCGCCAGGAACGAGCCTGCGCCGGGGGCCGATAGGCGTCAAGTGAGGGCGCCGCAACGGATTGCAAGGTCGCGCGAGGCGCGACCCGGCGGGCAATGGCGCC
This sequence comes from uncultured Gammaproteobacteria bacterium, assembly GCA_964614825.1. Taxonomy (GTDB): domain Bacteria; phylum Pseudomonadota; class Gammaproteobacteria; order Xanthomonadales; family Ahniellaceae; genus JAGOEZ01. Next base: position 1,445 of record CAZTNB010000367.1, read on the forward strand.
AGCCGGCTCAGTCGGCGGCGGCGCGCGGCTGCGGCGTGCCGCGGTAGATCAGGTACGGCTCGGCGGTGCCGTTGATCACGGCCTCGTCGACCACGACCTTGCTGACGTGCTCGAGCGAGGGCAGCTCGTACATCGTCTCCAGCAGCACCTGCTCGAGGATGGTGCGCAGCCCGCGCGCGCCGGTGCGCCGCTTGAGCGCCTTGCGCGCCACCGCGAGCAGGGCCTCGGGCCGGAACTCCAGTTCCACGCCTTCCATCTCGAACAGGCGCTTGAACTGCTTGGTGATCGCGTTCTT
>CAZTNB010000368.1:0-1730 GCA_964614825.1 uncultured Gammaproteobacteria bacterium
GCGTCGTCGACCAGGATGCCGATGGAGAAGATCAGCGCGAACAGCGACACGCGGTTGATGGTGAAGCCCATCGCCCACGACGCGAACAGGGTCAAGGCCAGCGTGATCACCACGGCGCTGCCCACCACCACGGCCTCGCGCCAGCCCAGCGCGAACAGCACCAGCGCCACCACCGAGAGGGTGGCGAACATCAGCTTCTGGATCAGCTTGCCGGCCTTGTCGTCCGCGGTGCGGCCGTAGTCGCGCGTGACCGTGGCCTCGACGCCCTCCGGAATCAGGATCCCGCGCAGGGACTCGACCCGCTCCTGGATCGCGCGCGTGATGTCGGCGGCATTGGCCCCGGGCTTCTTCGCCACCGCGATCGTCACCGCGGGCGCCAGCCCGGCGGCGGGGCCGGCGCGCCCCGGGGGCGCGCCGAACCAGGCGTAGCGCGACGGCTGGTCGGCCCCGCCGCGCACCGTGGCCACGTCGGCGAGGAACACCGGCTGGCCCTCGTGGAGGCCGATCACCAGGTTCGCGACCTCGTCGCGGTCGGCGAGCAGGAGGCCCGCGGTGACCGGCACCGCCTGGTCGTCGGCCACGCGCTCGCCGGCCTGCGCGGCCACGTTCGCGGCCTCGAGCGCGCCGGCGAGGTCGGCGACGGTGAGCCCGTGCGCGGCCAGCGCCGCCGCGTCGAGCTCGACCATCACCGCGCGCTCCGGCGCGCCGAGGGTGTACACGTCGCGCGTGCCCGGCACGCGCTTGAGCTCGGTCTCCAGCGCGCGCGCGACCTGGGCCAGTTCGGTGGCGCCGCGCGCCGGGTCCTCGGTCCACAGGGTGAGGCCCAGCACCGGCACGTCGTCGATGCCCATCGGCCGCACCAGCGCCTGGCCGATGCCGACGCCCGGCGGCACCCAGTCCTGGTTCGAATAGACCAGGTTGTAGACGCGCACGATGGCGTCGCGCCGCGGCACGCCGACCTCGAACTCCACCGTGAACACGGCCATGCCCGGCCGGCTCACCGAGTACACGTGCTTGACGCCCTCGATCTCGGTCAGCAGCTGCTCGAGCGGATACGCGACCTGGTTCTCGACCTCGGCCACGCCCGCGCCGGGGAAGGGCACGAACACGTTGGCCATGGTCACGTCGATCTGCGGCTCTTCCTCGCGCGGCGTGACCAGCGCGGCGGCGATGCCCAGCAGCAGCCCCACCAGCGCCAGGATCGGCGTCAGCGGCGAGGCCTGGAACGCGCGCGCGAGCCGGCCCGAGATGCCCAGGCGCGGCTCAGCCATGGCCGGCGGCCGCGCGCCTGGACTTCGCCAGCCACTCGCCGGTGGCGACCGGATCGGCGGCGATGCGCTCGCCCTCGGCCAAGCCGGCCAGCACCTCGACGCGATCGCCGTAGCGATGGCCGATGCGCACCTGGCGCAGCGTCGGCCCGCTCGCGCCGATCACGTACACCGCGCTCACCTCGCTGCGTTGCAGCAGCGCCGACAGCGGCAGCAGCAGGCGCTGCGCCTCGCCCACGGTGAAGGCGACCTTGACCGTCATGCCGGGATGCAGGCCGGTTTCCTGCGCCGGCAGCTCCACGCGCACGCGGAAGCTGTGGGTCTGCGGATCGGCGTTGGGGTACACCACCACGTCCTTCGCCTCGAGGCGTGCGCCGGTGGCGGGGTCGAGGATCACCGCGGCCTGTCGGTGCGCGCGGATCGCGGCCACGTCGCTCTGCGGCACCTGCACCTCGACCCGCA
>CAZTNB010000369.1:0-1699 GCA_964614825.1 uncultured Gammaproteobacteria bacterium
CCCACCACCCGCGCGATGGGCTTGTGGCCGAGGCCGGCCTCGACCAGCGCGGTGAGCACGCCCTCGCCCACGCCGGCGCTGCGCCGGCCCTCGTCCACGACCACGATGCGCGCGCAGGCGGCGCCGTGCGCGGCGATGGGCCCGGCGTTGAGCGGCACCAGCCAGCGCAGGTCGAGGACGCGGGACTTGAGCCCGTGGCGGCGTTCGAGTTCGCGCGCCGCGCGCAGGCTCATCGGCACGCCGTTGCCGTAGGAAACCAGCAGGAGGTCGGCATTGGCCTCGCCATAGACCCGCGGCTCGCCCAGCGCGATGGCCTGGTCCGGCGGCGGGTACGCGGTCAGCCACTGGCCGTCGCCGGGCTCGTACAGGTCCTTGGTCATGTACAGCGCGATCGGCTCGAGGAAGGCGCTGACGCGGCCGTCCACCTTGGCCAGCGCGACCAGCGTGCGCAGCATCATGGCGGCGTCGTCGCCGCGGCTGGGGCAGCCGATGACGAGGCCCGGGATGTCGCGCAGCGCGGCGATGGAGTTGTCGTTGTGGAAGTGGCCGCCGAAGCCGCGCTGGTAGCCCAGCCCCGCGATCCGCATCACCATCGGGTTGCGGAACTGGCCGTTGGAGAAGAACTGCAGCGAGCAGGCCTCGCCGCGGATCTGGTCGCAGGCGTTGTGGTAGTAGGCGAGGTACTGGATCTCGGGGATCGGCAGCATGCCCAGGGTGCCGAAGCCCTGAGCCAGGCCGAGGATGGTCTGCTCGTCGAGCAGGGTGTTGAACACGCGCGCGTTCCTGAAGGCCTTGTGCAGGCCCTTGGTCACCGTGTACACGCCGCCCTTCTGCGCCACGTCCTCGCCGAACAGCAGCGCCTCGGGGTACTTGCAGAACAGGTCGTGCAGCGCGTTGTTGATCTGGATCGCGAGGTGGCGCGGCGGCTGCGACTCCGGCAGGTTCTTCTCGCCGCCGAACTGCGCCACGCGGCGCGGCGCGTGGTCGGCACGGCGCGCCTCCGCCATCACCGCGGCCGGCGTGTAGGGCGCCAGCGGCGCCATGACCTCGGCCGCGCTGGCCAGCTTCTCGCGCTGGTCGGCTTCCTGCGCCGCGGCCATGCAGCGCATGCGGAACGACTCGTACCACTCGACCAGCGCCTCGCGGGTCAGCAGGCCGGTGGACAGGGCGATGTCGGCCGAGCGCAGCAGCGGGTCCCGCGCCTCGGCGGCCAGCAATTCCTCCAGCGGCCGGTACTCGACCTCGAAATCGGTGCCGGCATGGCCCATCAGGCGCGCCGTGCCCAGGTGCAGGAAGGTGGGGCGGCGCGTGCGCCGGCAGTGCTCGACCGCGCGCACCACGTCGCCGTAGCCGTCGGCCAGGTCCAGGCCGTCGGCCTGGAAGTAGTCGAGCCCGCGCCGGTTGGCGAAGGAGGCGGCGATCCAGTCGCCCGGCGTGCGCACCGAGATGCCGATGCCGTTGTCCTCGCACACGAACAGCACCGGCGCCGGCAGGCCCTGGTGCGCGGTCCACTGCGCGGCGTTGAACGCGCCCTGCGCGGTCGAGTGGTTGGCGGAAGCGTCGCCGAAGGAGCAGATCGCGATGCTGTCGGCCGGGATCGGCAGCGCGTGGCCGATGCGGCGCGCCTGCTCGATCGCCATCGCGGTGCCCAGCGCCTTGGGCGGGTGGCTGCCGATGGTGGAGGTCTGCGGCAGCACCC
>CAZTNB010000370.1:0-1695 GCA_964614825.1 uncultured Gammaproteobacteria bacterium
CGCCTGCGCGGCGCGCTGGTGGTGGCCGAGATCGCCACCGCGGTGGTGCTGCTGTTCGGCGCCGGCTTGTTGCTGCGGACCCTGCTCGCGGTCGAGGGCGTCGATCGCGGCTACCGCGCCGATGGCGTGCTGAGCCTGATGGTCGACCCGCTCAGCGACAGCTACCCCACGCCCGCCGAGCTGCTGCGGTTCTACGACGACGTGGAACGCGAGGTCACGACCTTGCCCGGCGTGCGCGAAGCAGCGTGGGCCACGACCCTGCCGCTCGGCTCCTCGTCCTATGGCGACGCCTTCGTCGAAGTCGAGGGCGTGCCGCCGCCGGACCCGCAGGCGCGGCCCACCGCGGACTACCAGATCGTGAGCACTTCGTACTTCTCCGCACTCGACGTGCCGATCGTGTCCGGCCGCGCCTTCGACGCGCGCGACCTCGCCGACGGACCGCCGGTCGCGATCGTCAACGAGGCCTTCGTGCGCCAGCACCTGCCGAACGGGTCGCCGATCGGCGCCCGCATCGCGGTGCGTACCTCGTCCAGCGCGGATGCGCCGGTGGTGGTGCGCGAAGTGGTCGGCGTGGCGCGCCAGGTCCGGAACCGGCCCGACGAGACCGAGGCCTTCGTGCAGCTCTACGTGCCGCTGGCGCAGAGCCCGGTGGACGACATCTACCTGCTGGTGCGCCCGCAAGCCGGCGCTGGCGAGGTGCAGGCCGCGGCGGTGCGCGAGCGCATCGCGCGCGTCGATACCGAGCAGCTGGTCAGCCTCCGCGAAGTCATGACCCTCGACCAGGTCGCGTGGGACGCCACCGCGCGACATCGCTTCCGCGCGCTCCTGGTGGCGACCTTCGCCGCGCTGGCCCTGGTGCTGGCCATGGTGGGTGTGTTCGGCGTGCTGGCCTACACCGTGCAGCAGCGCACGCGCGACTTCGGCGTGCGCATGGCGCTGGGCGCCGGCCCGCGCGACGTGCTGCGCACGGTACTACGCAGTGCCGGGCGCCTGCTCGCCGCGGGCGCCGCCGTGGGCATCGTGCTCGCGCTCGCGCTGGGGCGACTCCTCGACTCGATGTTGTACGGCGTCGCGCCCTTCGACCTGCCGACCATCGCCGGCGTCGCCGCGTTGCTCGCGCTCACCGCCGCCGCCGCGACCCTCGGGCCGGCGTGGCGCGCGGCGCGGGTCGATCCGATCGTGGCGTTGCGCGGCGATTGAGCACCAGAAAAGGGGCCAGAGTGAATTTCCATTTGAAACGGTAATTCACTCTGGCCCAATTTCTAGGTCCGATTGCGGGCGCAACGGCAGTGCATGGTGCGGGTCGGCGAGGTCGGCGTCGGGCGCCGGCGCGTCGGCACTCGCTGCTTCCGCAGTCCTGGCGCGCGCGACCGTCGGCGCCGGGCCCTCGAAGCCATCGGCCAGCAGCACGTCGCTCTCCCCCAGCTCGTCGTACACCGCGAGCCCGCCCACGCCGCCCGCGCCGCTGTTGAAGCTCGCCAGCACCGCGCCGCTCTCGATGTCGACGCGGAACACGTTGCCGCTGTTGAGCCCCGCGGTCCAGAACGAGGTGCCGTCCGGATCGAGGTTGAGGGCGAAGAGGCCCGCGGCATCGGTCTCGCCGATGCTCTGCCGGGTGTAGGTGCGCAGGTTCGCGCCCTGCGCGCTGAGCCGGTGCACCGCCTCCTGGCAGGCCACCATCAGCTCGCCGTTGGG
>CAZTNB010000371.1:0-1689 GCA_964614825.1 uncultured Gammaproteobacteria bacterium
TCGGCACGCCGCAGCGGTTGGCGGCCCTGGACGAGTGGCTGCGCAGCCGGCGGCGGTCGGGGTCCTGAGCGCGCACGCGCCGCGCCACCGCGCCGGCCGATCGGCGCGTTGGGCTTTTCCTGGAGAGTTTCATGAAGTGCGAGATTCGAAAGCTGCTCCTTTGCACTGCCTTGCTCCTGGCAGGCTCATGTCTGGCTGCAGATCACCCACCGGAAGACATCGACGCGCTCACTGCATCTCCCGCGAACTTCACCTTGCTCCTGGAGAATGAGCACGTGAGGGTCCTGGAATACACGCTTCTTCCGGGAGCACAGGATCAGTGGCACACGCACCCGCCAAAAGTCTCCTACGTCTTGAGCGGTGGCGAGCTCGAGGTTCACCTGGATGACGGAACCTCTTTTCTTGCAGATGAGAAGACCGGCGCAGCTGACTGGGCTGGAGTTCGGGGCAAGCATTACGTGAAGAACGTCGGCAACACGCCCGTGCGTATCTTGCTGGTCGAGGACAAGTCAGCCGCAAGAGAAGTGTCCTCATCACCTGCCAGGTGACCCGCTCATGGATCGCATGACACGGCGCGAAAGGCCTGACAATTCGTTCAAGCCGACGCCGCTTCGCGGCGCGGCTCAACTCAGGCGATCGCGCGACGGCAGGCCGATGATGCGGCGCAGGAAGGGCACGGTGATGCGGCGCTGGGCGGCGAGGCTCGCGCGGTCGACGCGGTCCAGCAGTTCCAGCATGGCACCGAGGTCGCGCGGGTAGCGGCGGAACAGGAAGTCGAGCACTGCATCGTCGAGCTCGAAGCCGCGCGACTGCGCGCGCTCGCGCAGCACGGTGCGGCGCGCGGCTTCGTCCAGCGGCTTGAGCACGAACTGCGCGCAGCTGGACAGGCGCGAGGCCAGGTCGGGCAGGCCGAGCGCAAGTCGCGCCGGCGTCTGCCGTGCCGCGAACAACAGGGCGGCGCCGCGCGCGCGGCCGCGGTTGTAGAGGTCGAACAGGGCGATCTCCAGCGCGCGGTGGCCGGCGATGGCGTCGAGTTCGTCGACCGCGAGCAGGTCGAATTCCTCCAGTCCCAGCAGCGCCGCCTCGGCCGACGCGCCCAATCGCGCCAGCGGCAGGTACTGCGTGCGGCGTGCGCCGGCCGCACGGCACGCGGCGATCAGCAGGTGGCTCTTGCCGCCGCCTTCCGGCCCGGCGAGGTACACCCAGGGCGCGCCGGGCTCCTGCGCCACGCGCTGCACCGCGGCGACCGCGGCCGCGTTCTCGCCGGGTACATAGGCCTCGAATCGCTGGTGGGCGGGGAAGCGCAGCGCGAGCGGGAGTTGCGGCGTGGTCACGCGGGCGGCTGGTCCGGGCCGGTGTTCGATGCCGCCGCCGTGGGAGCGGCTTCCGCCGCGACGGCCGGATGCGATGCCGCCCCTGTGGGAGCGGCTTCAGCCGCGACTGCCGGAATTGCAGGATTCGCGGCACCCACGGCGTCCGCCGCAGTCGCGGCTGAAGCCGCTCCCACGGTTGGTCCTGCGCCATACAAGCCGCTCGCCAGGTAGCGCTCGTGCGCGTGCCGCAGCAGCACCATCGCCACCGCCGCCACCGGCAGCGCGACCAGCACGCCGAGGAAGCCGAACAGCTGCCCGCCGGCCAGCACCGCGAAGATGACCGCGACCGGGTGCAGGCCGATGCGGTCGCCGACCA
>CAZTNB010000372.1:0-1685 GCA_964614825.1 uncultured Gammaproteobacteria bacterium
TGCCGTCCTCGGCCACGCCGAGGTCCTGCGCGTGCGCCACCGGCGGCTGGTTGCCGCCCGCGGGCTCGGTGACGGTGATGACGACCTCGCCGGTCTCCGAGCGCAGGCCGTCCGCCAGCACCTTGAACAGGATGCGGTCGGTGCCGACGTAGCCGGACGCGGGCGTGTACCGCAGCGCGGGCGCGGTGCCCGCGAGCGTGCCGTGCGCCGGATCCTGGGTGACGTACCAGGTGAGCGCGTCGCCGTCGGGGTCGAAGGCCGAGAGCGTGAAGTCGAGCGCGGTGTCGCGCGGCGTGGCCAGCACCTGGTCGACCGCGACCGGCGGGTCGGCGTAGCAATCCGCCGGGCCGTGGTAGGTGAACGACAGCGTGCCGGCACCGGCGAGGTTGAAGCCGTTGAGCTGGACGCGGATGAAGCGCGTGATCCAGAAGTCGGTGCCGCCGGCGCGCGTGCGGGTTTCGCGCCACTCCGGCACCACCACTTCGCGTTGCAGCAGCGCGGTGAGGCTGTCGCGCACCGCGGGCGTATCCACGCTGCCCGCGACGGCGGGAACCCAATCGGTGACGTCGAAGCGGTGGTCGGCGGCGGCGTCGGGATTGACGTAGGTGTGGCTGTCGCCCGGCGCGACGAGGCTGGCGGCGAGCGTCGCCAGCGCGGACGATCCGGTCCACGAGGCCCAGCCGAACTGGTTGGCGCCGCCGCCACCGGCGAGATTGGTGAAGGACTGGCCGGGCGTGGCCGCGCCCACGCGCGACTTGGGCAGCGCGATCGGCAGCAGCGGGCAGAAGTCCTCGTGCACCCGCAGGACCTGCGCCTGGGTGGCACTGCCGCCGCGCCCATCGTCGGCCCGCAGCGTCACCGCGTGGTTGCCGAGCTGGGCGGTGGTGGCGAGGAAGCGGAAGGACGCGGCCACGGCATCCCAGGCGTAGCCGGCTGGCGCGGTCGGTGCGCTGAGCGCGACCAGGTCGCCGTCGGGATCCTGGACCAGCGGCGCATGGCGATACAACTCGTCCACCTGCGCCACGGCAGGCGCGACGTCGAGGAACTCCGGCGCGCGATTGGTCCCGGCGCCCACCGGCACCGGCGTGGCGGAGGTCCAGCTGCCGCTGGCCGCGTTGACGCTGGCGATGCGCGTGGCGCCCTCGTACAGCCGGTGCGCGGCCGTCCCCTCGACGACCGGCGAGCGCACGTACGTGTCGCTGCGCGGTGGCAGCGTGAGCGCCACGGCGAACCCCGTGAGGTAGCCCTCGAGCCGGACGTCGCGCGGCGTGGTGCCGCTGTTGCGCAGGCGCCAGATCGTGTAGCGGTCGGCCACCCGGCTGTCGAGCCAGCGTCCCATCGCCGTGAGGCGCAGGTTGGAATTGCCCTGCCCGGCATCGGTGCCGGTGAAGTCCAGGCTGACCACGCCGTTGGCGATGGTGGTCTGGTCGAGGCGCGCGGCATGGACCGGCGGCAGGCACAACATCAGCAGCAACGCAGCCGCAACGATGCGGCGCGCCAGGAATCGGCGACGGAACACGAAACCCCCTTGTCGACGGCACTCCGGCCGTCCCCCTGTTGCGACTACGACCCTGCGCCGCCGCGCCGGATCGGTGTCCGATCACGGCGCGACGGCACATGGCCCCCACGGGCCGGACACCTTGGCGACTGCAGGGTGTCGCTGGAAGGTCAGGCGCCGCTCGGGG
>CAZTNB010000373.1:0-1663 GCA_964614825.1 uncultured Gammaproteobacteria bacterium
CGCCCACGCCGGCGAACACCGACAGGCCCGAGTGCGCCTTGGCGATGTTGTTGATCAGTTCCATCATGTTGACGGTCTTGCCGACGCCGGCGCCGCCGAACAGGCCGACCTTGCCGCCCTTGGCGAACGGGCACATCAGGTCGATGACCTTGATGCCGGTCTCGAGCAGCTCGTTGGTGGCGGCCTGCTCCTCGTAGGACGGCGCCTGGCGATGGATGACCCAGCGATCCTTCTCGCCGATCGGGCCGGCCTCGTCGATCGGGTTGCCGAGCACGTCCATGATGCGGCCCAGGGTCTTGGCCCCGACCGGCACCTTGATCGCCTCGCCGGTGTTGCGCGCCATCAGGTTGCGCTTGAGGCCGTCGGTCGAGCCCAGCGCGATCGTGCGCACGATGCCGTCGCCGAGCTGCTGCTGGACCTCCAGCGTGATCTCGGTGCCGTCGATCTTGAGCGCGTCGTAAACCTTCGGCACGTGATCGCGCGCGAACTCCACGTCGACGACCGCGCCGATGATCTGCACCACCTTGCCCTGACTCATGACCAACTCCTCAATGAAGCTTCAATTCGTTTGCCCCGGGGGCGCCGCACCCGCATGTCGAGGGCCGCGACCCGCCCCTTGGGGCGTCATTCCCGCGCAAGCGGGAATCCATCCTGTTCGTCGCGCTCCATCCGCGGATGGAATCCCGCTTGCGCGGGAATGACGCCTGCAGCGCTGCGGTGTCGCAGCCCGAAATCCGCGTCGCTGGCTAGACCGCCGCCGCGCCGCCCACGATCTCGGAAATCTCCTGGGTGATGGCGGCCTGGCGCGCCTTGTTGTAGATCAGGGTCAGCTCGTTGATCAGCTTGCCGGCGTTGTCGCCGGCGGCCTTCATCGCGACCATGCGCGCCGCGTGCTCGGAAGCGATGTTCTCGACCACCGCCTGGTAGACCAGCACCTCGAGGTAGCGCCGCATCACGTGGTCGAGGATCTCCGGCGCCGAGGGCTCGTACAGGTAGTCCCAGTCGTGGCGCGCCTCGACGTCCTCGCCCGGCACCAGCGGGATCAGCTGGCGGATGGTCGGCTGCTGCGTCATGGTGTTGACGAACACGTTGGTCGCCACGTACAGGCGATCGATGCGCCCCTCGCGGTATGCGTCCAGGGCCAGGTTGACGATGCCGACCAGCTCGCCCAGCGTCGGCCGGTCGCCGATCTTCGCGGCATGGCCGGCGAAGGTCACGCCGTTGAGGCGGCGGAAGAACTGCGAGGCCTTGCTGCCGATCGCGTAGACCCCGACCTCGACGCCCTTGGCCTGCCACTCGCGCATGTCGGCGAGGATGCGGCGGAACAGGTTGTTGTTGAGGCCGCCGCACAGGCCGCGGTCGGTCGAGACCACGAGGTAGGCGATGCGCCGGGGCTCGCGCTCCTGCATGAACGGATGCTTGTACTCGCTGTTGGCGCGCGCGATGTGGCCGACCAGCCCGAGCATGCTGCGCACGTACGGACGCATCGTCCGCATCTGCTCCTGCGCACGGCGGATCTTGCTGGTGGACACCATCTCCAGCGCGCGGGTCACCTTGCGGGTGTTCTGCACGCTCTTGATCTTGGTCCGGATTTCCCTTGCGCCTGCCATGCCTTGCGTTCCTTACCGATCCTGTCGCCCTGCCAACCTGCCGACCAACCTGC
>CAZTNB010000374.1:0-1636 GCA_964614825.1 uncultured Gammaproteobacteria bacterium
GACAGCGTGTGCGGGATGTAGCCGTAGTTGCAGGGATAGCGCATCGGCGTGGTCAGCACGCGGTCGACGAAGATCGCGCCCGAAGCCTTGTCGACCTCGTACTTCACCGGCTCGGAGTTCATCGGGATCTCGATCACGACATTGACGTCGTTGGGGACGTCGCGACCGGTGGGAACGTGCTCGAGGGCCATGGTTGCTCCGGGAACTGGGCGGGGATCTCGCTGCGTGGCGCGCCCGGCTGCCGCGTCCTGCGCGGATTCATTGTCATGCCGGTGCGGCTCCTGCCATGCGATTCTAGCCCGGCTTCCGACCGCCGACCGCCGACCGGCGGCCGGCGGCCCGGTGTGGCCAGACCCCGGTCGCCATGGGATTCCCCGCCCGCCCACGTTGCCGGACAATGACCGGCACAGGGTCGATCGACGCCGCATCGGCAATCCGGGAGTGACGGCATGATGGGTCGCTTGCGCAAGGAGTCCGCCGCCGTCGCCCTGCTGCTGGCGTGCGGCACGGCGATCGCCGACGACGGGATCGTGTGCGGCGAGCGCGCGCCGGGCGATGAGCGGCCCCGCGTCGGCCTGGCGCTCGGCGGCGGCGGCGCGCGCGGCATCGCCCACATCAGCGTCCTCAAGGGCATCGAGAAGGCGGGGATCCAGGTCGACTGCGTGGCCGGCACCAGCATGGGATCCCTGGTCGGCGGCTTCTATGCCGCCGGCATGCCGGTGGCGGACATCGAGAAGCTGGTCCTGTCGCTGGACTGGCGGCGCCTGTTCGACGACAGCCTGGACCGGGCCGAGCGTTCGTACCGGCGCAAGGAGGAGGACCGGGCGACGCTGACCACCCTGGGGGTCGGCGTCGATCGCGAGGGCTTGCGCGTGGCGACGGGCGTGCTGGCCGGCCAGCGGATCCTGCTCCTGTTCGAGCGCCTGACCCAGCCGGTGAGCACGATCGAGCACTTCGACGACCTGCCGATCCCCTATCGAGCGATCGCGACCGACCTCAATACCGGCGAGGCCGCCGTCCTCGACCACGGCAACCTCGCGCTGGCCATGCGCGCGAGCATGTCCCTGCCGGGGATCTTCGACCCGGCGGTCGTCGACGGCCGCGTGCTGCTCGACGGCGGCCTGGTCAACCAGGTGCCCATCGACGTGGTCCGCGACCTCGGCGCGGACGTCGTGATCGCGGTCGACGTGGGCACGCCGCTGGCCACGCTCGACGGCAGCGCCAGCCTGGTCGCCGTGCTCGGCCAGATGACCGGCATGATGACGGTGGGCAACACGCGCGCCCAGTTGCGCACCCTCACCGACAGCGACCTCCTGATCACGCCGCCGCTCGGCAGCGAGGTCGGTTCGGCCGACTTCGACCGGGGCGAACTGGCGCTGCGGATCGGCGATCGCGCCGTGGCCGAGGTGCAGGACCGCTTGTACGCGCTCGCCGCGTCGAGCCAGGGCGCGCCGCCGACGCTGGCGACCGGGCCCGCGTCCGGGCCACCGGTGATCGACTTCCTGCGGCTCGACAACGCCACGGCGTACGACGATGCCGTGTTCCTCACGCGCATCGACGTGCCGCTGGGCCAGCCGCTCGACGCCGATGCGCTCGAGGACCAGCTGCAGGGGATCTACGGCTTCGACACCTTCGC
>CAZTNB010000375.1:0-1632 GCA_964614825.1 uncultured Gammaproteobacteria bacterium
CGGTCGAACTGCATGAACACCAGGTTCCAGATCTCGATGTAGCGGTCGCCGTCCTGCTCCGGCGAGCCCGGCGGGCCGCCCGGGATGTGGGGGCCGTGGTCGTAGAAGATCTCGGTGCAGGGGCCGCAGGGGCCGGTGTCGGCCATCTGCCAGAAGTTGTCGGAGGCGTAGGGCGCGCCCTTGTTGTCGCCGATGCGCACGATGCGCTCGACCGGCACGCCGACCTCCTTCGACCACAGCTCATGGGCCTCGTCGTCGGTGTGGTAGACGGTGACCCAGAGCTTGTCCGCGGGCAGGCCGTACACCGAAGTCAGCAGTTCCCACGCATAGCGGATCGCGTCGCGCTTGAAATAGTCGCCGAAGCTGAAGTTGCCCAGCATCTCGAAGAAGGTGTGGTGGCGCGCGGTGTAGCCCACCTGGTCGAGGTCGTTGTGCTTGCCGCCGGCGCGCACGCAGCGCTGCGAGGACGCCGCGCGCTTGTAGCTGCGCTTGTCGGCGCCGAGGAACACGTCCTTGAACTGGACCATGCCGGCGTTGGTGAACAGCAGGGTCGGGTCGTTGCCCGGCACCAGCGGGCTCGAGGGCACGATCTCGTGGCCCTTCGAGCGGAAGTAATCGAGGAACTGCTGGCGGATCTGGTTGCTGGTCTTCATGACGCCGGGGCGCGCAAAGCGGGGGAAGGGCCGATTATGCGGCCTCGGGACTTGCGTACAAGCTCGAATCCGGCGCCGCCGCGGCGGCTCCGGGCCTCAATCCGCCTCGGGATCGGCCGGATCCATCGCCATCGCGGTGGCGGCGCGGATGGCCTCGGCCGGGAAACCGCGCCGGGCCAGCCACTGGGCGACCTTGAGCCGCGCCTCGCGCGTGTCGGGCCGCGAGCCGAGCTTGCGCCGCGCCAGCGCGACCGCCCGTGCCGGCCAGTCCTGCGCGTCCAGGAGCGGCCGCACCAGCGCGCTGGCGATGCCGTGCGCGGATACCTCGGCCTGGATGTGGCGCGGGCCGTAGCCGGCGCCGATGCGCTGCCGCGCCAGCGCCTCGGCGAAACGCGCATCGCTCTGGTAGTCGGCGCGGCGCAGGGCCGCGACGGCCGCCGCGCCCTCGCCGGCCTGGTGCCCCTTGGCGCGCAGCTTGCGCTCCAACTCGCGCGCGGAGTGCTCGCGCCGCGCCAGCAGGCCGAGCGCCCGGTCGTAGGCCTTGGGCGGCTCGGCCCCCTCGCGGCGGCGTTTCATCGCCCGCTCAGGCGTCCTCGAGTTCCGCCGCGGCGACCGGCGCCGGCAGCTTGGCGTTGACCAGCTTGGCGCGGATCTTGGCCTCGATCTCGTTGGCCATCTGCGGATGTTCCTTCAGGAACAGGCGCGTGTTGTCCTTGCCCTGGCCGATGCGATCGCCGCCGTAGCTGTACCAGGCGCCGGACTTCTCGACGATGTTGTGGGCCACGCCCAGCTCGATGATCTCGCCCTCGCGCGAGCAGCCCTCGCCGTAGAGGATCTCGAAGTCGGCAACGCGGAACGGCGGCGCCAGCTTGTTCTTGACGACCTTCACCCGCGTCTCGGAGCCGATCACTTCCTCGCCACGCTTGACGCTGCCGATGCGGCGGATGTCCAGGCGCACCGAGGCGTAGAACTTGAGCGC
>CAZTNB010000376.1:0-1631 GCA_964614825.1 uncultured Gammaproteobacteria bacterium
TCAGCATCGTGCTGGGGGACGTCGCAGCGGGCAAGGGCGCCAAGCCGGCCGCGGACGCGGCCGCCGCCGCACCAGCCAGTCGCGACACGCGTCGCTATCTGCCCAGCGGCGCCTTCACCCGAGCGGTCCTTCTCGGCGGCCTGGACGCCCCCACCGGCGGCCAGGCCCAGCGCAATCCCCAACCGGTGCTGCTGCGCCTCGCGGACAACGCGATCCTGCCCAACCAGTTTCGCGCCCGCGTGAAGGAGTGCTTCATCGTCGGCGCCGGCTATGGCGACGTGAGTTCCGAGCGCGCCTACATCCGCACCGAGTCGCTGTCGTGCGTCACCCGCGACGGCACGGCCATCGACGTGCCGGTGAAGGGCTACGTGGCCGGCGAGGACGGCAAGGCCGGCATGCGCGGACGCCTGGTGTCCAAGCAGGGGCAGATCCTCGCCAACGCGCTGCTCGCCGGCGTGGCCAGCGGCATCGGTCACGCCTTCACGCAGAGCTCCACCACGCTGTCGGTCTCGCCGCTGGGCACCACCAGCACCGTCGACCCCGGCAAGCAGCTCGAAGCCGGTCTGGGCACGGGCGTGGGCAAGGCGCTCGACCGGCTCGCCCAGTACTACATCAGCCTCGCCGAGAAGGTCTTCCCGGTGATCGAAGTCGACGCGGGCCGCAGCGTCGACGTGGTCCTCACGCAGGGCGTGGCCCTGCCCGGGACGCTGGACGCCGCCGGCACCGATCCCGACAACCTCGCGCAACTCGCCGAGCGCGCCCGCACCCTCCGGAGGAACGACGATGAAGACGACTGACGCGCGCCTCGCGCTGCGCGCTCTCGCTGCCAAGGCCACGTTGGCCGCGGCGCTGACCACCTGCCTGAGCGTCACGGCATGGGCGCAGCCCAGCCAACCGCCAACCACGCCCGAGCTGACCAGCCTCATCGGGCGCCTGCAGGCGCTCTACCCCTCGACCCGCTTCGGCGAGATCCGTCCGACGCCGTGGCCGGGTGTCTTCGAAGTGGCGATGGGCGCCAACCTCGCCTACGTGGACGCGAGCGGCCAGTACTTCCTGTTCGGCCACCTGTACGACATGAAGGCGCAGCGCGACCTCACCGCCGAGCGCAAGGACACGCTGGCGCGCATCGACTTCAACGCGCTGCCGCTGGCCGACGCGATCAAGGACGTGCGCGGCCGCGGTTCCCGTGCGCTCGCGATCTTCAGCGATCCGGACTGCCCGCACTGCCGCCGGCTGGAAGCCGAGTTGAAGGGCCTGTCCGACGTGACGATCCACACCTTCCTGATGCCGATCGCCTCGCTGCACCCGCAGGCGCGCGCGAAGGCCATCGCCGTGTGGTGCGCGAAGGATCGCCTCGGCGCCTGGCAGGCGCTGATGACCCGCGACCAGGTGCCACCCAGCGCGGACTGCGCACACCCGGTCGATCGCAACGTCGCGCTGGCCGAGCGCCTCGGCGTGACCGGCACCCCGACGCTGGTCGCCGCCGACGGTCGCGTGCTGCCCGGCGCCGCGAGCGCCGAGCAGATCAACGCCTGGCTGTCGCGCTCGACCACGAGCGCCGAGGGGCCCGCGCCGAGCAACCCCGCGGCCCAGGCGACGGGCAAGGCGCCATGACGGACCTGCGACGGACC
>CAZTNB010000377.1:0-1631 GCA_964614825.1 uncultured Gammaproteobacteria bacterium
GCGCGGCTGGCCGAAGAACAGGCGCTGTGCGAAGTCGCCGCTGGCCAGTTCAATCTCGCCTTGCTCGGCTTCCTCGGGGTAGCGGGTCAGCGCGTAGAACCGTTCACGGTCGTCGGCGCCGGGGCCAAGCATCGTAGGGTGCGGGTTGAACCAGCGCAGCAGCCAGTCGTGGATGTCGCTCGCCTCCATGCGCCGGGCCTTCACGCCCGTGTTGGCGAGGCCACCTGCGAGCCGGTCGCAGATCGTCGTCAGCGCCTGCTCGGGAGACTGGCCGCGCCGGGACGCGCCAGACGCACTCGCGCGCCGGTAGACCACCATGCGCACGCGCCGCACCTGGCCGCGCCACGGCAGGCGCGTCACCGTCGTGTCCTCGAACAGGCCGCCGGGCTTGGCGATCGCACGCAGGTGATGCCCGAAGAAGCGCAGGTAGAACTCGGTGAAGGCGCTGCCCTGAGCGCGCGGCCGCACGTAGTTCGTGAGCCCGCGCAGGTAGTTGTCCCAGGTTGCTTCGTCCTGGGCGTAGAGCTGCACCACCCAGGGGTTCTCGTCGAGTTCGTCGAACGAGTCCTGCAGCGCGTTCTCCAACGCATCGCGCGCCTGCCACAGCCAGGCCATCTCGCGGCCCTCGGTGCCGACCGGCGCCAGCTCGAAGAAGGCCGCCACCGACTGGCCGTCTTCCAGCAGCAAGCTCTTGGAATCGGGCAGGTACTCCACCCAGGGGAGCAGGTCGGCGAAGGACGGCGCCACGCCGTAGAGCGCCTGCAAGTCCGCCTCGGTGGCCGGCCGGCGCGGCTGGCCGCCCACCGCGCTGCCGGGCTCGGGAATGCCGTGCGCGGCCAGCGTCGAGACATGCTGCGACCATGCGTCATCGGCATCCAGGCGGGGGCCGGCAGGTGTGGCGGCCTTGCGTGCCCAGGGCAACGACCAGGCCATCAGTAGTTCTCCAGGCGCTCGCCAGGCATCGCGTACTGCACGCGCTGGTAGAGCGGGAACACGGTGGTGTAGCCGGGCACCGGCACCGGGTCGGTGCCGGCCAGGTGCGGGAACACGTACATCACCAGGTCCGGGTTCGGCAGCCGGTGGAACTGGCGGTAAATCTCGTTGGCCGCGGTGCGCGTGTAGGCGGCAGCGGCGGCGGGCGCCGCTTGCACGTCGGCCTCGGTCAGCGGCCGGCGCAGGCCCTGGCGCGCATCGAGCAGTTGCCGCGCCGCCTGTCCGCCACCGGCGCTGCCGCCCGTCTCCTGGTTCCACACGTCGAGCATGGTGTGATCGCCGTGCGGGAGTACCTTGTCCTTGCTGGTCGCGCAGCCACCCAGCACCAGAGCCGCGCACAGTGCCGCGGCCGATTCAATCCAGATCCGACGCATGCTTGCCTCCGATGCGGTGATTGACCCGCCGCCCCTTGGCGTCGTAGTCGATGTTGAGCGGCTGCTCCAGATGCACGGCGACCTTGGCGCCGGGCCGCACGTAGACTGCGGCGAAGGCCTGCCCGTAGAGCTTGTTGACCCAATCGGCCATGTCACGCACGCCGCCGGCCAGGATGCGGCCCATCGCCTCGTTGCCGCTGATACCGACGGTGCCGAGCGAGCCGTTGTTGTTGGCGACCACGGCCACGCTGCCGTTGTCCGACT
>CAZTNB010000378.1:0-1616 GCA_964614825.1 uncultured Gammaproteobacteria bacterium
CTGGTGGGCTGGTGCGCGCTGGTGCACGACCTCGGCAAGGGCATCACGCCGCGCGAACTGCTGCCGCGCCACGACGGCCACGAGACCGCCGGGCTGCCGCTGGTGCAGGCGATGGCGGAGCGCCTCAAGGTGCCGGCCGAGTTCGCGGCGATGGGCGCGCACGCCTGCCGCTACCACCTCGACATCCATCGCGCGCTGGAACTGCGCGCCGGCACCATCGTGGCCCTGTTCGACGCGCTGGACCTGTGGCGCAAGCCGGCGCGCCTCGACGTCCTGCTCGCCGCCTGCGAGGCCGACAAGCGCGGGCGGCTGGGGCTGACCGAGGCGCCCTATCCGCAGGCGTCGTACCTGCGCGAATGCCATGCGGCCGCGCGCGCGGTGACGGCGGCGCCATTCGTCGCCCAGGGACTCCTCGGCGATGCGATCGGCGCCGCGATGCACCAGGCCCGCGTCGCCGCGGTCACGGCAGTCGCCAGGCCCGTTGCCCCGGCAGGGGCGGCTTCAGCGGCGACCCGAAACGCCGCGGATCGCGGCTGAAGCCGCTCCCGCAGGGGAATTGCCGCGCATGCGCCGCTCCCGACCCAGCAGGCAGATCGCGATGCTGGCCGTGGTGCTGGCGGTCGCGCTCGTCAGCTACGTTGCCCGCGACACCGCGCCGCGCCCGACCGCACCGCCGGTCGAACGCTCCGTCCCGCGCGATGCCGATGGCGAACGCGCGCCATCCACGCTCGACGACAGCAGCCTGCGCGAAGCCATCGCGCGGCGCCAGCGCGACGTCCTCGTGCAGGGCCAGGGCGAGGTGATCAAGCTCCTGCCCGACGACCACGACGGCAGCCGCCACCAGCGCATCCTGCTGCGCCTGCCGATGGGCGGCACCCTGCTGGTCGCGCACAACATCGACCTCGCGCCGCGCATCGCCGGCCTGCAGCGCGGCGACGTGGTCGAGTTCCAGGGCGAGTACATCTGGAACGACAAGGGCGGCGTGCTGCACTGGACCCACCACGACCCGGCGCGACGCCATCCCGGCGGTTGGCTGCGGCACGATGGCCGCATCTACGAGTAGAGTCGTCGGGTCGAAGTCGACCGCGACGCGATTGCCTTGCCGCAGCCAACGACCACGAGGGAGATTCCGGTGACAGTCCATCCCATCGAAGCCTGGCATCGCCTCGTCAGGGAACGGAACCCGCGCGGGCTCGACGCGCTGCTCGATGAGGACGCGGTGTTCCTGTCGCCCATCGTGCACGCGCCGCAGCGGGGCAGGAAGCTCACGGCGATGTACCTGGCGGCGGCCTGCCAGGTGTTCTTCAACCCGGGCTTCCGCTACGTGCGCGAGATCGTCGGCGCCACGGACGCGATGCTCGAGTTCGAGACCGAGATCGACGGCGTGCTGGTCAACGGCGTGGATATCATCAAGTGGAACGAGGCGGGACGGATCGTCGAATTCAAGGTGATGCTGCGGCCGCTCAAGGCGATCAACCTGGTCCACCAGCGCATGGCGGCGATGCTGCAAGCCAACCAGTGAACCGAGAACCAGGGTCAGAGTGAGGTTTCGGCGGCTCTTCCAGGCCCGGCACGGGAATCGACATGGGCAAGAACAGGCTCGAGGCATTCAGCGA
>CAZTNB010000379.1:0-1584 GCA_964614825.1 uncultured Gammaproteobacteria bacterium
GGGCCCTGCTGCAGCTGCATCAGCACCTGCAGCGAGCGGTCGAGGTGGCGGGCGCCCTGCTGCAGCGCCTCGAGCAGCGCCGCGCGCGGCAGGTGGTACGAGCACGAGCAACTCACCAGGATGCCATCGCGCGCCAGCACCTGCATGCCGGCCTCGTTGAGGCGGCGGTAGGCGAGGCGGCCTTCGACGAAATCCTTCTTGCGCTTGATGAAGGCCGGCGGGTCGAGGATCACCACGTCGTAGTGCTCGCGCCGCTGGCGCAGCGACTTCAGGTGCTCGAAGGCGTCGGCCTCGATCGCCTGCACGCGGTCGGCCAGTCCGTTGGCTTCGGCATTGGCGCGGATCGCGGCCACCGCCGTGGCGGAAGCGTCCACGCAGTGGACCTCGCTCGCACCCATCGCCGCGGCACGCAGTCCCCACGCGCCGGCGTAGCTGAACAGGTCGAGCACGCGCTTGCCGCGCACCAACGGCGCCAGCGCGTCGCGGTTGCCGCGCTGGTCGTAGAACCAGCCGGTCTTCTGCCCATGCACCGGGTCGATGGCGAAGCGCAGGCCGCCCTCCTCCACCGTCGCCGAGGCCGGCAGCGCGCCGATGTCGGCCTCCACGTATTCGGGCAGGCTCTCCATGCGCCGCACGGAGCCCGCGTTCTTCCACACGAGTGCCGCCGGCCGCAGCACCTTGGCCACCGCCTCGACGATGGCGCCGCGCAGCGCTTCCATGCCGGCGGTGGCGATCTGGCCCACGACCACGTCGCCGTAGCGGTCCAGCACCAGGCCCGGCAGGCCATCGGACTCGCCGTACACCAGGCGGTAGCAGGGGCGTTCGTACAGGCGCTCGCGCAGCGCCAGCGCCACGTTGAGCCGGTGCACGATCAGCGAGCGATCGAGCGGATGGCGTATCCCGCGCGTCACCAGCCGCGCGCAGATCAGGGCATTGGGGTTGACGTAGCCGATGCCCAGCGGCTTGCCGGCATGGTCCAGCACCACCGCGACCTCGCCGGGGCGGAAGGCCGTCAACGGCGAGCGCTTGACGTCGACCTCGTTCGAGAACACCCACAGGTGGCCCGCGCGCAGGCGCGCGTCCTCGCCCTTGCGCAGGCACAGGGCCGGATACTCGACGTCCATCCCCGCGTCGGTCGCGGTCTGTTCGATTTCGTCCATCTGCCCAGTGTGAGGCCTCGCCGGCGCGCGGGGAAGCATCCGGCGGCCCGGACATGGCAAGCTGGCGGCTCCTCCACCCGGCCCTGGCCATGAGCAACCGGCTCGCCCGCGAGAGCAGTCCCTACCTCAACCAGCACCGCGACAACCCGGTCGACTGGTGGCCCTGGTGCGACGAGGCGCTGGCGCTGGCCCGGCGCGAGCAGCGGCCGATCCTGCTCTCGATCGGCTACAGCGCCTGCCACTGGTGCCACGTGATGGCGCACGAGAGCTTCGAGGACGCCGACACCGCGGCGCTGATGAACGCGCTCTACGTCAACATCAAGGTCGATCGCGAGGAGCGCCCCGACCTCGACAAGCTGTACCAGCTCGCGCACCAGGCCCTGGTGCAGCGCCCCGGCGGCTGGCCGCTCACCGTGTTCCTGAC
>CAZTNB010000380.1:0-1581 GCA_964614825.1 uncultured Gammaproteobacteria bacterium
ACAGTCCCCGCGCGACGCCCGAGCAGTGCATCGCCGCGCAAGTCGCCGCCGTGCGCGCCGCCCTGGACTACGCCCTCCGCTAGCGCCCGGAGAAAAACCGGGGTCAGAGTACACTTTTCACGGCATGCATCATTGTTCGGGAAGCGTTTGGCGAAAATTGTACTCTGACCCCGGTTTTCTTCGCGGCGTGATCATGCTGGCCGTTTTTGCCGACTAGTCAGTGCGAGGAGTTGCCGATGATCGCAGTGCGACGACGGATCCTGGCGGTGCTTTCGGTACTTGGGTGCGCGGGCGGCGTGGCCGGCGCCGCGCCGCTGACGAAGGTCGTGGACTCGTTCGACCAGGTGCCGGGCGCGGCAGCGGGGGTGAGCTTCACCCTGCCGCCGTCGGCGGCGGTGCGCAAGAACGGGGTCTTCGTCTTCTATGCCGAGGTCGCGGGGACGAAGTCGCTGTGGCGGACCGGGCCGGCGCCGGGCGGGTTCACCCGCCTGGTCGACAGCAACACGGCGATCCCCGCGGGCACCGGCTTCTTCCGCGACCTGCTGCCGTTCCGCTCCGACGGCACCACGGTGGTGTTCCGCGGCGATGACCAGAACGAGTTCGGCGGGCAGGCCGGCTACTACGCCGTGCCCATCGCCGGCGGTGTGGTCACCATGCTTGCCAACCAGGGCACGCTGGTGCCCCCGGCCAATACGACGCCTTTCGGCCTCAACATCGGCTTCCCCGGGGGCACGCAGGAGCAGATGGCGCTCGACGCCG
This sequence comes from uncultured Gammaproteobacteria bacterium, assembly GCA_964614825.1. Taxonomy (GTDB): domain Bacteria; phylum Pseudomonadota; class Gammaproteobacteria; order Xanthomonadales; family Ahniellaceae; genus JAGOEZ01. Next base: position 760 of record CAZTNB010000380.1, read on the forward strand.
GCACCCTGGTCTTCGCCGATACCAGCGAGGCGGGCAACTATGCGATCCCGGTCCCCGCCGGCCCCGTGCGCGCCTTGGGCACCACGGCCTTCGCGATCTGCGAACCGGGCAACTACCTGGCGCTCATCTGGGCCAATCCCGAGATCAGCGGCAATACCGCGGTCATGGCCATCGGCGGTGGCGCCGGTGCGGCGCTGTATGCGTTCCCGCTGAGCGGCGTGACGGGCACCGCGGACGCGTGCGCCACGCCGCGCTTGCGTGCGTCCAACGGGCAGCGCATCGCCAGTCGCAACGTCGTCGTGCCCGGCGGCGCCGCGACCTTCGATCCGTTCGCGTTCAACACGCTGCGCATCGATGGCGACCGGATCGTCTTCCATGGCGGCAATGGGGCGGGACGGTACGGCATCTACAGCGCCGCCGGCGACGGCTCGGGCCTGATCGAACTGGTGAGCACGGCCACGCCGGTGCCCGGAGGCGTCGGCACCTTCCAGGGCCCGATCGCCGGGTTCAGCCTGGACCGCATCGTGCTGGGCGGCGAGGTCGTCGTGTTCCGGGGCACCGACGCCAGCGCGTTCCAGGGCATCTATGCGGTTCCGGTGCGGGGCGGGCAGGTGGCCAAGGTCGTCCGCGTCAACGACACGCTGCCCGGCGGCCGCATCGTGTACGCGGCGGGCGGCGCGGCGTTGGCGCCGGAGGTGTTCAACGGCGATTCCATGGACGGCCGCAGCCTGGCGCTGCGCCTGGATTTCACCGACCCGCAGCGCGGATTCGGCAGCGGCATCTACACCGTCGAGCTCACCGGTGCCCTGTTCGCCGACAGCT
>CAZTNB010000381.1:0-1578 GCA_964614825.1 uncultured Gammaproteobacteria bacterium
CCTGTTCTGGCCGGCGGTGCTGCACGGCGCCGGCCTGCGCGTGCCCACGGCGCTGCACGTCAACGGCTACCTCACGGTCAACGGCGCCAAGATGTCGAAGTCGCGCGGCACCTTCGTGCTGGCCCGCACCTGGCTCGACCACGGCCTCGACCCGGACGCGCTGCGCTACTACTACGCGGTCAAGTCCTCCGGCGGCGTGGTCGACCTCGACCTCAACCTCGACGATTTCGTCGCCCGCGTGAACGCCGACCTCGTGGGCAAGTTCGTCAACATCGCCAGCCGTTGCGCCGGCTTCATCGGCAAGCGCTTCGGCGGCCGCCTCGCGGCGGCCTTGCCGGATCCGGCGCTGTACGCGCGCTTCGCCGCCGCGCGCCCGGAGATCGAGGCCGCCTATGCCGGCGACGACTTCGCCCGCGCCACGCGCGTGACCATGGCCCTGGCCGACGAGGCCAATCGCTACATCGACGAGCGCAAGCCCTGGGTGATCGCCAGGGACGCCGCGCGAGACGCCGAGTTGCACGGGGTGTGCACGCAGGGCCTGAACCTGTTCCGGGCGCTGGCCGCCTACCTCAAGCCGGTGCTCCCGGCGACGGTGGCCAGGGCCGAGCACTTCCTGCGCGCGCCCATCGCACGGCTGGCGGACATCGACGCGCCGCTGCTCGGGCACGCCATCGCCGAGTTCGAACCCCTGATGACCCGCGTCGACCCCAAGGCCCTCGCCGCCATGACCGAAGCCTCGAAGGAATCCCTGCAGCCCGCCGCGCCTGCGAGCGCCGCGCCCGCCGGCGCAGCCGTGGCCGCGACTGCCGCGGCGCCAGCTGCCCCGGCCACGCCCGCCGCCGCGGCGAAGGACGCGACGCCCACCATCGGCATCGAGGAGTTCGCCAAGGTCGAGTTGCGCATCGCGCGCATCGTCGAGGCGAGCGCGGTGCCGGAGGCCGACAAGCTGCTGCGCCTGGTGCTCGACCTCGGCGCCGAGCGGCGCCAGGTATTCGCCGGAATCAAGTCGGCCTACGATCCGGCCACGCTGGTCGGCCGCCTGACCGTGATGGTGGCCAACCTGGCGCCGCGCAAGATGCGCTTCGGGCTGTCCGAGGGCATGGTGCTCGCCGCCAGCGACGAGCGCGGCGGTCCCTTCCTGCTCGCGCCCGACAGCGGCGCCGAGCCGGGCATGCGGGTGCGCTGAGTCGCATCGGGACGCAGCATCGCCATGGCTGTCGATGTCGAGGCGATCGACGCGCTGTTGCCCCAGACCCAGTGCGGCCAGTGCGGGTACGGAGCCTGCCGCCCGTATGCCGAGGCCCTTGCGCGCGGCGAGAGCGAGATCAACCGCTGCCCGCCCGGCGGCCTGCGCGGGATGCGCGAACTGGCGCGGCTGCTGGGGCGCGCGGAGCGGGCCATCGACCCGGCGTGCGGCACGGAGAAGCCGCGCGCGGTGGCGGTGGTCGACGAACCGGCGTGCATCGGTTGCACCAAGTGCATCCAGGCCTGCCCGGTCGACGCGATCGTGGGCGCGCAGGGACGCATGCACGCGGTGCTGGCGGAGGAGTGCACCGGCTGCGAACTGTGCATCCCGCC
>CAZTNB010000382.1:0-1567 GCA_964614825.1 uncultured Gammaproteobacteria bacterium
GGTAGCCCGGATCGTCGGCCATGTAGCCGATGGTGTAGACGTGCACCATCAGCGACACGAACGTCACCACCACCATCATCACCGCGGTCAGGCGATCGACCAGGAAGCCGATGTTGGCCTCCAGTCCGGCGACCTGGAACCAGGTGTAGAGGTTCTGGTTGTAGACCGGCACGCCGTCCCACACCAGCTGCTTGAGCACCCACGCCGACAGCCCGAACGACAGCGCCACGCCCGCGATCGTGACCCAGTGCGCGCCGGCGCGGCCGATGCGGCGCCCGAACAGGCCGGCCACGATGGCGCCGACGAGCGGCGCCAGGGCGATGGCCAGGAGGATGTTCTGCGAGAGCACGCCCTACCCCTTCATCGCGTCGAGTTCCTCGACGTTGATGGTGCTGCGGTTGCGGAACAGCACCACGAGGATCGCCAGTCCGATCGCCGCCTCGGCCGCGGCCACGGTGAGGATGAAGAACACGAACACCTGGCCGGAGGGATCGCCGAGGAAGCGCGAGAAGGTCACGAAGTTCATGTTGACCGCGAGCAGCATCAGCTCGATCGCCATCAGCAGCACGATCACGTTCTTGCGGTTGATGAAGATGCCGGCGACGCTGATGCAGAACAGGATCGCGCCCAGGGCCAGGAAGTGCGACTGCGGGATCATGGCGCGGCCTCCTTGCCGGCGGCCGGCATCTTGACCATGCGCAGGCGGTCCTCCTTGCGCACCAGCACCTGCCGGCCCGGGTCCTGCTTGCGCGTGTTGGGCCGGCGGCGCAGGGTCAGGGCGATGGCGGCGATGATCGCCACGGTGAGGATCACGCCGGCGACCTCGAACGGCAGCAGGTAGTCGCGGAACAGCGCACGACCCAGCCACTCGGTGTTGGACAGGCCCTCGGCGATCGCCGGGTCCGGCGGGGCGAAGCGGCCGGTGAGGCGGCGCACGCCGATCAGCGCCAGCATCTCCAGCAGCATCACCACCGCGACCACCAGCGCCACCGGCAGGTAGCGGGCGAAGCCCTCGCGCAACGGCGCGGTGTTGATGTCGAGCATCATCACCACGAACAGGAACAGCACCATCACCGCGCCGACGTAGACCAGCACCAGCGCGATGGCGAGGAACTCGGCCTGCAGCAGCAGCCACACGCAGGCGCTGGTGAAGAAGGTCAGGACCAGGAACAGGGCGGCGTGCACGGTGTTCCGGACCGTGACCACGGCCACCGCGCTGGCCACCAGCACGGTGGCGAAGAAGTAGAAGATCGCGAGGTCGATGCTCATGGGTTCACCGGAACGCCGCGTCCTGGGCCCGCGCCGCCGCGATCTCGCGCTCGTAGCGGTCGCCGATCGCCAGCAGCTGGGCCTTGCTCACCACGTTCTCGCCGCGCAGCTCGAAGTGGTACTCGTGGATGTCGGTCTCCACGATCGAATCCACCGGGCAGGATTCCTCGCAGAAGCCGCAGAAGATGCACTTGAACAGGTCGATGTCGTAGCGCGTGGTGCGGCGCGTGCCGTCGGCGCGCTGCTCGGAGTCGATCGTGATCGCCAGCGCCGGGCACACCGCCTCGCACAGCTTGCA
>CAZTNB010000383.1:0-1565 GCA_964614825.1 uncultured Gammaproteobacteria bacterium
CGCCGGCGGCGCCACCTGGGTTTCGCTGCACCATGGCGGCGGCGTCGGCATGGGCTACAGCCAGCACAGCGGGGTGGTCATCGTCTGCGACGGCAGCGAGGCCGCCGACCGGCGCCTGGCGCGGGTGCTGTGGAACGACCCCGGCACCGGGGTGATGCGGCACGCCGACGCGGGCTACGAGCTGGCAAAAGCCTGCGCGCGCGAACAGGGCCTGCAGCTGCCGATGGCCTGACGCGCGGCACCGGCGCGGCCGCGGCCGGCGCCGCGGTGCCTCAGTTGCCGGCAGCGGCGGCGGCGGTGGCCCGCGGCGGGCCCTGCGGCGCGCCGGCGGCGACCGCGTTGCGCGGCGCGGCGTCGCAATCCGTCCGGGGCGGGTTCGGCAATCGGTCCTGCCGCGGGTAGTAGGCGTAGAGGTACTGTCCGTCCTTGAGCTGGTCGATGAGTTCGCGCGCCACTTCGCTGCGCACCGCCGGACAGCCCCAGCTGCGGCCCAGGCGGCCCAGCTGCCCGATCGCCGCGTCGCTCACGTAGGGCGCCCCGTGCATCACGATCGCACGCTCCAGCGCGCGATCGTTGACGCCGGGCTCCAGGCCTTCGAGCCGCAGCGAATAGCCGTTGCGTCCCACGTAGGTGCCCGCGGTGCGGAACAGGCCCAGGCTGGATTGGTGGCTGCCCGGCAGGTTGGAGAAGCGCGTCGGGACGTCGTCGCCGGAGCCCTGGCCATGGGCCACGCGCTCGGCGTAGAGCAGCGCGCGCCGGTCGAGGTCGAACACCCACAGGCGCTGCTCGGTCGACGGGCGCGAGTAGTCGATCAGGGCCAGGCGACGCGCGGGCGCGGCCGCGTCGCGCTGCGCGCAGGCCATGGCATCGACGGCCAGCGCGATCAGCCTGGCGTCGACGTCCGGCGCCACGCGCGCGAGCGCGGACGGCAACTCGTCGGCGGCGATGGCGGCGCCGGCGACGGACAGCAGCGCGCCCGCCAGCAGGGAGATACGACGCATGCCCGTTTCCGCGCGAACCAGGGAAGCGACCATCGTAGTCGGTGGCGGCCAACTGCCTGCTGAACCCGCGGCCGCGCGCGTCACGGTCGATCCGGCGGCGGGCCGACCGGCAACGATTCGCGGTCGCCGAGGAACGGAACGGCGGCGCCGCAGCCGAGGCTCGGCGCCAATCCGGCCACGACCGCCGCGGCCTTGCGCACCTTGGTCCTACTCCCGCTCGCGGCCGATGCGCACGCCCTTGACCGTGTTGGCGTGCACGACGAGCTCGAAATCGGGCTGGCCACCGCGCTTCTTCACCAGCACGTCCTCGCCGTCGTCGACCTCGGACCGGTAGCGCGCCGAGGCCTGCGCCTGCAGCGCGTCGCGGATGGCGCGGGCGACCGCGTTCTCGCCCGTGCCCTTGCTGATCGCGACCACGACTTCGATCGGCTCGCCGTCCCTGGGCACCAGGCGCAGGCTGATCACGCCATCGGATTCGGCGCCGCCGCTGCACTGCAGGCGCCACTTGTTGGAATCGGCCGCGGCCGCGGCCGTCGCCAGCAGCAGCACGAGGCCGGGCAGGAA
>CAZTNB010000384.1:0-1559 GCA_964614825.1 uncultured Gammaproteobacteria bacterium
CGGCCAGCGGGCCGATGTTGCCCAGGCCCAGCACCGCGGTGCCGTTGGTGATCACGGCGACGAGGTTGCCGCGCGCGGTGAGCGTGGAGACCTCGTTGGGATCGGCCACGATGGCGTCGCAGGCCGCCGCCACGCCGGGCGAGTACGCCAGCGACAGGTCCTTCTGCGTCACCAGCGACTTGGTCGGCGCGACCTTGATCTTCCCGTACGGGTGCTGGCGGTGGTACTCGAGGGCCTGCTCGCGCAGGTCGTCCGCGGTCGACATGGAGAAATCCCTCTCGGCGCGATCTTGCACCGCGCGGCGCATGGAAGTGCTTGATTCATCAGGATACCACAGCGTTTTGCGCGGCCTGCCGGCGGTTCGGGCCGTGGCCGCGGCTATGATCGGGCCATGACCGAGGCCACGCCCCCGGAATCGACCGCCACGCTGCTGTCGCTGCTGCGCGACGGCGATGGAACGGCCCGCGACCGCCTCGTCGCGCGTTACCTGCCGCTCCTGCGGCGCTGGGCCCACGGTCGCCTGCCCGGCTACGCGCGCGATCTCAACGACACCAACGATCTCGTTCAGATCACCCTGCTGTCGGCATTGAGGAACCTGGAGCAGTTCGAATCGCGCCACGAGGGCGCGCTGCTGGCCTACCTGCGCACGTCCCTGATGAATGCGATCCGCCAGGAGATCCGCCGCACCACCCGCCACGGCGGCGCGCACGAGCCGCTGCCCGAGGACAGCGTGTGGCCGCTGGACGCGGAGCTGTCCAGGCGCCTGGACACCGATCGCTGGCTCGACTACGAGCAGGCGCTGGCGCGGCTCGCGCCCGAGCAGCGCGAGGCGGTGATCCTGCGCCTGGAGTTCGGCATGGGCTGGGCCGAGATCGCCGCCGCGCTGGACCGTTCCAGCGCCGATGCCGCGCGCATGCTGGTCTCGCGCGCGCTGGTCGAGCTGGCGCGTGAACTGAAATGAGCGGCGGGCGCGATCCCGCGCTGGACGCGGCGCAGCGCATCGCCGACGGCCAGTCTCCCGAGCTCGATGCGCTCGAGGCCTCCGACCCGGCGCTCGCGCGCGGCCTGCGCCGGCTCGCGGCGATGGCCCAGGCGCTGCAACCCGACACCCCGGCCGGCGCCACCTGGGGCCCGCTGCAGCAGCTCGAGCCGATCGGCGCGGGCTCCTTCGGCGAGGTCTTCCGCGCCTTCGATCCCACCCTGGACCGCGTCGTCGCGCTCAAGCTGCGCCGCACCGACGCCGGCGGTCCCATGGTCAGCGGCCGCGACTTCGTCGCCGAGGCGCGCCGCCTGGCGCGGGTGCGCCATCCCAACGTGCTGGCGGTGCACGGCGCCGGCTACCACGACGGCCGCGCCGGCATCTGGACCGACTGGATCGACGGCGAGACCTTGAGCGCGCGCATCGATCGCGATGGCGCCTTCGACGCGGCCGCCACGCTGCGCATCGCGCGCGAACTGGCTGCCGCCCTGCGCGCGGTGCACGAGGCCGGGCTGGTGCATGGCGACATCAAGGCCAGCAACGCCATGCTCGACCGCAACGGCCACGCCGTGCTGATGGA
>CAZTNB010000385.1:0-1554 GCA_964614825.1 uncultured Gammaproteobacteria bacterium
TACTTGGTGAGGATCAACTTGCCGTTGCGGGTGACGCGCAACACGTAGTCCTGCTCGGCGTGGCGGATCAGGATGACGTTGCGCGCGCCGAACAACTCGGTGCTTTCGTAGCGGCGCAGCGCCAGCGCCGTGGCGGGTGCGGGAGCAGCCTGGCCGCGCGCGGCGGGACGGTCGGGAACGGTCGTCGGCATGGCGTTCATGGGCTCACCGGAATCTGCGGTTAATGATAGTCATTCGCATTTGAAACGCAAGCCCGGGGGCTCCGCCCCTACAATGCGGGGGCTGCTTCGGGGAGTAGCCGACCCGCCGCAGGCGGGAATGCCGCGTCAACATGCTTGGCCCGCAGGCCATGGCGCGGCAGGTCGCAGGATCCGGCGAGACCGATGGTTCGCGGCGCGCACCCGGCCGGGCACGCGCACGCGTGCCATCGATTGCCTTGCGCCCGGCCCCGGAGTTCCGATGCACGCCCTGTGGATCTCGACCCTGGTGGTCGCCGTCGCCGAGATCGGCGACAAGACGCAATTGCTCTCGCTGGTGCTGGCCGCGCGCTACCGGCGCCCGTGGCCGATCGTGGCCGGCATCGCGCTGGCCACCCTCCTCAACCATGCCGCAGCGGCGTGGATCGGCGCCTGGGTCGCGGGCTGGTTCTCGCCGCAAGCCCTGCGCTGGTTGCTGGCCGCGAGTTTCCTCGCGGTGGCGCTGTGGGCGCTCAAGCCCGACCACGTCGACGAGGCCGAGACACGGCGTGGTGCGGGCCACGGCGCCTTCGTCGCCACCCTGGTCGCGTTCTTCGTGGCCGAGATCGGCGACAAGACCCAGGTCGCCACGGTGGTGCTGGCGGCGCAGTACGAGCCGCTGTGGCAGGTGGTCGCCGGCACCACGCTCGGCATGCTGCTGGCGAACGCGCCGGTGGTGGCGCTGGGCGCGCGCTTCGCGCATCGCATCCCGCTGCGGCTGGCGCGCGCGACGGCGGCGGCCGTGTTCGCCCTGCTGGCGCTGTGGATCGTGCTGCGGCCGGCGGGCTGAGGCGCCGCGCGCCTTGCCGCGTCGACGGAGCATCGTCTAGGCTGGGGACTGCGAGTCCGCGGGGGGAAGGCGCGTGCTGGGGACGATCCTGTTTGGCCTCTTCGGCCTCGCCTGCCTGGTCAGCATCGCCTGGCTGTTCTCCAACAACCGCGGCGCGGTGGACTGGCGCCTGGTCGCCACCGGCATCTCGCTGCAGGTCGCCTTCGCCGCGCTGGTGCTGCTGGCGCCGGGCGGGCGCCAGGTGTTCGAGGCGCTGGGCCACGGCTTCGTCAAGCTGCTCGAGTTCACCCAGGTCGGCGCCGCGCTGGTCTTCGGCGACCTCGCGCGCAGCGAGAAGCTGGGCTTCATCTTCGCCTTCCAGGTGCTGCCGACGATCATCTTCTTCGCCGCGCTGATGGGCGTGCTGTACCACGCCGGCGTGATGCAGCAGATCGTGCGCGGCATGGCCTGGGCGATCACCAAGGTGATGCGCGTGTCCGGCGCCGAGACCACCTCGGTCTGCGCCAGCATCTTCATCGGCCAGACCGA
>CAZTNB010000386.1:0-1544 GCA_964614825.1 uncultured Gammaproteobacteria bacterium
GGCGAGGGCCGGCCGGTGGCGCTGTTCGGCGCGCACGTGTTCCTGATCCTGTTCGCGTACTACATCGTGCGTTCGCTGCGCGAGGGTTTCCTGCTCGAGCGCGGCAGTGCGGCGCTGGGAAGCTACGCCACCGCGGCGATCGCCCTGATCCTGATGCTGCTGGTGCCGGTCTACAGCGCGGTGCGGCGCCGCTACCAGGGCACGCGGCTGGTCAACTCGGTGATCGGCTTCTTCGCGCTGACGCTGTTCGGGTTCTGGGCCGCGGCCCGCGCCGGCTTCGACATCGGCTTCGCCTTCTACGTCTGGGTCGGCATCTTCAACGTGATGATGGTGGCGCAGTTCTGGGCCCTGGCCGCCGACTCGTTCAACATCAAGGCCGGGCAGCGCCTGTTCCCGGCGATCATGCTGGCGGCGCAGTTCGGCGGGCTCAGCGGCAGCCAGTTCACCCAGCAATACGCCGCGCTGCTCGGCGCCGGCAACCTGATGCTGGTCAGCACCGGGCTGCTGGCGCTCACCGCGACCTTCACCGGGCGCATGCACGCCTGCGTGCCGCCCGAGTCGCAGCAGGTGGCGCGCGACGGCCCGCTGGAGCGGCCGCACTTCCTCGGCGGCTTCCGCGTCGTCGCCGGCAGCCGCTACCTGATCCTGATCGCGGTGATGCTGGTGCTGATCAACTGGATCTCCTCGACCGGCGACTACATCCACCGCGCCTTCGTCAAGGAACACTTCGACGCCGTCGCGGCCGCCAGCGTGCCGCCGGTGGAGGCCAAGACCCTGGTCACCACGTACATGGCGCGCTTCTTCTTCTGGATGATCGTGCTGCAGCTGTCGATCCAGCTGTTCGCGGTCGGGCGCCTGTTCCGCGTCCTCGGCGTCGCCAACACGCTGCTGATCCCGGCGGCGCTCTCGCTGCTGGGCTACGGCCTGGTCGGCTTCATGCCGATCCTCACCACCATCCGCCTGGTGCGCATGGGCGAGCAGAGCGTCGAGTACTCGCTGACCAACACCTTGCGCCAGGCCCTGTTCCTGCCCACCACGCCGGCGCAGACCTACGAGGGCAAGACCACCATCGAGACCTTCTTCTGGCGCTTCGGCGACCTGATGCAGGCCGGCATGGTCTACGTCGGCACCACCCGGCTGGCGATGGACGCCACCGCCTTCGCCTTCCTCAACATGGCGCTGGCGGCGTTCTGGCTCGCGGTCGCCTTCGCGATCGGCAAGGAGTACCGGCGCCTCGCGGCCGAGAAGATGACCAACGTCGCGCCGCAGCTCACCCGGCCCATCCCGCATGCGGAGGTGCAGCCCGGCCAGCCCTTCGAGCACCGGCTGCCGGCGGACCTGTTCGTCGACCGCGACCCGGGCGACGTGATCACGCTCTCGGCCTGCGCACCGGGCGGCGCGCCGCTGCCGGACTGGCTGCGCTTCGACGCCATGCGCCACCGCTTCCACGGCACGCCGGTGGAGTGGGTGGAGGAGGAACTGGTGGTCGAGGTGGTGGCGACCGACAACGACGGCGTCACCACCAGCGGCACCTTCGTCATCCG
>CAZTNB010000387.1:0-1525 GCA_964614825.1 uncultured Gammaproteobacteria bacterium
GACCTGCTCGAGGAAATCGGAGTAGGCCAGCTCCTTGGCTGCCGCGTCCTGCAGCAGCGCCTCGAGCCGTTCGCGGCTCTTGAACAGGCGTAGCTTGACCAGGTGCTCGCCGAGGCGCTCGATCTGGGCCGGGTTCATGCGACCTCCAGCAGTTGCTCGTACACCGCCAGATCGCGGATCTCGATCTCGTGCGAGGCCGACCGCGGGGCGCTCGCCGCCGTGGCCTGGCCGAAGCGGCTGCGCGCGTTGCGGGCCACGGCGCCAGGGCCATGTGCCGGGTCGACACTGAGCCCGAAGCGGCCGGCCAGGATGCGATGCTCGGCCACGCACCGGCCTTGGTGCGAAATCTGCCAGCACTCGCCCACGCGCACGACCTCGACCGTCTTGCCGATCAGGCGCCACGGCACCGAGTAGCGGTTGGCCTCGATCGACACCAGCCAATCGTCGGCCACGACGCGGGTATGGCGCAGGGCGCGGAAGAAGCTGGGCTGCCCCTGGGTGTGGATCAGCGCCGCGGCCTCCCGCGCGAAGCGATCCACCGGCCGCTCGTGCGTGGTGCCGTGCAGGCGCAGGTCGGCGATCTCCGCCTGCCACGCGGCCAGTTGCGCGTTGAAGTCGTCGAGGTCCCGGAAGCTGCGGCCGGGCACGAAGTTGCGCTTGACGTACTTGACGCCGGATTCGACCTTGCCCTTGGTCTGGGCCCGGTACGGCCGGCACAGGCGCGGCTGGAAACCCCAGTGCTGGGCGAAGGCCTCGAACGTCGCGTTCCAGCGCGGCTTGCCCTCGACGCTGCCGGCCACCACGGTGCGCATGCGGTCGTAGAGGATGTGGCCGGTGAGCCCGCCGAAATGGGCAAAGGCGTGCTCGTGTGCGCTGAGCAGCGAGTCCAGCCGCTCGTGCAGGTAACCCTCCCCCCAGGCACGGCGCGAGTAGCCCAGCGTCATCACGAAGACATGCACTACCGCCGGTCCGGCCTCGAAGCCGACCCGTACCTGGCCCCAGTCCACCTGCGCCTGTTCACCGGGCTCGGTTTCGAAGCGTCGCTGCGTCAGCGAAGCCACCGCCGCTTCAGTGCGCAGCGGCCGCACGGCATTGCGAACCGTGTCGTAGCTGCCCGCGTAGCCCCGCCCGGCACGCAACTCCTGGAACAGGATGCGGGCCGAGTAATGCACCTGCGGCGCCCGGATCGCCAGCCAGTCAGCGTGCCCCGCCAGCAGGGTCGAGGCGACAGCTTCCCGCCGATAGGGCGTCCATTCGGCCTTGGCCAACGCCGTGCGTACCGTCTTGCGGTCCAGATCCATCGCCCGCGCGATCTGCGAGACCGACTGGCCCTGGCTCCGGCGCTGCTGCAGCTCCTCCCACCGATCCTTGCTGATCACCGACTCCTCCTCGCCCACCGCGGGCAAAGGCAAGGTAGCCGGCACCCCCACTTCCTCTCGTCTCCCATCCATCTGTCGTCTCCCGATGTGATGGGTGGGGAAAATTCAATTCCTACAGGTGGGGATTATTGGATTCCTGCTGACAG
>CAZTNB010000388.1:0-1515 GCA_964614825.1 uncultured Gammaproteobacteria bacterium
CTAACCACGGCTATATGGACTCCTCCCGCACGTCAACGAGTACGCCGATCAGGCGGTGACGAAAGTCGGATGCAGTCGTATATCCGGCCTGTCGTGAGGCATCACAGCCTCTGGCCATCATGGGTCTCCGCGCACCGAGGGCCAATCGTTGAACAACGACCTCAAGGGTCAACGAGGTTATCGGCCTGGCTCGGCGCCGGTCCAACCGGTCACGCCATGATCATCGAGACTCGCTGAACATCTCGTCGGACAGGGACTCCTACTCAGGCGGCCACGGGCGCCGCGGCGGGTGAATGAAAGTCGGTCTCGCGACACCACACGGCCCAGACGATCCGTGCGAGTTTGTTGGCGAGGGCAATCGCCGTCTTGTTGTGGCCGCGTCGGGCGGCCAGCGCCACGGCCCACTGCTGCAGTCGTGTCAGGCGGTGCGGCCGGTCGCGGGCGGTCCGCTGCGCGGCCAGCAACACCGCCCGCGCGCCGTGCGTGAGCAGGCAGCGCAGATAGCCGTCGCCGCGTTTACTGATGCGCCCCAGGTACCGCCGCCTGCCGGTGGTCGACTCGCGCGGCGTCAGGCCGAGCCAGCTGGCGAAGTCGCGGCCGCGCCGGAACGCGTGGATGTGCGAGACCGCGCCGACGAACGCGGTGGCGGTCACGACGCCGATCCCGGGGACCTGCTGAAGCCGCGGCGCGTCGGGATGCGTGCGGGCCACCGCCGCGAGCTGCCGGTCGAGGGTGGCCACGCGCCCTTCAAGATCACGCACCTCGTCCACGAGTGTGCGAATGAGCGTCTGCAGCAGTCCGGGCAGCGTGTCGCCCGCGGTGTCGAGCACGGCGATCACGCGTGCCAGGACCGTGCGTGAGCCGGTGGGCATCGGATGGCCCTGTTCGCGCAGCAGCCCGCGGAGCACGTTGATGCGGGCGGTCCGCGCCGCCTGCCACTGCGTTCGCGCGCGATGCAGCGCTTGGAGCGCCTGTTGGTCGACGGTCTTGATGGGCACCGCCTGAATGCCGGCGCACCGATGGGCCTCGAGCATGCCCTCGACATCGGTGCGATCGGTCTTGTTGCGACGTACGTAGGGGCGCACGTACTGCACGGGCAAGAGGCGCACGTGCAGACCGCGCGCCTGGCCGCGACGGCCCCAGTAATGGGCCGTGCCGCAGGCTTCCATGACGACCGTGGTGCCCGCCGCCAAGCTATCGAGAAAGGTCTCGAACTGTCGTCGCGTGAGTCGCCGCCGGTCCACGATGCGCGCCGCCCGATTGGCGACCGCCACCTCGAAGACATCCTTTGCGAGATCCACCGCCACCGTCGTAGCATCCATGTCGGCCTCCTCCTGGTGTGGTTGCGACCCACGATCGCGGCCATCATGCCGCGAAGAAACCGGGAGGAGTCCATACCATCATTGCAGCCGGCGGCGGTCAGTGCTGTGACATCATGCGGGCATCAACCGCCGCGGCTGAACCGCGGCGTTAGCCGGAGCTGGACGTGGCGTGATGCCAGCAAAGCTGGCACAA